>QIDH01000058.1 GCA_003229305.1 Acidimicrobiia bacterium | reverse complement strand
GTCGAGTTGCATCCCGCGATGGTGCAGGCGCCGAGGTCGCGGTGGATGACCCATCGTTTGAGTCTGGGGGGAACAGCCTTGCTAGTTCTGCCGACTCCGAGCGGTTCGGAACTCTGGTTGAGTTCCACGACAGCTCCACCGCAGAGGAGTTGTTGCAAAGCGTTTGGTCCGATCCGAACATCGTTGTCGAGCCGGACCACCGGTGCTGGCGCGGCTGGCTGGCGGTCACCGGTTCTGGCCGGTTGGCCGGTCCGGGCTGGTTGGGGGTCGACGAACACTGAGATGATCGCCCCAGGACTATCCACACCTTGGGCGCTTTGGGCGAGGTCGTCTGTGGCCATGTCGACCAGAGAGTCGTGCAGCAACTGCCCACGAGACAGGACCGTGCCATCGGGCAACTCTTGGCTTAGTTGCTCGGCTCGGCGCATCAGAGCGGTTTCTAGGAGTTTGGCGTCTGTGCCGGCCATGGTGAGCCATCCGGTGTAGTGCGATTCGTCGAGGCGGGGTTGCAGGGCCAGGCTGCGGTGCTCATGGATGTCGGTTTCGTCGCCTGGGGCCAGCGGTTCTCTGGAGATGCGGAGCCGTTTGAGTGCTCCGACGTCGTAGCCGGCGGTGCGTTGCAGAGCATCGGCAAAGCCGGTGTTGGCCAAACGAGTGGTTTGGGTGGCACGGTCAAAGTTGATGTCACCGTCTGCCAACGCCATGTTGATGTCGGAATGTTGGCTCCGGGCGACCAATACCAGATCGCGGGCAGCCTGGCGGGAGACGTCGAAGCGGGCGGCGCACCATTCGACCAGGGTTCTGGCACCGTCGGCGGCCGCTACCTGTTGGCGGTCCAATACTGCGAGTTCTTGGGCTTGCAAGGAGCGCAGTTGGGCGATGACCCGTTCGCAGTCCAAGATGCGTTGTTCACGGGCATCGGTCGACACATCGCCTGTTCCTGTGTCTGGTTCTTCTTGTAGCAGTGTGTCGAACATATGTTCGATATTATCAGACGGCTGTGACAAGAAACAGAGGTCTGCCAGGGGAAAGGGCGAGATTTCTCAGTCTTGTCAGGAGACCAGAACCTCGGCGTGAGTGTACCTTTGGGTGCCAAATGATGTCAGATTGTTCGCCCCCTTCGATGTGGGCTCACATGCTCATATGAGTGACAATGGAATCCCCTTTGATTGCGCCAAGGGTTCTGTCCCGCCCCGCCATACGAGCACAAGAAGGGGACCGCGGGTTTGGTCCAAGCGGCGCCACTCAGACAGACCGACAGGCCTGAGACACTGGGCGGTTGTTGCTGCGGCGGCGGTTGCCAATGTCCTGGTGCTATTCGTTGTCGGGCTCCCTGATCGAATCGTTTGGTGGGTCGTCGTCGTGTCGGCAGCGATCCACATGGGTACAACTTGGCCCTCGTTGTCGCCTACGGGCGAACTGATCGCTCTGTTGCGTACCCAATTGCACCGGGCTCCGCCCCGCTACTAGTAATGGTGGGCAGTGTCTTGTTGTTGGCGGATCCCGCGAACACACAGGGGGTCAGCGGTGTGTGATGGTTTCGCTCAGCCTTGCCGTGCTCGCCTCGGGGGCGCGGCATCCAAACGGCTACCGGAACATGTCCTCGGACGCATCGCGGACCATGTCTGTGGCGCGACCAGGGCCTTTCGGGTAGTCGACGCCTCTGACAACCGCGGCCGGGATTCCTGTTGCCTTGCCCATCACCAGGTCTGCTGCGGCCGCGATCTCGTCTGCGATTGCTACCTCGGTGACCTCCAGCGTGTTGCCATGCGTGTCTTTGGTGCCTCGGTAGTCGACTATTGGGATCAGGCCTGAGATGCCGATAGTGACGTCGACCAATCCGTTCCGCCAAGCGCGTCCGAAGGTGTCGGTCACCAACACTGCGATGGAAACTCCGAGGGCCCGCTCGATGCGAACCCTGATCCGGTGGGCGGATGCGTCAGGGTCAAGCGGTAGCAACAAGGCGTTGCCAGGCGCAACGTTCGATCGATCGACCCCCGCGTTGGCGCACACGAACCCATGACGGGTCTTGGCGATGACCAGCGACCCTCTTCGCCTCAGGATCGTGCTGGCTTCGCGCTCGACCAGGTAGCGATGTCCGTCGGGTCCAGGGTCTTGCAGAGGAACGACCCTTCCCTCGGATTTTGAGATGATTTTGTGGGTGACCACCACCACATCGCCATCCACCAAGTCGATTCCAGACGCAGAGAGTCCACCCATGACCAGGTCGGCAACGTCGTCTCCTGAGGATGCCTCCGGGATCCCCTCCACGGGGATCAGTTCGACCTTCATACGAATTCGAGCATCCAACGAGCGAGGGTGGCCGCCGATTCGGGCTCGGCTATCCGGGTGCTGCCAACGTGGACCGAAACCCCTCGTTCGGTGAGACGGGAGCGTTCGTGACCATCCTGGGTGTCGATAACGAGATCGTCCACCAGGTCGTCATACGCTTCGAGTACGCCGACATTGCCGGGGCTGAATCCGAGCGACAGCAGAACCCGGTCCGCAGGGCCCTTGATCGGGCGGCCGCTGATGAGAGGGCTGACCGCCACGACCCTGCGAGCCTGAGCAATCGCATCGGAGACCTTTGGAACCGCCAGGATCGGCCATACCGACAGAGGAGGGTTGCTAGGTCCGATGACCACGGCATCCGCTGCCCTGATGGCCTCGATCACGCCTGGGCAGGGTTCGGCCGCTGCGGCTCCTTCGAACTTCACGTCGAGCACCTCGTCACGATGTCCGCGCAAAACGAAATATTCTTGAAATCCCAGCCAGCCATCCTCCGTCTTGACCTGCGTCTCGACCCGATCATTGGTCATAGGCAGGATGAGAGCACTAATTCCGAGAGTTGACGCCAGCTGATCGGTCACCGCCTGGAGGGAGTCGCCACGGCGTATTCGATCCGTTCTGTAGAGATTCACTGCCAGATCTGCATCCCCGATCATGAACTGGGTGTCGATGCCGAGCGCGGTCAAATGTTCCATGACGGTCGACGAGTCGCCCTGTCGCCCCCACCCCTCGCCGCCCTCCACCCCTGCGAGGGTGTAGATCATGGTGTCCAGGTCAGGTGAAACGTCGAGCCCATAGAAGCGATCGTCGTCGCCGACATTCACGATGACGGTGAGCTCGACCTCGGTGATTTGCTCGAAGCCTCTTGCGAGGCGCGCCCCGCCAACACCGCCGGATAGCAGCACGACTTTCGTTGTCATTCCCGTCCTCCCAGCACCAAGATTGCCTTGCCGCCCGACTCGTTCCACAATGTGGGCTTCATGGATGCCCCTGCCCCCCCGAACTCTGACAATTCTGACGCGTCTCGCCACGTCTCCGCGCTTGTCGTGACGAGGCGGCCCGGTGACGTCGACGATGTCGTGAGTGCAATAGAAGCGCAAGTGTACGAGGCAAAATCGATTTCTGTGATCAGCGCCGCAAACGCGCACTCCAATATTGGTCCAGGTATCAAGTCGTTCGCTTCTGTTGCTGATGCGCTGGGCGCTCTGAGTGCGAAAGTGGCATTCGTCTGGATAGTCGATCAGGACGCCAGGCCCAGACCGGATGCGCTTGCTGCCCTTGTTTCTACCGCAGACCAGATCGACGCCTCGGTGGTTGGCTCGAAGATCCTCAGGGCCGACGCGCCGGAAGAGCTGATATCCGTCGGAGAGGCCACCGACATCTTTGGCCATCCGTACAGCGGCCTCGAAGCAGGTGAACGAGACCAGGAGCAGTACGACGTGATACGTGATGTTGCGTACGTCGAATCCGCTTCGATGCTGGTCAGACGAGACCTCGCAATCGGACTTGGCGGTCTCGACCCCCTTGTGCCATACCTCGCCTCTGGACTCGACTTCTGTCAGCGTGCCAGGTTGGCAGGAGGCAGGGTGGTGGTGGCCCCGACCTCTGAGGTCCTCTACGAAGGGTTCAGAGGAGATCGGTCCTCAACGTGGCGTGAACAAGCGGGCCGCATCCGTTCGATGCTCAAGGTCTACGAGGCTGTAACGCTGCTGTGGGCGATACCGACCCTCCTACTCATCGGTTTGGTGACTGCGATCTACTGGTCATTCAATGCGAGGCCGTTCGCCTTGGTGGATTGGGGGCGGGCCTGGTTGTGGAACGTCTTGCACTTTGGCAGCACGCTTACGGAGCGGGCTCGGGCGAGGCGAAGTCGACAGGCCGGTGACGCCGAACTGTTCAGGTATCAGATAAGAGGCTCGGTAGAGATGAACGGCCTTGCTGCTCAGTTCGGGTCGATTATTCAGGACGACGCAGACGATGACGAGCAGGATCTGGACCAGCTATTCAGCCAGAGCTCAGCCGTGTGGCACAGGCCCGGACTTGTGGCCTCAACTGTCGGGGTCGCCTACGTAGCGGTTCTCACTCGCTCCTTGTGGTCTGATGGAATGCCATCCGTGGGCTTCACGCTGCCCCTGGCCGACCACGCATACGATGTCCTGCGGGCATACGCGGGCGGATGGAATCTCGGCGGTCTCGGCAGCGGGCAGCCGATGCCCCCTGCAGTGGGCGCGACCGCGATTGTGCAATTCGTGACGCGCTCTTCAGCCCCTCTGGCCGCCACTGCGATGACGATTGGGGCAGCGACCCTGGCGATCGGAGGCACCGTTCGCCTTCTGAGACGATTGGGTATCGGTCAGATTCCTCGCTACGCGGCTTCGATCATCGTGGTGGCCGGCCCGGCCGCGACTGTCATCGGGTCGTTGGGCTATTGGCCGGCCCTTCTTGCAATGGGCACCCTTCCTTGGGCGCTGGCGGCGGTGCTCGAACCTTTCCCGGCCGGATGGCGGAGTCGCCTCGGCCGTTTGGCCAGAATCGCACTGGCGGTCGCCTGGGCGGCGGCGATGGTTCCACCCCTGGTCCTCCTCCCGGCGATCTTCGGGCTGATATGGGCTGTGGCTCGGAGGGACCTAGGACCGGCCGGTCGGGGTCTACTGGTAAGCGGTTTGGGCGTACCTTTCCTTTTTCCGTGGCTGGCGGCCGTAGATCTGTCATCGATTTTCACAGGTGGCGAACCAATCCGGTTCGATATGTCCTGGGTGTCGATCGTCGGAATACTTGTGGCCGGCTCCGCCGTCTTGACCAGTGCGACTGGGGCAGCACTTCGAACTGGTGGGCTCGGCGCGATTCTCGCCGCTCTAGGCGCATTTGCCGCTCGGTCAGGATCTCTGGGCTCCGGCCTCGACCTCACAGTGGCCGGCGGCGTCACTGCGGGAATCGGATTTGCCCTGATCGTCGGCGCGGCCCTTGACGGCAAGAAGGCCTCCGAGAATGCGGGCGCCGTCCGATCCTCGATTGTCACACTCGGAATCGTGGGCGCCGCGCTAGCTCTTCTCTTCACGTTTGGCTTGCTCCCGGAAGGTAGGGCCGGGCTACCGGCCGACGACTATGGCTCCTCCCTTGCCTTTGCGAGTTCGCGGGCCGATCCACACGGCCCAGACCGCTTGTTGCTCGTCGGTCCCGCCGACCAGCTGCCTGGTGAGGTCTACCGGTTGGAGGACGGGACGGCCTATCGGCTGGTATCGGGCCCGGTTCCTACGTTTGCCCAGGCCTGGCTTCCTGAACCCAAGCTCGGCGACCAGGCGCTGGCCAGTGCTCTGAACAGGCTGGCCGAAGATGTAGAGCTCCGACCCGGGGAATCGATGGTGCCGTTCGGCGTCAGATGGATTGTGTTCACCGACCCTGAAATGGGTGGAACTGCCGGAGTGATATTGGACAGGTCATTGCGTTCCCAGCTCGATCTCCGACCTCTGCAACAGCTGGACGCGACCGTGTTCGAGACAGAGATGCCAGCTCCGAGGGCCGTTACCGATGACGGGAAGCCCTGGACATACGGGCTCGCCGACTACCAAGGCGAAGCCCAGCAGGGAACAGTGCTCATCAAGGAGAATGCAGATTCTCGCTGGGGTCCGGGAACCTGGTCTCAGGATCAGTGGTCCAATCGGGTCGACGCTTCGGACGGCTTCGTTGAATTCGGCGGAGTCGGCGTTTTCCGTCTGATGGCGAGGTTGGTCGGAGCGCTGCTCCTTATGGTCGTATTGCTCGCCCTCTGGGGCAGGCAGCCGGTCGAGAGGAGGGACCAGTGAAGCGTCTTTCGGTCATCATTGTGGTTGTGGCGCTCGGAGCCAGTGCAGCCGTACTGAATCCGCCCGCTGATCTCGATCCCGGCATCGTCGAAACCGTTCAGGTCGACGCGACAGACGCAGATATCGACCCTCGTTTTTTCTTTTGCCCATGGGCACTCGCAGATGGCGTGAACGACACGTCGGTGAGCGGGTTGAGCAGGTCGAGGACGGACTATCTGATCTCGCTGCCCTTCAACGGAGAGATGTCGACGCTCGGGAAACGCGAGATTCAAAACGATCGTGCCACATCGATCGAAATCTCCTCGCTCCAACCTGTCGGAGAGTCTTCTGCAATAGTCGAGTTCGGTCTGGGGCCGGCCGGCGCCGATGTGTTGGCGGCAGGAAACGGACTCGCAGCTGCGGACGTGTGTCCGTCCGAATTACCGGACGTCTGGCATGTTGGCGGCGGATCGACTGCGGATGGAGACCGTCTGACGCTGCGGCTCTTCAACCCCTTCCTGGATGTTGCCAGGGTCGATCTGACGGTCGTGAGTGAATTGGGCGCAGAGGCGGCGACCGGATTCGAGGGTGTTTCTATCCCCGCCAGGAGCACGAAAACGATCGATATCGGTGCAGTCCTGCCTGGGCGGCAATCGCTGTCCATTTTTGTGGACAACGTCGACGGAGCAGTGATCCCCGCGCTCGTGCGTGGTTCTGGGGGTGATGTGGCCGTCTGGTCGGGAGTCGGGGAGAGTGATACCTGGGAGCTTCCGCTCACCGTTGACGGAGGCCTGACCGGCAGCATCATCCTGACCAATTCCTCGATATTGCCGGTTGAGTTCTCGATCGACGTTTTCAGTACCCAAGCCGAGGTCAGCACTCCGGTGACGGGAGGAATCGAGGGGCCTGGCCAAACGGTGATACCGCTGGCCGATTTGGGCGAAGCGACATACGGGGCCCGGATCACAGGGGACGGACCTTTTGGCGCCGTTGTGGTCGGTGTAGCGCAAGACGCAAGGGCAGCCATGGCGGGAGTCCGAAATCCTTCGAGCCAGTGGATCCTGCCTGGCGTGAATGTGGAGCCAGGCGCCGAGTACCGGATGTGGGTGCTCAACACCGGAGTCGACACCGTTGTCGTGTCTTACGGTTCTAGCGGAGGAACAGTTGATGGGCAGCTCGAAGTCGCGGCTGGGGCGGTCGCTTCGGTAGACCTCAGCGATCTGGGAGCGGCCGGGCTAATCGTCGAGGCGGCGAGTCCGTTCAGCGTCGCCTGGAGCGTCATCGACGTTCCTGGAGTCGGTTATGTCGCTGGGATACCAGTGGTTGGGACCGGGACAGGTGGCTGAGATCGCGCTAAGGCTTGGAGTGGTGGCGGTGGTTGCTGCTGGCGTATGCTTGATCGCCAGGCGTCCGGCCGGCCCTGGCCACGACTGGCCGATTGGGGTTCTTGAAGGGCCAGGGATCTTCTTCTTCAGCTCGAGAACCTGCGATTCTTGTCAAGAGGCTCGGCTGGTCCTCAATCAAAGCCTTGGCGATGATTTTCGGGAGATTGCCTGGGAAGACGACCCGGACGGCTGGGTCGCGTTTGGGGTGGACTCGGTTCCGACAGTTGTCCTGGTCGACAGTCTGGGACGCGTACTCGATGATGTGGTTGGATTGCCGGACGGGGCTTCGCTGGCCAAGTGGAAGAAACGCCTCTCACGATTCTGAGGGGTTGTCCGCTTTCCGCTTTCCGTGTCGGCCTTCCGGTTTGCATTCTGAGCTCGTCTTCCAAGGAATGGAATGAATGACAAAATCGTCTTACGCGCGATCCCGCGCGTAAGAACCCTGTGTGGCCCGGCTCCATTGGCTGCGAGAGTCGCAGTGCGATCTGGAGGAGCGACAGGCCGCGACGGAATGCGGATGGCTGAGAACGGAAGGCGGATAGCGATGGCGGGGACCGTCGCGGCGTGCGACGGTGAGTCCTTGGTCGCAGGGCCTATCGGGGATATCGTTGTCGCCATGACCAACTGTGTTCGATGCGCAGCTCCGGGTGCGGCGCTAATGGCTTTCGACTATCAAGGCGCAGAAGTGTGGCTTGAAGACCTGCTGGCTGCACCCAAACCAGGCCAGGGCTACCCGATGTGCGCCCGATGTGCCGACAAGCTGACTCCTCCGCTCGGCTGGCGTCTGGCCGACCGGCGAACCGTTACCCCTTTGTTCGCTCCTCTCGAGGTCGCGTAGTCGGGTGTCGCTCGATCGTGATCTGATCGACGCGGTCAAAGACCTCGACGAGCACGGGCTGCGGCGGCTGATGATCTTGGCCGAGGCCCGTCTTGGGGGTCCGATCGCCGAACGCCCTGAGGTCCGGTTGCGGCCTCGACACGTGAAATGTGGCAAACCGGCGTGTACCAGATGTCCGCACGGACCGTATTGGTACGCGTACTGGACGCAAGACGGCAAACGGCGAAGCCGGTATGTCGGCAAACTGTTGGATGAAGAGTGACCCGACCACGTCGAATGTGTCGAATTCTTGATCTCTTCCGATGTGGAGCTTATGCGGTTATCCTGGTTCGGATATGAAGTGCCCTGATTGCGGCGTCGAAGACGTCATCGAGATTCAGCAACGGCTCCCGGACGGGACAGAGGTCTATTTCTGCGCGTGCCACCGGTGCGAGCACAAGTGGTGGGACCGCAATGGCGAGTCGATAACGCTGTCTCAAGTGCTCGACATCGCGCGCCAGTCCCGCTGAGCTACGCCTGGACGGCCACAGGTCCAGGTGACTTGGGACCTGTAGCCCGATGGCCTCGCCTACTCTCTGCGCTTCGAACTTCTGACAATTCTCCCAACGAGTTAGCGTCGTTCCCATGGCTCTTCGTTCGGAGCGGCTCCCCGCCGCGCCACCAGATCACATAAGGCGTTCCATCAACCCGAGCGCCAAATGGCTTGTGATCGGCGGCTTGGCGGTTTCGACCGTCATCATTCTGCTCGTTCTCAATCCAGGGCTGATATTCACCGCCACAACCCCGTCAGGCGGCGATATGGGTGCCCACGTTCTCGGCCCTGCGTTTCTGCGTGACGAGTTGCTGCCAAGGGGGAGAATCCAGGGTTGGAGTAACTCGTGGTTCGCCGGCTTTCCGATCTTCTATTTCTATTTCCCGCTCCCGTCTCTCGTCATCGTCTTCCTTGACCTCTTCCTTCCCTACGGCGTTGCATTCAAGATCGTCACCGTCATCGGCCTGCTGGCTCTGCCGAGTGCTACCTACTACTTCGCTCGGGCGATGGGCTTCGGCCGAGCTGTGGCGATGGTCACAGGAACGGCCGGTGCAGCCTTCGCTTTTCTCGAAAACCCCACCCCCCAGATTTTTGGCGGGACCATCGCCTCGACCCTGGCGGGTGAGTTCAGCTACTCGTGGTCGTTCGCTCTCGCCCTCGTGTACCTGAGCCTCGCCACCAAAACGATCCACGAAGACCGTAAATATGGCCCGTGGGCGGCCCTCTTCTTGGCCCTCACTGCCTTGACTCACGTGCTGACCACGATCACCGCAGTCATCGCGACCCTGGTGATGCTGTTCTGGAAACGGGGCCGTCGTTACGTTCCGCTCACTTGGCTGCTGGGGTTCGCGGTTGCGGCGTTCTGGGCGCTGCCGCTCCTGGTGAGATTGAATATGACCACTGACATGAACTGGCAACCCCTCGAAGGGCTGGATGAGCTCCTTCCTCCCGAGCTGTGGCCGATCCTGATCGCAGGGACGGTTGGCCTGGTCTGGTCGATGATCCGAACCCGCAAGGTTGCGCCGTTCGCCGTGCTGACGTTCTTGCTTCCGATCGGCGGTTTCGTCGAGCTCGATCAGGGGAGCAAGCTGTGGAATGGCCGGTTGCTTCCCCATTGGTTTTTTGGAGTGTCTGTTTTTGCGGGTCTGGCCGTCGGGATGGCTGCGGTCGAGCTGGCCAGGCGGCTCCCGAGGCGTCTCAGCACCTGGTGGGCTCAGATCGCGGTCGGTTCGTTTGCGGTGTTCATGATGACGGCCGCGGCCAACGCCAGGCGAGAGGTCGATGTTGCCGGTGGTCAGATCGAGATGCGCTGGCTGGTCGGAATCGTAGGAGCTGCGCTGATAGTGGGCCTGTTCTTGGCGCCGGCTCGCATGCAGAGCGCCACCCTGATTCCGGCGATCGCCGCCTCGCTCATCATCGGTGCGGCCGCAGTTGGGACGGTGACCGAAGAGGCATACGTGGATGGATGGGCAAGGTGGAATTATTCGGGCTACGAGCAGAAGGGTCCGTTCGCCGAGTATCAGGCAGTTACCGAACGTGTAGCCGCACTCGGCCCTGGCAGGGTGCAATGGGAGGCCAATGGCGAGCTGAACCAGTACGGGACACCAATGGCTCTGATGCTGTTTCCGTATTGGTCCCAAGGCGCCAACCCCTCGATGGAGGGTCTCTTCTTTGAATCTTCGCTGACAACCCCATTCCACTTTCTGAACGCGGCCGAGCTGAGCAGGAAGCCGTCCAATCCCATCCCTGGCCTGGCCTATCGGAATTTCGATTTCGACCGAGGATCGGCCCACATGCAGCTCTTCAACGTCGAGTACTACGTGACGTTCACCGAAGAGGCAAGGGCGGAAGCTCTTTCCCACCCGGACTTCTCCCTGATCGCCGAGACGACGCCGTTCACGATTTTCGAACTGCCAGAGAGTTCACTTGTTGACATCGCTCGTTTCGAACCATGGGTTTACGAAACGGGCGATAGCAGTTTCCTGTCATCGATGACCGGTGTGTTTTCTCCGAGTGAAGAGCCCGATTTTGTGGACGTTGCCCTCGATTGGTACGACGATCTCGATCTTCTGGATCAGTGGATTGTCGAAGAGGGCCCTGACGATTGGGCGAGGGTCACAGCCAAAGCAGTGGACGATAGTGAAGGCCTCAGACCGCCGACGGTTGAGGTTGACTATCCGAGCGAGAGAACACCGATCGCCACCATCGGACAGGTGAGCGACGTGGAGATCGAGGACGAGCGCGTCTCGTTCAGCACTACCGCGATCGGCGTTCCGCATATGGTCAAGGTCTCATACTTCCCGAACTGGCAGGTGGAGGGAGCCGAGGGACCGTTCAGGGTCAGTCCTTCGCTGATGATGGTGATTCCCACCCAGAGCGACGTCACCCTTCAGTTCAAGTCCACTTGGGCCGAAAAGTCAGGATTGGCGCTGTCGATACTCGGGATTATCGGGGTCGTTTTCGCCGTTCGGGTCACCAGGAGGCGGGTATCTTGAGCAGCTACCTTCGAACGTTTTTCAATCGCAAAACCCTCGGCCAAGTGGTCAGGGTGGGTTTGATCGGCGGCTTCAACACCCTTGTGTATTTCGCGATTCTCAACGTTGCCTTGACGTGGCTGACCGGGTTTTGGTCCGTCACGATCGCCTTCGTTCTGGCAACTGGCCTCTCCTACGTTCTCAACCGCCGCTGGAGTTTCCGGATAGCCGACGGATCGGTTGGCAATGCCAGGGAGACTTCCAAATTCTTCCTGGTGAATCTGGCAGCCTGGGCAGTTACGGTCATCGTATTGGAGTTGGCAGATCGCAAATGGGGTCCGTTGAGCAGAATCGGCACGAATCTGGCTTCGGTGGTTGCGACGGGGCTGGTGATCATCCCAAAGTTCGCCGCGTATCGGGATGTAGTATTCAAGAGATCCCTCGACTCGATGGACCGCACCCCTAGTTCTCACCTATCCGCCTGACCTTCCCCAAGGTCTTTCTGAGTACGAAAATTCCCCGGATGGTGCGGGGGATGCGCTTGAGCAGAGAGCTTCTGGCCGCCCTCCGTTCCTCGACGACTATCGGTATCTCGGTAATGCGGTACCCGGCCCTTTCCGCTCGAATGACGAGTTCGGTGTCGAACAGATCCTGACGCAGAACGACCAATGGGACGAGGTCCTCCACAACAGTGGCCCGAAACGCCTTTATCCCGTGGGTGTCCGAGACCCCCGATCCGACCAACCTCCGCAGAAGCATGTTGAAGACAGATGTTCCGAGTCTTCTGACGACGGATCTTCGATCTTCGGATCCCGGCGCTCGTTTGGATGCGATGACGATGTCCGATCGCTCGGCGGCTTCGCCCACACTTCGGATGAAGGCGCCCGAAAAGTAGTCGATGTCGAACGTGACGATCCACTCAGCATTGCGGACCGAACCCATGCCGGCCCGCATCGACCCTCCGTAGTCAGGAGTGTTCATGGTGAGGACGCTGATGCGCTCGTCCGTCAATGCCGCATCTTGCGCCTTGGCCAGCGTTTCGTCGGACGAACCGTTTTCCGAGAGAACTATTCGGTAGGAGGACGTGACTTCGTCGACCTCCCCGATCAATGCGGCGAGAGCGCCGTCGAGGAAATCGGCCTCGTTGTGGATCGGGATCACGATGGCGTAGTCGACGCCCATTTTCTTGCCTCGTTGCTCATGGTCGGACGATTGTAGGAGGGCGCCGGACCGCTGGCTATCGTCACGCCCTGGCGCTCGGAGAGATACCGAATGGGACAACTAGAGGTCATCTTCAAGGCGTACGACATCCGCGGACGTGTGGATAACGGCGAGTTGGATGAGGACGCAGCCGAACGGATTGGATACGGCTTCGCCAAGACCACCGGAGACCGCCAGATTGCGGTGGCGAGGGATTGTAGGGAGAGCTCGCCTGGCCTGAGCGAAGCGTTCATACGAGGCTTGCATCGGGCGGGAGTCGCGGTCGTCGATCTAGGCGAGGCGGCGACGGACGTGGTGTACTACTACTCAGGCAAACACGGCATCCCTGGGGCGATGATCACCGCCTCCCACAACCCGCCGGCCTACAACGGCATCAAATTGAGCGGCGCGGGTGCAGCGCCGATCAGCGCAGAGTCCGGCTTGAGTGAGATAGCGACCCTGGCTGCGAGCATCGACCTAGACTCAGGCGCGGTAGGCGGAGAGGTCTCGAAGGTCGATCCGACTCCCGGCTACGTCGACCACATGCTTTCGATCATCGATCCTGAACGAATATCCCAATTGGCGGTAGCGGTCGACGGCGGTAACGGCATGGCAGGAGTCGCCATTCCCGATGTGTTCGACCGCCTGGACGCGGAGCTGTTGGGTCTATTTCTTGAGCCGGATGGCACCTTCCCCAACCATCCTGCCAATCCCATCGACCCTGCCAACCTCGTCGATCTCGTCGAGTTCATGAGAACCAGCGGAGCGGACGTAGGCGTGGCGTTCGACGCAGACGCCGACCGGGCGTTTTTCATCGACGACCGTCTCCAGCCGATCAGCGGCTCGACTACCACCGCGATCATCGCAGATTGGTTCCTGCTTCGCGAGCCAGGCGCGACGATCGTGCACAATCTCATCTGCTCCAAAGCTGTGCCGGAGCTGGTTCGGGCGGCAGGTGGCAGGCCGATTAGGACCAGGGTGGGTCATTCGTTCATCAAGGCCGTAATGGCCGAATCCCGAGCGGTCTTTGGAGGCGAACACTCCGGTCACTACTACTTCAGGGACAACTACTACGCGGATTCGGGCACCCTGGCAATGCTTGTCCTGCTTCAGGTCATTTCGGAGGCGGGCGTACCGCTATCGGAACTTCGCCTGCCGTATGAGCCATACGCGTCTTCAGGGGAGATCAATCTCATGGTTGACGACCGGGCCATCGCCTCCGATCTGGTGGCGAGCCGCTACGCAGGCGAGCAGATCGATCTTCTAGACGGGCTGACAGTCACCTGGCCAGATCGCTGGTTGAACCTGCGACCGTCCAATACCGAATCGTTGCTCCGTCTCAATGTTGAGGCCCCCGACCCAGAGGCGGTGGCGGCGCTGGTCGCCGAGGTGAAGGCCGTCGTCCCAGGATAGGCGGGCCGCTATCCTCGGCTAGGCCTCAGATGCTCCTTCGCTTGGAGCCCATCGATCTTCGTTCTTGATCGCGGCGGAAGCGATCGTTTCGGCTCTCAGGTCGATAACCGTCACTTCGGCACCGGTCGCCTCGTGTCTTGCTTCGGCGGCCCGGATAACATCCAGGATTTCATCGTCTATGAGTTCCTCTCGATCGAGCAAAGCGTCCCGCAAGGCCTCGACGATGTGCCGGTTCTCGAGCAGCAGCTGGGTGACCAACACCTTGTTGTCGTTCAAGATGCGATCGACGTCTTCACGTCCCTGTTTGTCGCTGAGCACCTTGGCGGCCAGGTTGCCACCGATCGCGCCCATCTCCAGGGCTCGATATGAGACCAGCGATCCCCCCATCCCGAGGGAGCCGACCATCTCAACAGCCACATTCGTAGCCCCGATCAGGTCTCCGCCTGGTCCGGTTCCTGATTCTCCGAAGAAGATCTCCTCGGCAACCATGCCACCCAACGAGATCTGGATGAGTGCCAGTAGTTCGCTCTGTCGTTGAGTATGTCGTTCGTCCGCTAGCCGGTGGGCCAAGAATCCGAGGGCATCTCGCCTCTTGATGATGGAGAGAACCTCCAACTTGCGACCTTTGCCCACCAGGTAGGCAGCGGTCGCGTGACCGGCCTCGTGGCATGCGATGGTCGCGGCCTCGGATTTCTCGTAGTCGGTGGGTTCCGGCAGGCCGACCTCGATCTCCAGACGGGCCCGGCGCAGGTCCAGCAACGTCATCGCGTTTCGTTCGTCCTTCACCGCCAGCAGCAGCGCCTCGTCGAACAGGCGCTCTATGGACGCAGGCGTATATCCGAGGGTCGCAGAGGCCAGATCCTCAATGGCTTCACGGCTATTGAGCTCGTCTGTGTGGGATTTGCGAGCCAGAAAATATTCGAGCAACTGCATCCGAGCCGTCCGACCCGGGATGTCGAAATGAAGAATGCGATCGAACCTGCCAGGCCTCACCAGTGCCGGGTCGAGCTGACTGGCCCGGTTGGTCGCGCCGATCAACAGGATATTCGAATACTGCGGAACCCTCTTTTTGAGTAGGCGATGGGGGGGCAGGAACAGATTGGCTGTACTGATGAATTTGCCGCGGAATCGCTCGCCGGCCGAGGGCTCGTCGAAACTCTGCATCTGGATCAACAACTCGTTGACCATGCTTCCGGTCTCGCTGCTGACCGACCTGTTGATGGTTGACGCGAGGTTGGTCTCCGACATCGAAGATACGCCGCTCCGCTGCAGGCCAATTGCATCGATCTCTTCGATGAAGCCAATGGCTCCGCCTTCTTTTCGCGCAGCCTTGCGCATCGCCTTGAAGAATGCCCTGATCTTTCGGGCAGTCATGCCAAACCACATCGACTGGAAGGCTGTGGCCGACACGAAGAGGAACGGAACGCCGGCCTCCTTGGCTAGCGCTTTCGCTAGATGGGTTTTGCCGGTGCCGGGAGGACCCTCGAAGAGCACGCCGCGCCGTGGCCTGCCGCCCATGTCTTTTCTGAAAGATTCGTGGTCGAGCATGATTCTCAGCGTGTGGTCGACCTCGTCGACCACCCTGCCGAGCCCGACCACATCCTGAAACCCGACCTCTATCTGTTCTGGCCTGTAGATGACGTGCGGCGATTTCGAGTTGCTCAGCATCGGCAGCACGAGAACGAGGCCAAGAAGCAGAATGATCACCATCCCAGGGAGCCAGAAAATCACGTCTTCGCCAAGGCTCGGTGGCTGTGGCAGTAGCGGAGAATCCGATAGGACCCGGCCCCAGAACCAGGCGGCCAAGACCGACAGGACAGCAACCAAGCGCCACAGGCGCTTCCGCCGGACGTTTTCCCGTTTTAGTGCCACCGTTGTATCCATTGCGCTCGCCCTCTCTCCTGGCCACTGAGAGTGATGTTGGGAGTGTCTGTAGACCATGTCACACCCAACCCCTACCGTGACCCCATGCTATGCCTGGCTTGCGGAGTATGTGTGAGCAATCGAAAGACTTCTGTGCAAGATGCGACAGTGTCTTTCGCCCTCTGTAAGAAATGCGACCACTCTCTGCGGCCGGCACCCGTCCGCCGCCTGGAATCCGGCTTGCGAGTTGGCGCGAGCTTCGCCCACGAAGGAGCAGCAAAACGGCTCGTCCACCGCCTGAAATACGACGCCGTGGCCGGTCTCGCGAGGGAATTAGCCGAGGCCATGGCCCCCCTGGTCCCGCCTGATGCACTGGTGCTCGTCCCGGTTCCGAGGGCCATCGTTCGCCGAGTCCGCTACGGCGTCGATCAATCCGTCCTTCTGGCCAAGGAGTTGGGTCGGATCGTGGGACTTCCCAGCGTCCGGCTGCTGAGGTCCCCTGTGTGGCGGCCGCCCCATGCCGGCCACGGGCGAAATTCGCGGCGCGCCCAGCGGTTCCGTCTCCTGAGTGAGGCGGCCGCGGGAGGAATTCTCCTGATCGATGATGTCGTCACCACCGGAACCACCCTCGAATCCGCGGCAGCAGCCGCCGGAGGGGGAGTTGTCGGCAGTCTGGCTTTCACGATGTCGATATCGGTCACGACGGAGGCAGCAGCGAGCAGGGCGCCGTCAAGATCGGCCGGATCGGGCGCGCCCAAACCGGCCCCACCGGTGTAGTTTGAGGTGAGCCGATGCGGGCCAAACGGGGAGCTCGCGCTAAGGAGTGGTATATGGAAGTCAGGGTGCATGGCCACAACCTGGTGGTAAACGACAGGCTTCGATCGACCGCCGAAAAGAAGGTTGCGAGGGCTGCCCGGTTCTTTGATCGAGCCGGCGAGGCCGTCGTCGACATTCACAACCGCGATACGGGCAAGGGCGGGTCCGAGGGTCGGTTCACGGTCGAGATCTCGACGCTGGCTGCCGGCCAGGAGGTCAGGGGTGGAGCCAACGCCACCAGCCCGGAGGCCGCCCTCGACAAGGCGATCGACCGGTTCAGCGGAAACCTCCGCAAGCTGCATGATCGGCTGGTCAGCCGCAACCGGGGAGCCAGTAGAAAAGAACTAAACCTATCTAGTCACAGGGCCGAAGATGATGGAGACTCGCCGGAGATCGTACGAGTGAAGCAGTTTGTGATGAAGCCTCTCACACCGGAGGACGCGGCGCTCCAGATGGAGCAGCTAGGTCACAAATTCTTCGTGTTTCTCAACGCGGACTCCAACAAGACGAGTGTGCTGTACAAGCGCAATGACGGACAACTGGGATTGATCGAACCCGCATGACCACAGTACTTGTCGTAGATGACGCTCCGCTTTTTCAGGCGGGGATTTCGGCTGCATTGGACAACGCCGGATTTGAGATCGTGGGCCAGGCACAAGACGCCATGGCAGCGGTCTCCAAGACTCGGCAGCTAAGGCCAGATATCGTGATCCTCGATGTACTGATGCCGGGACTGTCCGGCCTCGAGGTTCTCGACAAAATCGTGGATTCTTCGCCAGGAACCAAGGTCGTCCTGCTGACCGCCTCAGAATCTGAGGAGGACCTCCTGGCCGCCATCAAGGCGGGAGCCAGCGGCTACGTCGTAAAGGACACCCCGCTTCCCCAACTGGTCTCAGACATTCGAGACGTTGTGGCAGGCGGCTCGGTCATTTCGCCGCAGATGGCATCGAAGCTCTTCGCCAACGTTCGTCAGCTGCTGAGGCATCGCGACATCGTTGCGGGTAGGCGGCCGACCCTGACGGGGCGTGAGGTTGAGGTTTTGCAGTTAGTGGCCCAGGGCATGACCAGCCGTGAGATCGGGGAGAAACTGTTCATCTCTGAGAACACGGTGAAGAATCATGTAAGGAACATCTTGGACAAGCTCGGCCTCCACTCCCGGAACGAAGCGGTCATGTATGCCCTCCGGGAAGATTTGATCTCGATCGACTGATGGCACGCTCGCCGGAGGCATTGGCCTCTGAGGTGGTCCATGCGTTGGGGGTGGCCTGGACAATCCACGGCTTGTACCCCGACCCAGAAAAGCAACAGGCGTTCAAGCGAGCCGTAGACGATGTGTGCACCGCGGCCGCGGGCGAATCCCTCTCTGTGGCCATCGGACCGGGGTCCTTCATCATCGGGGGTGAGGAGTTTCGGACCGACCGCCAGGCTGCCGAGCGGTTGGCGACTCGATTCTTCGTCCACAACGTCGACGCCCTGCGGATCTCGGAACTTCCGTCTGATCGAGACGTGGTCCGGTTGTTTGCGGTCCTGGGACGTGAACCGGACGTGGTCGCCAGGGCAGGCGGGGTGGAGGCAGCGCTCGCCAGAGACGGCGTCTCTGCCTTCACGGTTATCGAAAGAGCGCCGCTTGGGGACGTCGGCGATGGGCGTGACGACGTCGAGCGTGATGATGCCGTCTCCGAAGTCATGGCAGGAGGTCTCGATCCTGAGTCTTTCGCAGAATCTCTCATGGAGGCCGTGGACGGCGATGAGCAGCTCGTGGCGAAGATCATCTGGGAGAAGTATCACGATGTACTCGCAAGGGTCGCCGAGGAGGACATCGTCGGCCGTGAAGAAGTCGTGCAAGCCTTCGTGGAGGCCTTCTTCTATCTGCCGGACGGTGCTCAGGTGGCGGTGCTCGAGCGCTTCCTCATCGATCACAAAGATCTGAACGATCGGGCGTTCCTCGACCAGTTTGCCGGACATGAATTGGCGAAACTTTCCGAGAATCTGGACACCCAGGCGATGGCGCTGCTCATGGAATATGCGTCGGTCGTCACCGATCCGGAGGCAGACGCCAGATCGTCAGAATTGCTGCAGCTTCTCAAACAGGGACCCGGCGTTGTCTCCACGGCCAGGCAGAAGATCGCGAGCCACCTTGATGACCGTTACGGCGCATTGGTGCGGGGTTCTGAGGACGTGGGCTCGGACGGGGTCGTCATCGAAATGCCGGACAGACGCAGATATTTCTACACAGTTCTGGATGGTTTCCGTGATTTGCTCTCCGTCGAAGAACGAGACGATCGTTTCGGTCGCCTCATGCGGATCTGGACAGGCAAGGTCCTGTCTGCTGTTAGGCGCCAGGACCTGAGGAGGGCCGAACTCTGGATCAGGGCGGTGCGAGATCATCCGACCTATCCAGACGATCGACGTGCTGCGGTCGAAGCAGGTTTTCGATCACTTTGTGGCCAAGAGCTGCTGGGACACCTGGTCGGCTACTACTCGGACCTGGAAGATCAGGAGCCCATCGTTCGCATTATGGGTATCCTCGGAATCGAGGTCGCTCCACCGATGATCGAGCTGCTGGCAGGGGCGGATGACGCTCCGACGAGGAGGATCCTCACGGAGCTCATCTCGATCGTTGCAGCGATCGATCCTGGCCCCGTTGTCGCCGCGCTTGAGGATGAACGCTGGTTTCTCGTCCGAAACTTGGCAGTCGCCTTGAGGCGTTCTGGGCGCGAGGACCTGGCCCCGACCATGCGTGATCTCCTGGCGCACATTGATCATCGTGTAAGGGTGGAAGCGGTTCGTGGTGTTGCGGTGCTCGAAGGCGAGGACGGAATCGACGGCATCGCCGCTCTGCTTTCGGACCCCGAAGAGACTGTCCGCTCCTCGGCCATATCGGCGCTCGGAAGTTTTTCGAGTCACGACGCGACCGAAAAGTTGATCGATGTTCTGGCCTCGTCTTCGCTGTCGGCCGCTCAGCGGGCCAGAGCAATCGAATTGGTCGGTCGCGACGGGAGCGAGGATGCACGCAACGTGTTGACCAGGATGGCCAAGAAGAAGTTCGTGATTACCGCAGCAGCTCGTCAGGTTCGAGACGCGGCCCGCAAAGCCCTGGAGGAATTTGATGGCTGAGTCATACGTTCGGGCCACGTTGTCCGCTCTACGCGGGGTTGTGACCCAACTCTCGCTCTATCCGCCTGGACACCCTGCGGTAGAGGATGCGCTGGGAGCCGCCACCAAGGCCGCTGATGAGATGGTTGGTCAGAATGGTGAGACGGTTCTGACGGTCCTCGGTGATTCGCTCTATCTGGGCAGAGGTCTGCTCGCCCACGCCTCACTCGAATTCAACGGATTCCTGCGCCGCCTCCAGTCTGCCGGAATCGACTCGATAACCTTCGCCGGCCATGTCTCCAGCGGCGATCTGGCAGATGTGGCGAGCCTGATCGCGGGACGCACAGGGGACCTTCCTGCCGAGGGCACCGTGCGACTCAACACATCCTCGTTCACGGTTTCAGACCTACAAAGTGGCGCGACTATGTCCGGGTTGCGTCGTTCATACGCTCGGTCCCTTGACGTTCTGCGTGGCATTGGCATGGCGGTTGGCGCCGGTCAGGAATTCGATCTGTCCGGTGCTTCGCTCGTGGTCGAGAACCTCCTCGAACAGACCCTCGCCCAGCCAGGCGCCTCGGTCTTGCTCTCGACGATGAAGAGCCACGATGAATATACGTTCTACCACTCGGTCAACGTCTGCATCCTGTCGATCACGATGGGTCGATTTCTCGGTATGGACGACGAGACGCTCGAGCTGATGGCGTTGGGTGCCCTGCTGCACGACATCGGCAAACTGCGGGTCTCCGCAGCGGTCCTCCAGTACCCGGGGCGGCTAGACGCCGAACAGTGGGCCGAGATCAAGCTGCACCCTCAGGAAGGCGCATCCGCCATCCTGGCTGCCGCAGAGCCTGGTCAGGAAATCGCCGCGGTGGTAGCGCTCGAACATCACGGTCGATTCGACGGCGCCGGGTACCCGGCTAGTTCGGCGAACCGCGAAAAGCATCTCTTCTCGCGCCTGGTCACCGCAGCAGACGTGTATGACGCGCTCACGACGAGGCGTTCGTACCGTCGGGCCGAGACTCCCCAGCAGGCTGTGAATGTGCTCACCCAGGGCATGGGCGCTCATTTCGACCCTGACATGGTCAGAGGCCTCGTCGCCCTGCTCGGCGTCTACCCTCCTGGTTCGTTGGTCAGGATGCGGGACGGTTCCATAGCCATGGTCACCAAGGCGTCTCGAGTCGATGTTCCTGAAGGAGTGCGGGTGATTGACACGGGCGGGACTCGGATCCCGGAGCCTGAGCCCATGCAGATCGACCCTGGGGAGGTGGTCGAACAGCTCACCTCCGACAGCGTCGGGATCGACCCTGCCTCGATGCTCGAGTCCATGACCGAGTAGGGCCATGTCGTAGCCCGCGTTGCTGGAACAGAACTGGCCGCCGTATCGTTGTTCAAAATGTCGGTGAAATAGCCGTAAACTCCGAAACGAAGGCGACAGTATCGGACGATCTTCCTCACCGGCCGTGAGAGCGCCTCGACATCCAAACGACCCTCTTACATTGGGAATCACGTATGTCCATCATGTCAAAGGTCCTTCGTGTTGGCGAAGGCAAGACCCTCAAAAATCTCGAGGAGCTGGCTCGGCAGGTCAACGAATTCGAACCGTCTATGGAAGCCATGAGCGACGATCAGCTCGTCGCCAAGACCACCGAGTTTCGAGACCAACTGTCGAACGGGGCGTCGATCGACGACATCGAGGCGCAAGCCTTCGCGGTGGTCAGAGAAACTGCGAAGCGAGTGCTCGGTCAGCGGCACTACGACGTCCAGATCGTTGGTGCCGCCGCGCTCAACCGCGGCAAGATCGCCGAGATGCGCACAGGAGAAGGCAAGACTCTGGTCTCGACCATGCCGGTGTATCTGAACGCACTGGTTGGTAAGGGCGTCCATGTCGTTACTACCAACGACTACCTGGCTGCGAGAGACGCCGAGTGGATGGGTGGAATTCATCGTTTCCTCGGGCTCACCGTTGGAATCATCCAGAACGGCGATGTCCCATCCGAGCGAGGCCCTGCCTACGCCGCGGATATCACGTACGGAACCAACAACGAGTTCGGGTTCGACTATCTACGAGACAACATGGCCATGCAGACGGCCAACCTCGTTCAGCGTGGTCACTATTTTGCCCTGGTTGACGAGGTGGATTCGATTCTCGTTGACGAAGCGAGGACGCCGCTGATCATTTCAGGCCGGGTCGCAGACACGGCCAAGTGGTATCGGGATTTCACAAAAATCGCAGCCAGACTGAAGCCAGACCGAGACTACGAGGTGGATCTGGGCAAGCGTCAGGTTCTGACCACAGAAGAGGGCGTTTCCAAGGTCGAGGGGATCTTGGGGATAGAGAACATGTACGACCATGCGGCGGTCGACTTTGTGCACCATCTCGAACAGGCTTTGCGTGCCAAGGAGCTCTACAAGAAGGACGTGGAATACATCCTCGCCGACGGCGAGGTGAAGATCGTCGATGAGTTCACTGGCCGTGTCCTTGACGGTCGTCGTTATTCGGAGGGGCTGCACCAGGCCATCGAGGCCAAGGAAAACGTGGACATAAAGGAAGAGAACCAAACGCTGGCCACGATCACGCTCCAGAACTACTTTCGGATGTACAAAAAACTGGCGGGCATGACGGGTACCGCTCTGACCGAAGCGACCGAACTGATGCAGATCTACAACCTCGAGGTCGTAGAGGTCCCGACCAACCGGCCGATCGACAGGCTCGACCAAGCGGATGTCGTGTACAAGTCTGAGGCAGCCAAATTCGATGCGCTGGTCGAAGATATCGCCTATCGCAACGAGAAAGGCCAGCCGGTGCTGGTTGGCACGGTCTCGATCGACCGGTCAGAGGCGATCAGCGGGGCCCTCGATTCGGCCAAGATCAAGCACGAAGTGTTGAACGCAAAGAAGCACGTCAGAGAAGCCGAGATCATCGCCCAGGCCGGACGGGCCGGTGCAGTGACTGTCGCGACCAACATGGCGGGACGTGGCGTCGACATAAGCCTTGGTGGGAATCCTGAGGGCCTGGCCAAGGCCATGATGCTTCGTTCTGAAGCCGAGAGCGGAAGTCAGGCATGGCAGGACGAGTACGAGGCGGCACTGGCCAGATTCACCGAAGAGACCGAGGCCGAGCGTCAGTCTGTGCTGGATGCCGGAGGCCTGTACATCCTCGGCACAGAGCGGCACGAGAGTCGCCGGATCGACAACCAGTTGAGAGGTCGAGCCGGCCGTCAGGGTGACCCAGGCGAATCCCGCTTCTACCTCTCCCTCCAGGACGATCTCATGGAACGCTTCGCCACCGATCGGGTCAGCGCCATCATGGATCGCCTCAAAATCCCGGATGAGGTTCCGATCGAGGCGAAGATGGTTTCCAAGGCCGTCGAGCGAGCCCAGAGCCAGGTCGAGTCTCGCAACTATGAGATTCGCAAGAACGTCTTGAAGTACGACGAGGTGATGAACCGTCAGCGGGAAGTCATCTACAAGTGGCGCAACAGCATCCTGCGTACCTCTGAGAGTCGTGACCTCATGCTCGAATGGATCGAGGAGTCTGTCTCCGAAACTGTGTATGAGCTTCTTGATGAATCTGTACCTCCCGCCACCTGGGACTGGGATGAGTTCATGAAAGAGCTGACCGTTCTCTACCCGACCGAGCTGACCAGAGAGGGCCTCGATTCATCAGGTGAATTGTCCGCAGACACGGTTGCCATTGCCTCTACGGAGGAAGCTCTCGCAAAATTCGAGGAGCGCGAGGTGGAACTGACGCCTGCCGTGATGCGTCAGTTGGAGAACCGGGTGATGCTGTCGCTGATCGACAACAAGTGGCGAGAACATCTCGGAGAGATGGACTACCTGCGAGCTGGAATTGGGCTCAGGGCGATGGGGCAGCGGGATCCGCTGACGGAGTATCAGCGCGAGGGCTACGACATGTTCTCAGAGCTGGTCGACTCCGTGAAGAGGGATGCCGTTCGTTACATCTTCCACGTGGAGGTTGTGCAGCGACCGGCCGAGGTGCAGAAGCCCAAGGCGGTGATCACCAGCGGCGGCGGAGGCTTGAGCAAGCGGCAGGCCACGTCGGCGAAAGTCGGTCGCAACGCGCCGTGTCCGTGTGGTTCTGGAAAGAAGGCCAAGAAATGCGACGAAACAGAGTCGTGCATGGCTTTCGCCGCCGCGCCGACCACCTAATCGCCGGTTTGGCCCTGGCGGGCCAGAAGCCCGCCGTTCGCTCCGCTCACTAACCGAGTTTGCTTGGGGCTCGCGGCCGCGGATGACGGATCGCCTACCCGGGGCTGCGATTCTTCACTAGGTTCTCGGACTAAACCTCAGGGGGTCCCCACGTGTGTGTGGGCTGTGAACGGAACCATCACGATGACCGACAAGATCGATTTCGATGAGTTCTATCGCCGCGAGTACCAGGGCATGGTCGCCCTGGCAGCCGCGGTGAGCGGGTCCGGCTCTTTTGCCGAAGACATTGCCCAAGAAGCGTTGGTCAGGGCTCATCGCCAGTGGTCGAAGATCTCCGCCTATGACCGGCCTGGGGCCTGGTTGCGCAGGGTCACGATCAATCTCGCAACCAACCGCAGGAGGCGTGAGAGATACGAGCGGGACGGACGTGTCAGGGTTGCAGGTGATTCGAGCATTCTGGACATCACGTTCCATGACGATGAGTTGTGGGGAGCGGTGGCCGATCTTGCACCGAAACAGCGTGCCGCTGTTGCCCTCTATTACCTAGAGGATCGATCAGTAGACGACATCGCGGAGATTCTGGGGTGTGCGGCCAATACGGCCAAAGCCCACCTCCACCAGGGCCGAGCGGCCCTCGCCACACGACTAAACGAGGGAACATCCGAATGAGCGACGAACGCATCCGCAGAGAGTTCGAAGAACTGCAACGTCAGGCTCGCCACGCCAACCCCGAGCCAGGTCTCGCCAGGCTCCAGATGTCTACCTCTTCACGTACGAACGTTCCTGGCTGGACCCGTGCCCTCGTCGCCGCGGCGGTGGTGGTCGTCGCGGTCGGCGTCGTCGCCTTTGCCAATCGGGGCCCTGGTCAGGGCGGCGAGGTTGCGGCGAGCACAGACCAATCGACCGCTACCACGGTTGCGATGGTTGGCGCACCTGGCGAGCCGGATGAATCCGCCGGACTGGCCGAGGGCTCCACTCCAACATCAATCGTCTCCTCTGACGGCAGCACCGTCCCAACTTCGGCCACCACGACGACGATTGATGCGGTCGGCAACCGTCAACCGGTCTTTTTGGGCGAGGGTTGGCGAGTGGCGAGAGTGGCGGCTGATGATGTCCTCAATGTCAGGGCCACCCCAGACGCCACCGGTGAAATCGTGGGGACGTATGCCCCGGACTCCGAACTTGTGAAACTGAACGGTCAGGGATCGACAGATACGGATGGCCATGGCTGGTGGGGAGTCAACCTGCCAGACGGCACCGAAGGCTTTGTGAATCGGGACTTCCTCGAACCCCCACTCTCCTGGGTCGCAGACGTGCCTGCTGACCTGTGTGGACTTGAGGAGACGCCAGACTTCGGCCAGGACAGCTTCGAGCAGGTGGATCTCGGGGACCAGCCGAATACCGTTGTTGGGATGGTCCGGGTCGAGGGCGAGGGCTGCGATCGTCTGGTGATCGTGTTGGGCAACACTGATTTCGAGACGGGCACCGTTGAGCCGGTGGCGTCCTTCAGTGCGTACGGAACCATGATCGTCGATCCGGCTGCCGACGACATTGTTTCGCTGCCTCTCGGTCTGACGGAGGTTGTGCAGACGGCCACGATCGACCGGTTTGGATCAATTCTTGCGATCCTGGCCACCGACACCCCTCCGGTCGAGGAGGGATTGTTCAAGTTGCGGCTGGTTGGGGCCTACGACGGCGTCGCCCTGTCGTTTCGTGCCAACCCGGCTCGGGTCATTGTCGACCTGATAGGCACGGATCCTGATGATCTACCATCCTGGATTACTGGAGAGGGGCTGACAATCCTTGCCGGTCCTCCGGTCGTTGGTGGCCAGTACGCCCAAGTCGAGGTCGTCGGTTTCGCTCGATTCTTTGAGGCTCAAGGGCTGGTGCGCATCACCGCGGCCGACGGTTCGGCAGGGTCAGCAGAAGTCAGCAGCAGCTCAATTGTCGGACCGGACGGGTTCACAAGCGTCGTTTCCGGCGAGCTGTTTGGTATCTACGCCTCCTGGCTTCCTACCTACGGTGCTTTCTGGTTGCCCATAGACGGTCTTGAACCCGGCGACTACCAGGTCTTCATCGGTGAAGAATGCGGGGGCGACACGCTCGAACTGTGTGGCGTCGAGACCACCTTCACGATCCCGTAGCAAGTCGGTTCAGCAGCAGCCAGACTGCGCCTCGACCGGAGTGCTCTGGGCCGCTCCCACTTCGATGGGGGCGGCGATGCCACAGACACCGGATTCCGGTAGCTCCAGTTCCACGCGGCGGGCTGCTTCCCAATCACCTGCGATGGCGGCTGCCACTGAGCGAACCTGCTCGTAGCCGGTCGCCATCAGGAAGGTGGGCGCTCTGCCGTAGCTCTTGATTCCGACGGTGTAGAAGTCCGCCTCAGGGTGGCTCAACTCGTCGACCCCGTGAGGAGGAACCGTGCCACATGAGTGCACATTGGGATCGACGAGCGGAGCCAGTTGGCGGGGCGCCTCCAGCCACGGATCGAGGTCGAGGCGCAATTCGCGGGTCATCGTCAGATCTGGCCGCTGGCCCGTCGTGGCCACAATCTCGTCAACAACCACGGTTCGGCTTGACCCATCGGTACCGACTCCGGTCACTGCAACCATGTTGTCGGTTTCTACGATGTCAGTGACCTTGAAATCCGCAACGAGCTCGACCCGGCTGTTCTCGACCCTGTGCCTCAATTCGAGGCCGAGTTTGCCACGACCGGGAAGCTGGTCGTTCTCCAGTCCTCCGTAGGTCCTTGTGGCGACCGGGCGCCGGATCGCCCAGATGGGCTCGGTCTCGGGCTCGGCCAGGGCGAGCTCGGTGAGGTCGAGCAGCGTGTTGGCAGCGGAGTGGCCTGCGCCGACCACCAACACCCGTTTGCCTGCATACCGGGACCGTTCTTTGTCCAGCACGTCAGGCATGCCGTAGCGAATCCGAGTCGTAGCCGACTCGCCCCTGGCCGGCAGGCCGGACGACCCGAGCGGATTCTGATTGAGCCAAGTGCCAGATGCGTCGACAACTGCGCTGGCGAGCAATTCGACGTCTCCGTCGGTTGTTTCGACCCTGACCAGGAATGGCTGGAGTTCGCGTCCGCTGGTGACGACCTTGTCCAGATCGAGCCTGGAGATCGATGTGACTTTGCTGAGCAAGCGAATGCGGTCACCGAGTGTCGCCGCCAACGGCTCCAGATAGTCGGTCACGAGGTCATTGCCTGTAGGGATTTCACCAGGTGGCGGTGCCTGCCAGTCGGTAGATTCGAGGCGCCTCCTGGACGCGCCATCGATGACGGAGCGCCAATCGGAGAAGATGCGAATGTGGCCCCAATCTCGGATCGTGTGCCCGACGGCCGAACCCGCTTCCAATACGAGGGTTTCGAGCCCTCTTTCGATGAGGTGGGAGGCAGCCGCCAGTCCGACAGGGCCCCCTCCGATGACGATGACGGGATGATCGGCGGATTTCGCGTTCATGTTTGGGTCCTGTTCGTGGTGTGCAGGAACCGTATCTGATATATTGATATATGTCAATATATCAATATGAGGGTAGCAACCGAGGCCCTTCGTTTTGGAACTAGCCTTTGCTTGCCATGAATATCGACGACCCAAAAGTAGCAATAGAGGATCTCCGCACCCGCTTGTCCGATGCCAGGAGGTTCCTTTGACGTCGAAGGCAAGGCCGCCGAACTAGACAAGCTGAGGGAACAGGCCTCCGCCCCCGATCTCTGGGAAGATTCAGACAACGCCACCAAGGTCACCAGGACACTGGCTCGATTCGAGCGCATCATCGGCAAGGTTGACCGGCTGTCCACCTCCCTCGACGACGCTGAGGTACTTCTCGAAATGGCCGACGAAGAAGCAGACGCCTCTGCCCGGTCCGAAGTCATAGACGAACTCGTGTCGACCGAGGGGGAATTAGCGACCCTCGAAGTCGAATCCCTGTACTTCGGTGAATATGACGACCATACGGCCATCGTGAGTATCCACGCGGGCGCAGGGGGCGTAGACGCCCAGGACTGGGCGGAGATGATGCTCCGCATGTACTCACGTTTCATGGAAACCAACGGGTTCAGTTTCGAGGTCGACCAGTACTCGGAGGGCGAGGAGGCCGGGATCAAGTCGGTCACATTGACCATTGAAGGCGAGTACGCGTACGGAACGTTCGAGGGGGAGCGCGGCGTGCATCGGCTGGTGCGGATCAGCCCGTTCGATTCGAATTCTCGTCGTCACACTTCGTTCGCGGCCGTCGACGTCATTCCCCAGGTCGAGGACACAGAGATCGAGATCATCTCAGACGATCTGCGGATCGACACGTTCCGTTCGCAAGGCGCTGGCGGCCAGCATGTCAACACGACAGACTCGGCCGTGCGGATCACCCACATACCGACCAACACCGTGGTCGAATGTCAGGCAGAGCGCAGCCAGATCCAGAACCGGGCCAAGGCGATGGTGATGCTCAAGGCCCGCCTTGCTGACCTGGCCCGTCAAGAGCGGCAAAACCAGTTGGACTCCATCCGAGGAGAACAGAAGGAGGCCGCCTGGGGCCGCCAAATCCGCTCTTACGTGCTCCAGCCATACCAAATGGCCAAAGACCTCCGCACCGGCTTGGAGGTCGGCAACGTCCAGGGAGTCCTGAATGGTGCGCTCACCCCTTTCTCGGAGTCCTACCTCCATTGGCGCAGAGCAAACCAAGAGCGCGCCGAAAACTCTGGCTAGCTGTGGCTGTGGTCTTTGGGTAGCGGGCGGGGTCAAAGTATCCTGCCAGGCGGCGGATCAGGCCGGTGGAAGGCGAGGGCCTCTCGGCTCGGTTCTGAACCGACGAAATTTCCAAGACTTCAAGAGGCCATCGAAACATGATTCGACTCGAAGGCGTCACCAAGGTTTATAACGGCGGTATCGTCGCTGCCCGTGACGTCGATCTCGATATTCGCAAGGGCGCGTTTGTGTTTCTGGTCGGGCCGTCTGGATCGGGCAAATCGACCCTCATCCGTCTGTGTTTGCGTGAGGAACGTTTGACCAAGGGCGTGATCTGGGTGGCAGGCAAAGACATCGCTACCCTCCCAAACTGGAAAATTCCTTACTTGCGACGCTCGGTTGGAACCGTTTTTCAGGACTTCAAGCTCCTCCCCTCGAAGACGGTCGGCGAGAACGTCGGGTTTGCGCTCGAGGTCATCGGTCGACCAAGGGCTGTGGCGAGACGGCAGGTGCAACAGGTGCTCGAGTTGGTAGGTTTGTCGACCAAGGCAGATCGCTACCCGCACCAATTGTCCGGCGGCGAGCAGCAGCGAGTTTCGATCGCCAGGGCATTTGTCAACCGACCGCCGATTCTCTTGGCGGACGAGCCGACCGGGAACCTCGATCCGGCAACATCGGTCGGGATCATGCGATTGCTGGACCGTATCAACCGAACAGGCACCACCATCATGATGGCCACCCACGATCATGCGATCGTCGACGCCATGCAGCGCAGGGTGGTCCAGTTGGATCGCGGCCGGGTCGTTCGTGATCAGCGTGAGAGTGGATACGAGGGGACGGCATGACTCGGCTCGTATATCTTCTCGGTGAGGCGCTGACCAGCTTTCGTCGCAACGTCCTGGTAGTGAGTGCGGCGGTTCTCGCGGTCTTCATCTCTTTGGCGCTGGCCTTCAGCGCATTGGTATTCAACGAACTGGTGAACCTCAATACTCTTAGATGGCAACAGGGCAACCACATAATCGTCTGGCTTCAGGATGATCTCGGTCCAAATGCCCACACGGATCTCCTGAGCCAGATTCTGGACTACGAAGAGGTCAAGACCGCCGACTATTTCAACAAGGCGCAGGCCTATCAGGAATTTCAGGAGATGTTCGCAAACAACCCTGCGATCCTCGATGAGGTAGATCCGAACGTACTTCCGGCCTCAATCCGAATCGAACTGACGGATGTCGACTTGTACGAGAACGTACAGTTCCGACTCGTCGGCGAACCAGTGGTCCGCAAGATCGACGTACAGGTCGAGGCAATCGAACGGCTGCTGTCCGTGACGAGGGCATTGTCTGCGATCGGGATCGGCCTCGTCATCCTGTTGACCACTGCGGCCGTGGTCCTGATCGCGAATACGATCCGTATGGCGATCTATGCGAGGAGAGAGGAGGTCGGAATCATGAAGTTGGTGGGGGCAGGAAACTGGTTCATCCGTATTCCGTTCATCCTCGAGGGCATCATCGAAGGACTGATAGGTGGCGCCTTGGCCGTGGGGGCTGTGTTATTCGGCCACTACGTTCTGTCGGGAACCAATCCCGACTTCTTCATTCTCTTGCAGGTCTCGGGTGACTTTCTTCTCCGATGGAGCGTTGCAATCTTCTTGTTTGGTGGCTTCGCCGGATTCATCGGTAGCTCGCTTGGCCTGAGACGGTTCCTGAAGGTTTGATCGGTATGACCTCTTTACGGACTCGCAGAGCGGGTGTGGTTGCCGTTGTCGCGGTTGGTTTTTTCCTGCTGATCAGCCTCTCGGATCAGGGTTCGCCTGTCAGTGCCCAAACGTCAGAAGAAGAGCAGATCGAGGCCAACGGTCTTGAAATCAAGGACCTGCTCGCTCAGATCGAGGAGGCAGAGCACAGCCGCTCGGTGTACGCAGGCCAACTCGTTGAAACCCAAGAGCGGATGGGTGTACTCCGAGCGGAACTCAACGCTGCCCAGGCCGAAATCGACAGGATTGCTTCGAATATCGAGTTCCAGGAAGAAGTAATCGCTGAGACCGAGCGGACTATCGACATCCTGGCTGCGGAATTGGCAGCGACCCAGCTCGATAAGCGAGATACCCGCAGCACGGTTCAAGATCGTGCCGTAGACATGTACATCAGTGGTGTTTATGGGCTGGGTGGAGCGGTGTTCGCGGTTGACGGTTCGGCCGATTTCCAGGTGGGCTACGAGTACGCCGAGAATCTCCTCGTTGATACCGAGGCGCTCCTCAAATCGTTGGAACTGCTTGAAATCCTGGAGACCAGCCAGGCAGAACTCTTGGCCGCCGAAAAGGCCAGACAGGTGGAGGTTCTTGCCGCCCTCGACTCGGATCGACGGGAGGTCGAAGAGGATCAGGCCGCTCTTGATTTGGTGCACGTCGACTTGGACGCAGAGCTGGAAAAGCAGCAGGAATTGATTGCGGCGATCAATCATGACATCGCGGCCTGGGACAACGAGATGGTCGCGCTGGCGGCTGACACCGTGGCCCTCGAACGCGAGATTGCAGCTCGCCAAAGCAGCGGTGGAACGAACCCTGGCGTTCTGTCGTGGCCGGTCAACGGTCGGTTGTCGTCGCCATTCGGCAACCGGGTGCATCCGATCACTGGAGCTGTCAAGCTTCACACAGGAATAGACCTGGCCGCGCCTACGGGGACGAACGTCAGGGCCGCCGGTTCCGGAACCGTGATCCTGGCTCAGTGGTTTGGGGGCTACGGCAACGCGGTCATCATTGATCACGGCGGCGGATTGACCACTTTCTATGCGCATATGAACGGCATCAATGTCACACGTGGCCAGACGGTGTCGACGGGCGACGTGGTCGGCTGGGTTGGCAGCACAGGATTTTCGACCGGCCCGCATCTTCACTTCGAAACCCGCGAGAACGGTAATCCGGTCAACCCTGCCAAGTATCTGAACGGTTGATCGGGCTATGACGATCAAGGCCATCGCAACCAACCGCAAGGCGCGTTTCGACTACGACTTCGAGGACACCTTCGAGGCAGGAATCGTTCTGTCCGGGTCAGAAGTGAAGAGCCTCAGAGCCGGACAGGCCAACCTCGGAGACGGGTACGCATTCGTCAGACGAGGCGAAGTGTTCCTGATCGGTGTGCACATCGCCCCGTACAACTATGCGCGTCTCGGGGGACATGAACCGGAACGGGAACGCAAGCTGCTGCTGCATCGTCACGAGATCACCAAGATTGCCGGCAAGCTGGCAAGTCAGGGTTCAACCCTCGTCCCGATCCGAATGTATTTCAAAGGCGGAGTAGCAAAGGTAGAGCTCGGCCTCGGCAAAGGTTCCCGCCAGTACGACAAGCGCCACAAGATCCGGGCCCGTGAGGAGAAGCGGGAGATGGACAAGGCCCAGAGTCGGAGGGGTCGAATCGACCAATAGTGGGCGGGCGGATACGCGAGAGTCTCCTTTCCATGCAATGCTCGAGGCTGTACACTTGGTTCGTACCCATATGGGGGTGAACTGGCTTCGACGTCGAGAGTTGAAGCGCCGGAAGCGAGCCGGGGTCCGGAGCCTCGTCAACAAACCGGAAACAACATAAGTGCCGAAGATAACTTCGCACTGGCTGCTTAATTGACAGCTCGTCCACCCAAGGAGCTTCCTGTCTCCTGGTGTTGGGCGTCGCTTAGCAGGATGCCGCCGCCGGGATGTCGGGACCGGCGGCGAAAGACCAACTCCGACTAGGGCCCCGAGTCGCTTGCCGACAGAGTCTTGGTGGCCCGAATGCTCACTGTCGGCTGCGCTCGGAGATGCCGACGCTGAAATCTCGACGGACCGGGGTTCGACTCCCCGCACCTCCACGCCGGTTTGGCCCTGGCGGGCCAAGCCCTAAGGGAGTTTGCTTCACAAACGTCCACGCTGGTTTGGCCCCAAGGGCCAAACCGAATGCAAACGAAGGACCCCTCTGGGGTCCTTCGCTGTCTCACTGCCTCGCCCGAGGATGAAGCCGGGCTGGTTCCTTCGCAACATCGAAATTGCGCACCACCCGAACGAGCCCGGTCGTCCGTAGTTGTAGCTGTGGCTCTAGCCTTCATCATCCCTTGCGAGGTGTGCGCTGACCTACGGACATGAACCAGCAGAAAAGCTTTCATTGCACGAACTCGAACTTCGAGAGGCCTGTCCTGCCGCGAAAGGTTCGGGCAGCGCCTTCGGAGCGGCCAACCTCGATAGATGGAAGGCCGTGTACGAGGCGGTAGTCGAATGGCACAACGCGGGGGCGTCCCAGGCGCCCGAGGTTGTCGCCGACATCGAGTCACGAATATTCGCAACCTGGGACCCGGTCCAGAGAGCGATTCTGGTTGAGTTGTTCACCGCGTACCGGCGGCTTCACCACCCTGGCGTCACAGACGTCGATGTGAATCCGGAGGGAGGCCGTTGGGATCATCGTGAGACGAATACCAAGGTCACGGTTGGTGTCCAGCTCGATGTGCACGACGGTGGGAACTGGGAAGCAGTGCGGATCAAGACGGGCCGGTCCGGTACCACAGAGCTCGAAGCTGCCGCCTTCTACAGGCCAGGAGAGCAACGAATCCTGGTAGACGTGCAACTGAGCGCAGATGATCGTGTAACCATTCCGAGACCAGATCCGGACGCATCAGGACGGCTTTTGGTAGATGTAGCAAGGCGCTGGGACGCGACCATCGACCGGCCTCACAACAGGGTGGCGGGTCTGCACTGTTATTCGTGCGACCGGCCGGCCCGGTGTGGCCAGTATCCGGTCATCGAGGGAGGTGTCGGAGACATCGGCCGATGGACCAGGACGATCCGAATCTCGAAGACTCGTCTGGCCGCGCTGGAGCGCTGCCAAAGATCGAGCCTTTGGCCTGCCCTGTATGCAATCCCGAAGGACGACCCAGATGAGGGCGAATCCACTTCGGCTGGGCTCGCTCTCGGCAACAGCTTCCACGAGGCGGTGGCCGCCGCGCTGCTCGCCGAGGATCCTGATGCCGTGTTCGGGGCGGCGTGTGACACTGTCCCGAAAAGTGAGGCAGACGATCTGCAATCGCTCTTCGATCGACATGGCCGTCTGTGGGAATCTGAAGCCCATCCGGTGACTGCCCACAACACTGAGTATCAGTTCGGTGTCACGCTGGTTGTCGACGGCCTGGCGGCCGACTCTCGCGGCATCACTCGGTCAAAGCCGGTCGCAGTCACGATGATGTGCGCCACGGATGTGAACGGATGGGAGTCCGAGAACGTGGCGGCGGTCGTCGAACATCGCACCGGCGTCGCCTCCAAGGCCCTCGACAACGAGGCGGATCTGTATGCCGCGTCCGCGTGGGCTGCGTTGGACCAAACCGGAAGAGACGTAGATGGTGTCGCCGTCCATTTTCACCACCTCCGCAATGATCCTCCCGAATGCGAGAGGCATTTCTTTGACAGCGAAGAAGTGGGCAGAGCGATCCGACGGCTTCAGACAGTTGCCGCCCGCATCGCCGCTTTGCATCCGCAAGACGCAACGGAACCCCTTGCCAATCCTGGCCAATGGTGCGAATGGTGCGAATGGGTCCACCGGTGCCTTGAGCACCGCGATTGACCGGTCCAGGTGACAAGGTTCCTGAGCATCAGTCGTCCAAAGCAAAATCGCCCGGTTCGGTCGGACGAACTGCGAGTTCTAGAGCGGCGAAAATCGTCCGGGACCAAGGGAAGGCGACAACCGGCATCAGGGCACCGATCGCCAGGCCGACGAAGGTGAGAGTCGTCCAGGGGACGTCCGGCCAGGTGACCACCATTCCCACAATCAACATCAGAAGGAACGCCCCAGCGGTGACTGCAAAGTTGATGATCATCGCGCCAACCCAGTATCCCGGCATTCGTTCGAAAATCAGGTGACAATTCCCACACTGCTTGTCCATACGGAACCAGCGTTTGAAGATCTTGCGTCTCCCGCAGTTGGGGCAGCGGATCCCCAGAGCCCATCCGAGCCGGCGGAAGACAGAAGGTCGCTGCATCTGGAGAGGATACGCGTCTTCGCCTGAGGTCTTGGTGGTTGGCAGGGGTATGGTGGCCCGATGTCAGATAAGTCGACGATTGACGAGTTGCGGTCAGAGTACGAGGCCGATGGGCTCGATTTTTCGTCACTGGAACCTGATCCGATCGACCAATTCTCGAGCTGGTTCTCCGCGGCCGTGGATGCCGGCGTGGTGGAGCCGAATACGATGGTGCTGGCGACTGCCGCAGAGGGTGTGGTCAGCGCCAGGGCTATTCTTCTCAAGGGATTCGATCGGTCTGGCTTCGTGTTCTTCACCAACCTCCAGAGCGACAAGGGCACTCAGTTGAGAGCGAACCCTATAGCCGCCCTGACCTTCGTCTGGGGCGAGCTGCACAGACAGGTTCGTGTCGAGGGTTCGGTCGCCATGGTGAGTGATCGAGAATCGGATGACTACTTTGCTTCCCGGCCGCGAGGGGCACAGCTGGCCTCTGCTATTTCCCCGCAGAGCCGAGTTGTCAATGATCGCCTGGAGTTGGAGCGGGCGATTGAGGAACTGGACACACAAGTGGGCGATGGACCGGTTCTGCGGCCGGCCCATTGGGGTGGGGTCAGGGTGTTTCCGAAATCCATCGAATTCTGGCAAGGCAGGGTTCATCGGTTGCACGACCGCGCCCGCTACGTCAGAGATGGAGACGGATGGCGCATCGAGCGATTGGCGCCGTGATCCAGATTCCAAAATGGCTCGAGGCGTCGATGCTCGACCACGCTGTCGCCTGCGCCCCCATCGAGGCTTGTGGATTGTTGTCCAGGGATGGTGGTGGCCAATGGTCGGGTTTTTTTCCGGTGCCAAACGCTGCCCGGTCCAAGTCGCGCTTCGTCATGGAACCGGGCGCGCTTCATTCGGTTATCACCAGGGTCGAGTCCTGCGGAGACGAGGTGGCAGGGTATTTTCATTCCCACCCCTATGGACCGGCAGAGCCGTCCAAGGTCGATATTGAAGAATGGCCGGATCGAGCGTGGGTTTCTTTCATCGGATCTCGAGATCGGAGCGTCTCCGGCCAAAACGGGTGGACATTGCAAGCGTTCGAGTTCGCCGAACGTTCTTCGGGGGGCGCTGCCCTTGTTTTTGGAGTTCGGTGACCGAGGCTGATCCATCTGGGGCGTTACGATCCTGACATGGAGATCACTGTCCTCGGATCAAACGGCACCTATCCGACTGCGGCGCGTCCGACGTCTGGATATCTGGTGCGGCAACGCCAAACCTCGATCTGGATGGACGCAGGCTTCGGCACATTCATGGCCCTGTGCGCAGAGCTCGAGCCTGCCGACATCGATGCAATCTTCCTGTCCCACTCACACCTCGACCACTGCATCGACCTGATTGCGTACCACCGTTACGCAAAATATGGCACGAAACGTCGGGCCGGGCTACCGGTGTACGTACCCGAAGGTCTTGACGACCTTTTTGTCGGGTTGGCCTTCTACTCTGAGCAAACACTCAGAGAGGTTTTCGATTTTCGAATAGTCGGCCCTGACTCAGCGGTGAGGATCGGCGAGATTGACCTGACTTTCGAGAGGACGAACCACCCTGTGCCGACGAATGCGGTCAGAATGCTGGCGGCGGGTCGCTCCTTTGTCTATACCGCAGACACCGGTGAAAGCGAGGCGGTGACAGAGCTCTCCGAGGGCGTCGACGTCCTTCTCAGCGAAGCTGCGTTGCAGGGACCTGCCGCCGACAAGGGATATGCCCACCATCTCACCGCGGAGGAGGCCGGCAAGATGGCAACGCAAGCCGGTGCGGGTCGTCTCGTATTGACCCATATCGGTCCTTCATTCGATCGAGATCGCTCGATTTCTGAAGCCGAGGCATACTTCGACGGAACCGTGAGTTTGGCGGTTCCTGGCAACCGCATCCAGATCTGAAACCCAGGAGGACCATTGCCGACCAATCGTGACCGAGCCCCTGACGAGCTTCGCGCGGTGCGCATGACCAGGGGGTTCACTGACATGACTCCCGGATCTGTGCTCATCGAAGTCGGCAGGACGAGAGTGCTTTGCACAGCTTCAATTGACTCACGGGTCCCTCGTTGGATGGAAAGGGAGGGCAAGGGTTGGGTCACAGCGGAGTACGGCATGATGCCGGGCTCGAGCGACAACCGGATAAGACGAGACAACTACACCGGCGGCCGATCGAAAGAGATCTCTCGACTCATCGGCAGAGCGCTGCGCTCGATCGTGGACCTCAAGAAGATGGGCGAAATGATGATGCGGGTCGATTGCGACGTGATCCAAGCCGACGGTGGAACCCGGACCGCGGCGATCACCGGGGCATGGGTAGCGATGCACGATGCGTTCGAGGCCGCGATCGCCAGGGGAGTGTTGGAAAGCAATCCGATCATCGATCGGGTCACGGCGATCTCCGTCGGCATCGTCGATGGCGAGACCTTGCTCGATCTCGAATACGTCGATGATGCTGCGGCAGAAGTCGACATGAACGTCGTCATGACAGGCAGGGGTCTGCTTGTTGAAGTTCAGGGCACGGCGGAGGGGGCTCCGTTCAGTCGTGAAGATCTGGATCAGATGTTGGGCCTGGCCGAGGAAGGAATTGCCGAACTGGGGGCCGCCCAGCAGGCCTTGGTCGAGTAGTGAGGATCGAGCGGGCGGTCGTAGCGTCCAAGAATGTCGACAAGGTCACGGAGATCGAGTCGGTTCTTGCCGAGCTGGACCTGGTCGGCGAGATCGTCAGAGACGTGGATTGGGAAGACGTCCTTGAAGACGGCGACACGCTCGAGGCGAACGCCCTGCTCAAAGCCAGGGCGGTGATGTCCGAGACCGGACTTGCGGCCATAGCCGACGACACAGGGCTCGAAGTCGACGCGCTCGACGGCGCACCTGGCGTTCACAGCGCTCGATTCTCCGGACCGGACGCCACATATGAGTCGAACGTGGTTGCGCTGCTGGATGCGTTGCGCGGAGTCTCCGACCGTAGAGCGACCTTCCGGACGGTCGTCGTGCTTTGTGAGCCGGATGGACGGGAGTTGGTCGTCGAAGGCGCACTGGTCGGTCGCATCGCCGAGATTGCGAGGGGGACGAACGGGTTCGGATATGACCCAATCTTCGAGATCGACGGGGTAACCGTTGCTCAGATGAAGGCCGAACAGAAGTCGGCCATCAGCCACAGGGCTGTGGCGATGAGGGCATTGGCGGACGCATTGCATTCACGTTGACCGGTGATTGGCCCATGTCGATCTGACCTTGCGTGCGGACGGTGGGACTCGAACCCACAGCGGGAAAAACCCACCAGATCCTAAGTCTGGCGCCTGTACCAATTCGGCTACGTCCGCCAGAGACCATGATAACCCGTAGTCGTTGCGGGCATGTGAAACGAAACCGGCGGTGGGTTGTGGGATCTCTTTCAAGCTGAGGAGGCGTGTAGCGGGCGAGCTTGCGAAGCAAACTCGGTTAGGGCTTGGCCCGCTAGGGCCAAACCGGCGGTGGGTCGCGTGGGACTTGAACCCACAACCTACGGATTAAGAGTCCGTTGCTCTGCCAAATTGAGCTAGCGACCCGGCGACAGATTAGCAGGGACCAACCTGCAGAATTCTGAGCGAGGGTCGTCCGACTAGCCGGATCTCGGTGCGAAGATGGACCCGTTGGCTTCGTGGCTTTTCCGACCGTCAGGACCAAGATATGAACATTCCCGCCGTCCGTCTCAATCATGCCGTGCTGTTCGTGACCGACCTCGACAGGTCGATCGGCTTCTGGACTTCTGCTTTTGACATGGCTGTGATTGCCCGTGAACCAAGAGCAAACGCAGCATTCTTGAGGCTGGGCCAGGGGTCGAACCACCACGATCTGGGCTTGTTCGGAGTCGGTCCTGTGCCAGAGCGTCCGCCTGGAAGATCGGTAGGGCTCTATCACCTCGCATGGCAGGTCGACACGATCGATCAGCTCGTCGAGGCTCGTGGCACTTTGGCCGAACTGGGGGCGCTGACCGGCGAGTCGAGCCATGGAGCAACCAAGAGCCTCTATGGGGTCGATCCGGATGGAAACGAGTTCGAAGTCATGTGGATGTTGCCGCTCGACCAATGGGGTGAATACGACTCAGCTGCTCCGGTGGATCAACTAGACCTGGAAGCAGAGGTCAGAAAGTGGGCCGGAGTGTCTACCGGGCACTGATCGGCCCCGTCACGCGACGTGCAGAACCCTGGCCGGGTTACGCGCCCGTTGGTTGCCAGTCGAGATTGCGAAGGTCGAGGATCGCTCCATTTGGGTGATCCTGCTCCAGAACCGCCCACAGCCGGGCGGCGACGACGCCTGGTTCCTCCAACTCGTCGTCTTCGTGGAGTTGGCGGAACATTTCGACATCTGGGAACGAGTCCTCCTGCGACATCCGAACGTCTGCCTGCATCGAGGTTGCCACCAAGCCTGGCGCTATCCACCAGACGTGGGATCCGTTCGCCTGGTCGGCCTGCTCCAGGCCCACCGTGAGTGCCCACTGGGCCGAAGCAGCCTTGCCGGCACCGTATGCCGACCAGCCTCGATAAGCCTTGGTCGCCGCTCCTGAACCAATCAGAACGAGATCACTGCGAGCCGTGGTCTTGGCCGCCGCTCTCAAGAATGCATCCCCGAGGATCTGGGGAGCGGCGCTGTTGAGAAGAACGTTCGCTTGATAGGCGCTCTGGTCGACGTCTCCCGCGAATCCGATGGGATTGAGGGTGCCGGCGTTGTGGATGAAAACAACCCGGTCGCCTTCGAAGCCCGCAACTCTCGAATCGAACGTGGCCTGTGCTGTATCCCACCCGGCCGGAGTCGACAGATCGGCGAACAGATGCTCTGCGGCCCCGCCGCCCCGACGGGAGAGGTCGATGATCGTCGGAGACGGATATGGACAGGTCTCGACCAATGAGCGACCGATTCCGCTCGACGCTCCAGAGATGATGACAAGTTGAGTGGACATACCCCCCGAGGCTACCGGCTGGGAACGGCGCGTGGCGAAGGGGCTGAGCGCGCAGAAAACTCCGAATTGGTCGGGCTGGTCGGATTCGAACCGACGGCCTCCTGCTCCCAAAGCAGGCGCGCTGCCAAGCTGCGCCACAGCCCGATGAGCGACCATGCTAATAGCCACGGCGCCAGCCACAGCCACGGCCCCTGCCACTGCGCTGGTACCGTCAGATGATGGAAATTCCTGAATTTCGGACGATCACATTGCTAGTCGATGGGGGGCGGGCCGACCTCGTTCTAGCACGACCGGAGAAACGAAATCCGCTCTCACCTGAGAGCCTCGCGGAGATCGAGGCTGCGGCACTATGGATCGATGCGCAGGAATCGATTCTGATCGTGGTGGTGTCCGGCCTCGGGCAGTCTTTCTCGGCGGGTGCGGAGGTCTCGGTCTTTGAGCAGATTCCCCAAGGTGCCGAGGCTCGCAGGGTTGCAGACGGCGGCCGTCGAATGGCTGAAGCAGTGGAAAATATGCAGCAGGTGGCGATAGCCAAAATTCATGGCCACTGTATCGGCGGTGGGGTAGTTCTGGCCGCCGCCTGCGATCTCAGACTCGCCGCGGAGGACACATACTTCTCCATCCCGGAAATCGATCTCGGCATCCCGCTCTCCTGGGGTGGCATACCACGCCTGGTGAGAGAGATAGGACCGGCGTTGACAAAGGAGTTGGTTATGACCTGTCGACCGTTCAGCGCCACCGAGGCGAAGGCAGCCGGATTCCTCAATTCGGTCGTGAACGCGGCAGATCTCGACGTTGCAGTCGATGATCTGGCAGCCGCCCTGGTAGGCAAACCGAGACTGGCGCTGCTGGCGACGAAGCGGCATGTCAACGCGGTTACCGAACAGATGGTTGGCTCAACGCGGTCCTGGGCAGACGCAGACGGGTTGATGGCCGGGCTGAACGACCCGGAAGGCAGAGCCTCGGCGGAGCGTTATCTGCAGCAAATCAAGAAGCGCTGACGACGGCGCCCGACACGACACGAAAGGGCTGATCTCCGATCTCTGCCCGGTGTGTCAGGGTTAGAATGGTCGACCATGCGGGTGTAGCTCAATGGTAGAGCTCCAGCCTTCCAAGCTGGCCATGAGGGTTCGATTCCCTTCACCCGCTCGCAGGCGGCCGGTGGTCGTCTCGTTTTTGGGGTCTGCCCCCGTAGCTCAGTGGACAGAGCAGGAGCCTTCTAAGCTCTTGGCCGGAGGTTCGAATCCTCCCGGGGGCGCGGGAGCGAATCCCGATTGCGGCCTGGGCCGAGCTTGCGGCGAAAGCCGAAAGCCTGGCCCTCCGCGCATGGTGGCCGTAGCTCAGTTTGGTTAGAGCGCCTGGTTGTGGTCCAGGAGGTCGGGGGTTCAAATCCCCTCGGTCACCCGAAGGTAGTGGATGGAGCGGTGCGTCGCTCCGCACCATCTGCGCGTCGAATGTGGCAGCAGCCTTTGCGCGCGTTTTGCGGTGGATCCACCGACTACGGGAAGCAGATCGCCATATTTGAGCCTTGCTGAAGGCAAGGAAGTAGCCGAAGGGGTGCGATGAGCACGATGCAGGACCTAGGTCCTTTCGAAAAACTGCTGACCTTGCAATTCGCTGAGGCGGATCTCGAGGCTGCCAAAGGCCGGGCGGCGAGGCGAATCTCGCGCGAGCTCAAGATCAAGGGCTTCCGTCCTGGAAAGGCGCCACGCAGGATTGTCGAGGCGTCTGTTGGAGTCGAACGGGTCAGGGCCGAGGCCATCGAGGAATTGTTGCCGGACATCGTCACCGAAGCGCTCGCCGAAGTGAATCTGACACCGGCTGTGCCCCCCTCGGTCGAGGAGCTCAGAGATATCGAATCTGGCCTCGAGGTCGAGGTCAAGGTCACGATGTGGCCGACCCTCGAGACCGTCCCGGAATACTCTGGCCGTGAGTTTGAGGTTGAGAATCCGGACCTGCCGGAAGAGGCCATCCAGGAGCAGCTGGACAAACTTCGAGACCAGTTCGCAGAGCTGGATACTGTTTCACGCCCCTCGGTCGACGGCGATTTCGTTGCAGTCAATCTGAGTGCCACCAAGGATGGGCAGCCGCTGGAAGCTGCCTCGGCGTCCGACCTGCTGTACGAAGTGGGGAGCAACAGCTTCATCGAGGGGCTCGATGGCAAGACGCTCGGCCGCTCGGCAGGCGACATCGAGAAATTCGAGACCACCTTGCCTGCGGGGTTCGGTGAACTCGGCGGTACGGAAGTGTCCATGCAGGTTCTGATCAAGGAAGTGAAGGAGAAGAAGCTTCCTGAGTTGAACGATGAGTGGGTGTCAGACTTCACCGAGTTCGAGACGGTTGAAGAGATCCGGGGTGAGCTGATCGAGCGCCTTGACGGGATGCGGCTCAACTCCGTCAGGGAAGCGTTCCAATCCAAGGTGGTCGGCGATCTTCTCGATGAAATGGATATCGAGATTCCAGAAGCAGTCGTCGACAACGAAATGGAAGGGACGTTTCATCGTTTCAGCCATCAGCTATCCGAATCAGGAATCGAATTCTCGGACTACCTGGAACTGAGTGGGCAAACCCAAGAGGCCTTCCTCGATGACCTGAAGGCGCAGGCGACCCGCAGCGTTCAGACCGATGTCCTGCTCGACGCCGTTGCGGAAGCGGAGACACTCAGCCTCGACGATGGAGAGGTCGATGCCATGTATGAGGCCCTGGCCACGCAGACGGACGAGAGCGCGGGCGAGCTTCGAGAACGCCTCTCCGAGAGTGTGCAGGAGAAGCGAATAGTCGGTGATATCCTTAGGCGGAAGGCACTTGCCGCAATTTTGCAAAGCGCCGTTCCTATCGACGAGAACGGGAAATCGTTCGACCTCGAATTCGACTCCGCTGATGAAGAAGGCGGTGTAGAAGAACCGGGAGACGGTGGGGGCGGATCTGGTGATGTTGAAGCCGACAACGGGTTGGAAGCTCAAGAGGGTGAGCCAGCTTTGAAGGAGCCACATGACGTTTCTGACGACACCGACCCCGATGCCCAACACGGCGGGGACGACGAACCCGAAGGGGGAACTGATGCGAGCTGAGAACTACCTGGTCCCGACCGTTGTCGAGACGACCAGCCGCGGCGAGCGGGCATTCGATATCTACTCACGATTGCTGAAGGACCGAATAATTTTCTTGGGCACACCGATCGACGATGCGGTTGCCAACCTGATCATGGCCCAGATGCTCCATCTCGAGTCCGAGGATGCCGACAAGGACATCTTCCTGTACATCAACTCTCCGGGCGGTTCGATCACGAGCTTGTTCGCCATCTACGACACGATGCAGTACATCAAGCCTGAGGTGAACACGGTGTGCATGGGTATGGCTGCCTCAGCGGCTGCCGTCATCCTGGCCGGAGGCGCCAAGGGCAAGCGGTTCGCCCTTCCCCATGCAAGGGTGATGCTCCACCAGCCACACGGCGGAGCCCAAGGCCAGGCAACCGACATCGAGATTCAGGCGAAACTCATTCTCAAGATGCGTGAGCAGTTGAACCAGATCCTTTCAGACCACACCGGCCAAGACGTCGACAAGGTCGCGAGCGACACCGACAGAGACTTTTGGATGCTCGCAGAAGAGGCAAAGGCGTACGGGGCCATCGATGAAATCCTGAGCCGCCGAGAGCTAGCGGCGGTGACCGGCGACGGGTCCTGAGGTGCCAAAGTTCGGCGAGGGCGGCGACCTCCTGAAGTGCAGTTTCTGCGGCAAATCGCAGAAGCAGGTCAAGAAGCTGATAGCCGGCCCTGGCGTCTACATCTGCGACGAGTGCATCGATCTCTGCAACGAGATCATCGAGGAGGAATTCTCGACCACCGAAGAACTCGAATTCGCTGAACTTCCGAAACCAGCAGACATCCTGGCCTTCCTGGACGACTATGTCATCGGCCAAATTCGGGCCAAGAGGGTTTTGTCGGTGGCCGTCTACAACCACTACAAGCGGGTACGGGCTGGGCAAACGAGGCGAGACGAAGTCGAGTTGGCCAAGTCAAACATTTTGATGGTCGGCCCGACCGGCTGCGGCAAGACGTTGCTTGCCCAGACGCTTGCCAGGCAGCTGAACGTTCCGTTCGCCATCGCGGACGCGACCGCTTTGACGGAGGCGGGGTACGTCGGTGAGGACGTGGAGAACATCCTCCTGAAGCTGATCCAGGCCGCCGATTACGATGTAAAACGAGCGGAACAAGGCATTATCTACATCGACGAGATCGACAAGATTGCTCGTAAAGCCGAGAATCCCTCCATTACAAGAGACGTTTCTGGTGAAGGCGTACAACAGGCCCTGCTCAAGATCCTCGAGGGGACAATCGCGTCGGTTCCGCCCCAGGGCGGCCGCAAACATCCGCACCAGGAGTTCATCCAGATCGATACCAGCAATGTTCTGTTCATTTGCGGGGGAGCGTTTGCCGGTCTCGAAGATGTGATCGGCAAACGCGTCGGGAACAGGGCGGTCGGGTTCGGCGCAGACGTTCGGCAGAGGGAAGACAGTCGTCCTGGTGAGTTGTTGGCCAAGGTGCTGCCGGAAGACTTGATGAAATATGGGCTCATTCCTGAATTCGTCGGACGGCTGCCGGTTGTTGCAACGGTTGATGATCTGGAACTCGACGCCCTGATCGAAATTCTCGAGCAGCCCAAGAACTCTCTTGTGAAGCAGTATTCGCGCATTTTCGAGCTAGACGGCGTCGAACTGGCGTTTACTCCGGAAGCACTTGGCGCAATCGCCGATCAGGCGATGTTGCGTGGCACAGGAGCGAGGGGGCTGCGCGCCATTATGGAGGAAGTGCTTCTCGACACCATGTACGAGCTGCCTTCTCGCTCGGATATTGGACGCGTGGTGATCGACGAAGACGCCGTGTCCTCGAACATGAACCCGACGCTCATCCCGCTTCATGAGCTCGACGAGCCGCAAGAACGATCAGCCTGATCTCGATCGGGTGTTCAGGGGGAGTTTTTTCATAGGTCGTCAGACCCATTTTCCGGTAGTTCTTGGCAATACCTACCCGAAAATTCCAAGCTTGTGATTTCGGCGCAGTATTCTGCCCGATCGTGCCAGGGATATAGTGCTGGATCTGAACTGGCGAGAAGGGAAGTGCGGAATGTCTCTCGACATCCGCAGGGTGATAGGGGCCGCGACGGCCTTGATTCTGGTTGGAGCGGCCTCACTGGCGTTGGGGGTCGGGGCGGCCTCGGCTGCTGCGTGCTCGGACCAGGTGTCTTGCAGCGATGGTGTCTTGGCCCTTACGGTGACGACCCATACGACCTCGCCAACCGATCCGCCTGGGCATCCACACCACAGCCGACCAGCGAGCACGACATCTACGACCAAGGCCCAGACGACGACAACGGGCGCAACAACCACCACTGCTGCCACGACGACCACCACCGTCGGGACCTCCACGACCACGACGGTCCCCAGCACAACGACGGTCACCTCTGCCCCTACCACGACCACCGTTGTCGAACCCCCGCCTACAACCCAACCTGCGCCGCCAACTTCAACGATTGCGACCACTACGACGACGAGTCTCCAGCCGGCCACTTCCAGCACAACGACCACGATTGGGCCTCGAATTCCGCCGGCGACTTCGACTGCGACCACATCGACCTCGGTGCCAATCACAACAACCACTACCGGGGACCAGGGGGTCACCTCGACGTCCATTGTCGAAGAGCCGCCAAACAGTGATACGACGCCGACGACCTCTGCCGCGCTGGACGACGGGCTTGTGGCTGAGGCTGAGACGACCACGACGACCACGAGCCCATCGGCGGCCGGCGAATCGGCTGGCGGCGAGAGTGGCGGCCAGGCCGCCGATCAGGCCGGAGGTGAGCGGGTCGCTCTTCCATCGGCAGGTGACATCATCGACGGAGTGGCTGACCAGGACGCCCCTCTGCTGGTCGCCGGCTTCGCCATCGCAGGTCTTCTGACCATCGTCGGCGCCGTAAAAGCCTTCGTGGCGGCCAGGGCCGGCTAGAAGAAGCACCCGGCGCTCGCCCTCTTGGTATTCTGCCGCCGCCGGCCCATCAGAACCGGCTTCACTGACTAGCAAAGGTCGTTATGGAATCCACGTACGATCCGAAAGCAGTCGAGCAACGTTGGTATGAATTGTGGGAGTCGTCAGGTTCGTTTCGACCTGAAATAAATCCCGATGGCGATCCCTTTACGATCGTCATCCCTCCACCGAACGTGACCGGGGTGCTTCATATGGGTCATGCCCTGGATCTCTCGATCCAGGATGTCATCATCCGTCGCCGCCGCATGCAGGGCTATGCGGCGTTGTGGGTGCCAGGCATGGATCACGCCGGGATCGCCACGCAAATGGTGGTTGAGCAAGACCTGGCGAATGAAGGCCTGGATCGCCACGAAATGGGCCGAGACAAGTTCGTAGAACAGATCTGGCGTTGGAAGGCGTTGTTCGGTGGAAGTATCAGTGACCAGATGCGCACGTTGGGATTCTCCTGCGACTGGTCGAGGGAGCGCTTCACGCTGGACGAGGGCTTGTCGGATGCGGTCACGACCGTGTTCATTCGCCTGTATGAAGAAGGCCTGATCTATCGGGGTCAGCGAATCATCAACTGGTCGCCAGGCTTGCAGACCGCCCTGTCAGAGATCGAGGTCGACTACAAGGACGTCGATGGCGAGCTCGTGTTCATCGCCTATCCACTGGTCGACGGCAACGGTTCGATCACTGTGGCGACCACTCGGACCGAGACCATGCTCGGCGACACTGCGGTTGCCGTGCATCCTGAAGATGAGCGATACCAGCATCTGATCGGCTCCAAGCTGCTCCTTCCGTTGATGGGTCGGGAGATTCCGATTGTTGGGGACAAGGCGGTCGAGATCGGATTCGGGACGGGGGCCGTCAAGGTGACACCGGCTCACGATCCCATGGATTTCGAGATCGGTCAGCGAGCAGGCCTCGAGGCCATTGCGGTGATCGGTGAGGACGCGGCCATGACTGAAGCCGCCGGAGAGTTCGCCGGGCTCGATCGTTTCGAAGCACGCCTGGCCGTAAAGGAGGCTCTGGAGGCAGGGGGCTTTTTGGTGAAAGTCGAACCCCATCGACATAGCGTCGGGCACTGTTCGAGGAGTGGCCAGGTGGTCGAGCCGTTGCTGTCGACCCAGTGGTTCGTGAAGGTCGAGGACCTCGTTGGCCCGGCGATCGCCGCTGTCAGGGAGGGCAAGACCCGCTTCGTTCCACAGCGGTGGGAGAAGAACTATTTCCACTGGATGGAGAATCTGCGGGACTGGTGCGTGAGCCGACAACTCTGGTGGGGTCACCGGATTCCCGCCTTCTACTGCGAGGCCGACGGCCGCGTCGTGGTGTCCGCTCAGCCGCCAACGGAGTGCGAGGAGTGCGGCGGTTCGGCGTTCCGACCGGATGAGGACGTGCTCGACACCTGGTTCTCGAGTGCCCTGTGGCCGTTTTCGACACTGGGGTGGCCGAACGAGACAGACGACCTGGAGCGTTTCTACCCAACAGACGTTCTCGTGACCGGGTTTGACATCATCTTTTTCTGGGTGGCCAGGATGATGATGATGGGCCTGCGGTTCACAGGTGAGGCACCTTTTTCAGACGTTGTGATCCACGGTCTGGTACGCGCCGCCGACGGCTCGAAAATGTCAAAATCGAGCGGGAACGCGGTCGATCCACGTGAGCTCGCGCAGGCCTATGGCACCGACGCTGTGAGGCTCAGCCTTCTCCAAGCGGCAGCCCCAGGCCACGATGTCCCATTCAATGAAGAATGGGTCGACGCGGCTCGGAGGTTTGCTAACAAACTTTGGAACGCGGTGCGGTTCGCCCGCCAATACCTGGATATAGGTGAGACACCATCGAGCGGTGGATATCCGGATAATCCAAGTCCAGAGGATCGATGGATCTTGGCGCGGCTGGCGACAGTTGGGACTGAGGTTGATCGGCTGATGGAAGAATATCGGTTCTCCGATGCGTTTTCCGCTCTGTACTCATTCGCCTGGTCAGAGGTGTTCGACTGGTACCTGGAGATGGCCAAACCTGCTCTGCAGGGCGACGGAGCCATGGCCTCCAATACGAAGGCGACCCTGGGAGTCGTGCTCAGGGACATTCTGAAATATTTTCATCCTGCCATTCCGTTCGTCACCGAGGAGCTTTGGTCTCACCTGGTGGCTGACGGCTTGCTGATCACGGCCAAATGGCCAACACCTCTTGAGGTCGAGGCCCCCTTGAACGTCGACAGGTTGCAAGAGTTGGTTTCGGGTATTCGCCGATTCCGATCAGATCACGCCATCTCACCTCGCCAACCCTTGGCACCGATCCTCGACGACCCGGACGGATTGGTGGAACCCTGGTGGCGTACCCAGCTCGAGTCCCTGGCCTCGGCGACACTCCTGGAAGGAACTCGGGATTCAGAGGAGGGCTATTCACGCGTTGTCGCAGGGCCGGTCCAGGTCTTTGTAGCCCTTGAGGGGTTGATCGACCTGGAGGCGGAACGCGAACGGGTGCTCAAGCGCCTGGCAGCGACAAGAGTCGATCTGAGCAAGGCGGAGGCCAAACTTGGCAACTCCACGTTCCGACACAAGGCGCCTGCGGAGGTTGTTGCGAAGGAAGAGGGCAAAGCTGCCGAAGCTAGATCGATCATTGATCGGTTGGTCGCCCAACTGGCAGACCTCGGCGAATGATCGAGACCTACGAGCAGGCGGTTGAGTACCTGGATTCCCATGTAGGCCTCGGAGTCAGGCCTGGCCTGGATCGCATCAGAGAGCTCCTGGATCTGATGGGTCGGCCGCAGGATTCGATGGCGATGGTGCACGTCACAGGCACCAATGGAAAAACCACCGTCGCCAGGATCATCACCTCGATCCTCACGGCCCACGGTCTAAAGATAGGAACCTTCACTTCTCCTCACCTCGAACGTATCGAGGAGAGGTTCGCGATTGCGAGCGAGGTGGCCAGTCGAGAGGAGTTTGCGGAGGCCATTGCAGACGTCGCGCCCTTCGTGGACCTGCTGGAAAGGCGCACTGGCGAGAGGGCAACCTATTTCGAGCTGTCTGCGGCTGGAGCCTTCGCCTTCTTCGCGACCAATGCCGTGGACATCGCGGTGATTGAGGTCGGGCTCGGCGGTCGACTGGATGCAACGAACGTTGCAGACGCGCAGGTCGCAGTGCTGACGTCTGTCGCCATCGATCACACAGAGTATCTCGGTAACACGATCGAGTCGATCGCTGCCGAGAAGCTGGCAATTGTGAAGCCAGGAGCCACCCTGATCACCGGTGATGTCCCCGAAGTGGTCTCCGAGATGGCGGCCAGGAGAGCGGCAGACGTGGGAGCAAGCTGGCGGGCACTCGATCGTGATTTTTCGGTCGCCGAGGATTTCGCCGCCGTTGGCGGGCATCTCGCGGATATCCAGGGTGTCCATGAGAAGTACTCAGGCGTTGCCCTGCCCCTATACGGTCGACACCAGGTCAGCAATTTGGCAGTGGCGATTGCCGCCGCCGAGGAAATCTTCGGGCGACCACTATCTGAGGATGCGGTACGCCAAGGTGTTGCAGAAGTCCGTTCTCCTGGTCGGATCGAGGTCATCAGCCGAGATCCGCTCGTGTTGGTCGACGGGGCGCACAACGAGCAGGCGATGCGAGCGTTGGCCGAGACCATCGTGGAGGAGTTCGATGACTATCGGTGGAATCTCGTGATCGGGATACTGGATGACAAAGACGTAAGAGGTATGTTGGCGCACCTCGATGGCCTGATCGGGACGGCAATCGTGACTGCGGCCGACTCTCCGCGTGCCACCGATCCAGAGGTGCTCGAAGATTCTGTTCGCAGCGTGTTGACAGAATCAGACGAAGTAATCGTTGTCCCAGGCGTAGGTCAGGCCGTGGCCGAGGCCTTGGCGATCACCGAACGTGATGGCGCCCTCTTGGTGACCGGATCTCTATATGTAATTGGCGAAGCGCGTCCCGTTCTGATGTCGCTGACCTGACTGACCCGACCCGACCGAAACCAATCGACCCAGACCGGCTCCTGATCGCCGGAGCACCTGTAGGATCGTACGCCGACATCGAACGAGGGATTGGCCGCATGGCATCCGAGAAGACTTTCATCATGGTGAAACCAGATGGCGTGAGACGTGGCCTGATTGGTGAGGTAATCTCCCGATTTGAACGCAAAGGTTTTCGCCTTGAACGGGCCCATTTGTTGACACCGAGCGAGGAACTCGCCGGACGCCACTACGCAGAGCATGATGGCAAACCGTTCTACGGTTCGCTGATCGAGTTCATCACCTCTGGCCCGGTGATGGCGATGGAGTGGTCAGGAGAATCGGCAGTCTCGGCTGCGAGGTTGACGATTGGCGTAACGAATCCTGCCGAGGCGTCGCCTGGCTCGATACGTGGTGATCACGCGACGGAGGTTCAGGAGAATCTCGTGCATGGGAGCGATTCGCTCGACAGCGCGGTTCGAGAGCTGGCCATCTGGTTTTCGTGATCGAGATGCCAAAAAACAACTCGTCTGGCTATCGCCGCCGATCCAACTAGACTCCACGGTGCGTAATCAACCCTCGGGGTAGGTATGGCTGACAGCCCCTTTTCCTTTGCTGGCCAGGACATGGCCGTAGATCTAGGGACCGCCAACACACTTGTATTCGTTCGCAACCGCGGCATCATCCTGAATGAGCCGTCGGTTGTCGCCATCAATACGGAGACCAACCAGGCGCTGGCGGTCGGGATGGAGGCCAAACGGATGATTGGCAGGACCCCTTCGCATATAAGGGCGATCCGGCCACTCCGTGATGGGGTCATCGCCGATTTCGACATAACAGAAAAGATGTTGCGCTACTTCATCCAGAAGGTCCACAGGCGCCGGTGGGCCAAGCCTCGCATCGTCATCTGTGTGCCGTCAGGGATCACAGGGGTCGAGCGCAGAGCGGTGGAAGAAGCTGCATATCACGCTGGTGCCAGACGGGCCTATACGATCGAAGAGCCAATGGCGGCCGCCATCGGCTCAGGCATGCCGGTGCATGAACCGGCTGGATCAATGATCGTCGACATCGGAGGCGGTACGACCGAGGTTGCGGTCATTTCTCTCGGCGGAATCGTGGTGTCCAGGAGCGTCAGGGTGGGTGGTGACGAACTCGACGAGGCGATAATCGACTGGGTCAAGAAGGAATACAATTTGTTGCTGGGCGAACGAACGGCCGAACAGATCAAGATGGCGATCGGCTCGGCCTTCCCATATCCGGAGGAACCCAGCGCGGAGGTCAGGGGTCGAGACCTTATCTCAGGTCTACCCAAAACAGTCCTGCTTTCGAGTCCGGAGATTCGTGAGGCCGTCGAAGAGCCGGTCCAGTCGGTCGTCGACGCAGTGAAATACACGCTTGACAAGACCCCTCCTGAGTTGGCCGCCGACATCATGGAGCACGGAATTGTGATAACCGGTGGTGGCGCATTGCTGCGGGGGTTGGACCACAGGCTCGCATACGAGACCGGCATGCCGATCGTGACAACCGATCGTCCGCTGCAGTCGGTCGTTATCGGTTCTGGCAAGTGTCTCGAGGAATTCGAACTGCTTCACAGCGTGCTGGTGTCTTCGAGTCGTCCCTGATAGAAGTGCAGACTACGAGGCCGGAACCCGGCGTATCTGGTGACCTGCCTGGGGCGCGCCCATGAGACCGTACGGTCGAACCGATCGTTCGGCCGTTGTGGCCACGAGCCTGGTCGTTCTGTCGTTCCTCCTCATGACATTCGACATAAGATCTTCAAGCGAAGGCGTCGCCGGCACGCTTCGCAGCGGCGCACAGAGCTTGGCCTCTCCTGTCCAGGGCCTGCTCAACAAGGTTGTTGATCCGATCGTCGACTTTGCGGACGGCTTGGCCAATCTTGCGGGACTCCGAGAAGAGAACGCCAGATTGCGCGATCGCATCACCGAGCTCGAGCAGAACGTCGCCCAGGTGGACACGATCACCAACGAGAACGGAGCGCTACGCGACCTGCTTGGCCTTGACTTGCCGGACGACCTGGAAGACGTTGGAATTGCTGCCGAAGTCACCGGAAGGGGAGGTACGCTCGATTTCGCGTTCACCGTGGACAAGGGGACGGTGGACGGTGTGGCCGTTGGCCAGCCTGTGGTCGACGCAGAGGGCGCCCTGGTCGGTGTCGTCGCCGAGGTGTCAGAGGCGAATTCGTCGATTGTTCCCATTACTTCGCCCAACGCACCAGGGATCGTCGTCTTGCTCGAGGACCAGACCCGTGGTCTCGTTCAGGCAGGCGGTAACGGTTCGTTGACCCTTCGGGTGTTCTCTGACACGGCCACGCTGGTGGTTCAGGGAGATCTGCTCAGAACCTACGGACCTTACGAGTCATCCACGCAATACCCGAGGGGGCTGCTGGTCGGCACGGCCCTCGAATCTGCCGCTCCGGTAGCAGGACAGTTCGAGGTCGAGGTAGCGCCGCTCGCCGACATCGAACGCCTGACGTTCGTCTCGATCATCCCGTGGCCGCCCGATACTGCGGTTCCAGTTGAAGAGGATCCCATCGTCGAGGAGTCAACAGACGGCGAGCCGACCGCGACCACGATCCCTGGCGACGAGTCAGGCGAAGGCGAGCAGGACCCAGATGCAAACGCGTGAGATCGGCTTTTCGCTGCTGTCCGTCGTGCTCGCGGTGCTTCTGCAGACGACTCTGTTCGCAAGGGTGCGTCCCCTCGACGTGGCGGGGGACATCGTGCTTGTGACGGTCATAGCCTGTATCCGCTGGCTGGATTCGGAGCCGGCAGTATTACTCGGATTCACCGGTGGGGTGCTGATCGACCTGTTTGGCTCAGCCCCGCTCGGCCTCCAGGCTCTGTCGTTCACCCTCGTGGCCCTGGTCGGAGTCCGGACTAGGGATCGTTACGACTTCAGCCCAGTTGCAACAGGGATTGCGGTCGGCTTGCTCTCTCTCCTTGGTGTCCTGTTGGTTGCAGTCGTGGGTACTCTGTTCGGTCAGGGAATGCTCAACGATCCTGAGGTTCAGAGGTCACTCTTGTTGGTCCCTGTCTACAACGTGATTCTCGGTTTGGCAGTATTGCCGCTGGTGACGTCGTACATCGGAGACGATCGGCACCACAAGGTGTCGCTTCTATGAGGTTTGGTTGGCGTCTAGCAACCCTTGGCGTGGTTTTTGCCGGCCTGCTTTCGGTGTTGTTTGTCCGCTTGTGGTTTGTTCAACTCGCTGAAGGAGCCCTCTATGCGGCAGCGGCGGAAAACAGCACCATCGCTACGGAATCCCAGATCGCTCCGAGGGGCGACATAGTCGATGCCAACGGGATCCCTCTTGCGACCAGCCGCTCAGAGCTGGTAGTTGTCGTGGACCGAGCCGTACTCAGCAACGAAGCCGAGGATCAGGTGGTTTCGCGGCTGTCGGCGATTCTCGAAGTCGGCCCAATCGTGATTCGATCCGAATTGGAGAGGGCCGGCAGTGGCCAGGTCGCCTTCATTTCGGACATGGATATCACCGCAGACATGGCATACACGGTTTTGGAGCAGCGTCTCGATCTGCCTGGTGTCACTGTCGAGGCCTTGCCAGAGCGCCTCTACCTCGAAGGCTCTTTGATGGCCCACGTGCTTGGCCACATAGGCCTTCCCTCGAGTGGTGATCTGGAGCGGAACCCAGACCTCGATCCCAACGTTGTCGTTGGCAAGCTTGGTGTGGAACGAGAATACGACACATTTCTGCAGGGAACCCCAGGCCTGGTCAGATACACGATCAACGCCCAGGGAGACATCCTCGACCAGGTGGACGCATCCGATCCGGTTCAGGGAGATACCCTCTGGCTAACGATCGATTCGGTCACTCAGCGGGTCGTCGAACAGATCCTGGCCGACGTCATTGTGCTCGCTCAAGACCGCAAGGACGAAAAGGAACCGGCCGATAGGAGAACGCTGCCGACGGAGCGAGCGACGGCGCTGGTGATGAGGGTTGACACTGGCGAGATCGTTGCCATGGGCTCGTATCCGTCGTTTGAGCCCCAGGCCTTTGTCGGCGGCATCGGTGAGGACGAGTTCGCGAGCCTTTCCGAGGACTTCGCCTTCAACAACCTGGCGATACAAGGTCTAAAGCCGCCGGCGTCGACTTTCAAAGCCGTCACCTACATCACCGCGATGATGGAAGGCATATTTCCTAGGGATACGACGAGCGTAGAGCAGACGATCGAGTGTTCTGCTCAGCTGAGGGCCGACTTCGTGGACGACTCCCAGCTCGTCTACCAGAACTGGACGAGGGCGTCAGACGGGTTCCAGAACATCCACGACGCTTTTCGACGGTCGTGCAATATCTACTTCTGGGAGCTCGCCCTCTCGATCTGGCGCGATTTCAAGGGCACAGAAGACGAAGATATCCTTCAAGACTGGGCATCGGTGCTTGGGTTTGGGCGCAGGACCCAGGTCGATCTCCCGTTCGAGACCGCCGGCATCCTGCCAGACCGTGAACTCTTCGACGAGTGGCAGGTCACGCAGCCATGGCGGGTCAGGCAGGAGGGCTGGCTTGGTGGCGATCTGATGAACTTGGCTGTGGGGCAGGGATCGATTCTTGTCACGCCGATTCAGCTGGCCACCGCATACGCGACGATGGTCAACGGCGGCACCGTCTACCAACCCCAGGTTGTAGACAAGATCGTGGATGCCAACGGCGAGATTGTGAGAGATTTTGGGCCACGCCCATTGCGGACCCCAGAAATCGACCCGTCCGTCGTTGCGAGCCTATTGGCCGACATGGGTTCGGTGGTTCGCACAGGCGGAACGGCCGCGGCCGCCTTTTCAGGGCTGGACGGTCTCGAGCTCCAAATGGGAGGCAAGACCGGTACCGCTCAGGGTTTCGTTGATGCAGAGGGGCTACGGCACGCAGCAACGGCCTGGTTCGCCGGCGTTGCCCCAATCAGCAACCCTGAGTTCGTTGTTGTGGTGATGGTTGACGAGGGAGGTTCGGGAGGTGCAGTAGCGGCCCCGGCCGCCGCCCGGATCCTGACGCAGCTCCTTGGTGGCAGTCCAACGCCCCTGGTCGCCGGCGTGGATGCCGACTGATGGCGGTGCTAAGCGGACCTCGGAGCAGTGGCGGATTACTCTCGGATCGACGGAAGCCGACTCCAGACGTCGTGATGTTCGTGATAATGGTTGCCTTGATGGCGCTTGGTGTCCTCATGGTCTACTCAGCCACCTTCGTTCGTCTCGAAGCCGAAGGTCTCGATCCGACGGGACCAATGCGCCGTCAGATGGTTTTCGCAGGCATCGCGATCCTGGCCTTTGTGGTGGCTTCGATCATTGACTACCGGCAGTACCGCAACACGGCTGCATTCGTTTTCATCGCGGTGGTGCTGATCTTGTTCGCCGTCTTGTTCATGCCAGAGCAACGCAACGCCCAGCGATGGATCCCGATCGGTTCATTCCAGCTCCAACCATCAGAATTCGCGAAGCTTGGCGTGATCATGGTTGTCGGGACGGTGCTCGCGCCTGCATCTGAGACAGGTATGCGCTGGGCACGGTTGATCGCCACATTGCTCGCGGTTTCACTTCCATCGTTCCTGATCTTTCGACAACCAGACCTCGGAACGATGATGGTGTTCAGTTTCATCACCCTCGCCATGCTCTTTGTGGCAGGCACGACCTTCCGCCAGTTGCTCGTTCTCATCGGAGCTGGGGTGGCAACTGTCGTGGCCTTCTGGCAGCTCGAGTTGCTCGATGACTATCAGGTGAATCGCATTCTTGGATTTTTGGATCAGCAGTCTGACCTTCAGAGTCTGAACTACAACCTTGACCGGTCTCGAATCGCGATCGGGAACGGAGGATTGTTTGGGCAGGGTCTGTTCGAGGGTCCCCAGACCTTGCTCAACTTCGTTCCGTTCCAGACGTCTGACTTCATCTTCACCGCCATCGGGGAGCAGCTCGGCTTCATCGGAAGTGCGCTGGTTGTCAGCGCTTATGGACTATTGATCTGGCGGATTCTGGTAATTGCCAACAGCGCACCGGACAGATTCGGCAGTCTCGTAGCCGTTGGGATAGCCACGATGTTGATCTTTCACGTGTTTATCAATATTGGCATGACGGTCGGTGTCGCGCCTGTAACTGGTCTTCCCCTGCCGTTCGTCAGCGCAGGAGGATCTGCCATGATCGCCATGGGGGGAGGCCTGGGGATCGTAAACAACATTTGGCGCTCCAGGTCGCCCGTCCCTGGTCGCGAGTACGTGCCGTTGCGCTGAACGAGCTCGCCGGATCGCAGCCCGAACCTGCTCGCTATGGTGCATGGCCATGTATCGACGTGGCGACCGTGGCTGGCTTGAGGTGATCTGCGGGCCGATGTTTTCTGGCAAGAGCGAAGAGCTGATTCGGCGAATGGTCAGGGTAAAGATCGCCAGAATTCCGGTGCAGATCTTCAAGCCGGGCATCGACGACCGCTACTCGACGACCGAGTTGGTGTCCCACAGTTCGCTCAAGGTCGAGGCAATGGCAATCGCAGACTCTGATCAACTTCTCCACGAGGTTGAAGACAAGACGGAGGTGATAGGCATTGACGAGGTGCAGTTCTTCGACGCCGACATCATTGGAGTCGTAGAACAACTTGCCTTGGCGGGCAAACAGATCATCGTTGCAGGATTGGATCTCGACTACCTCGGGCGGCCATTCGAGCCCCTCCCGACGATGGCGACGCGGGCGGAGTACGTCACAAAGATGCTGGCGGTCTGTCACAGGTGCGGCGGTCCGGCAAATTTCACCCAACGCATCGTCGAGTCGACCGAACTGGTCATGCTGGGCGCTACCGACGCCTACGAGGCGAGGTGTCGGCTCTGCTTTGACCCGGACGAGGCACAACAGCTCAGCTTCGAGCAGTAGCGCGCCGATACTAAACAAACTAGGAGGGTGGTCGGAAAGTGTCGATCGCAGAGGTTCCTTCATCAGCCGGCCTGACGTATGGCCCGGCCATTGATGGTGACTAGGGGATTGCCGACCGCCCTCCTACGAGCAACCACCCGATCCGGAGAGGAGCCGAGTTGTTTGCTGGGGCTCCTCGTCGCAGAATTCGTTGCTTGGCACGCCTCTCTGAGCAGGGGGTTCCTGAAAGTTGGGGTCACGCTGCTACGCTGAGTGGCAGGTCACACGTTGACCGAATTGTTCGAGCCTCGGAGGCACCGGTATGACTCCGCTTCGGAGTTTGCCCACCGGCGTCGGCTCCGCCACCTTTACAGAACTTGTCCATGCGGGCATGGTCGACCACGGTGGACCCGGCCGCACGGCGAAAAGGATCACTGTTATTGAACAGGCCGCGTGCCTGTTTGTGTTCTGCAGGCTCACCGACCTGGTTGTTGAGAAAGTCAATGCTTCGTGCCGACGTCCGAGCGATGCTCGACGGCGGCGAGGAGCGGCTCTTTCTGTGCAATCGGGTCCCGCACATGCCTCCCACAGGATCCGCGCCCGCCGCCGATCCGCAGATTGTGGGAGGACGCTCGGCCCCGGGATTTCCGGTTTGCCGACGATTCGCAGTATTCGGCCGGCCCGCGAGGCCGCCAAAGGAGAGAGAATTCATGGCATTGTTCCGCCGCAGGGCTCCCGAAGTCATTCGAAGGGGTGTAGGCGATTCCGCCACCGAGACGCGCAAGGAGCGCAAGGTCGGCAGCGAGAAAGTTCGTGTTAGGCGAGTAGTAGAGGCTCCGACTTCGGATCGCTCCAAGGCAAACGGCAGGGCCGGGAATCGCCACCGGAACGGAGGGTCGAAAAACGATCGCCGTTCCCAACAACGAAACAGGAACCGGTCCCAGGGTGCTGATCGCCGCCCGAGCCGCAGGGCCGGGCAGCTCCGTGACGAAGAAATCATCATTCCGGACGAATCTGCCAGAAAGCAGATGTTGGTCAGGGTCAAGCCCCACCAGACCCAGATCGTCGTTCTTGAGGGCCCTGTGTTGGTCGAGCATTACGTCGCCAAGGATGACAAGACATCGTTGGCCGGCAACATGTATGTGGCCAAGGTCAAGAACGTGTTGCCAGGTATGGAGGCGGCGTTCGTCGATTTCGGGGCCGAGAAAAACGGGGTGCTCTACGCCGGGGATATCTCGTACGACCGAGGCAAGCACGGCAGGAGGCGTCCCAGGATCGAGGAGGCGCTCAAGGTTGGCGATGAGATTCTGGTGCAGGTCGTCAAGGATGCGATGGGCAGCAAGGGTGCCAGGTTGTCGAACGAGGTGACCGTGCCAGGGCGACACCTCGTGCTCGTACCTGATTCCGACATCCAGGGCATTTCAAGGCGGCTCCCGGACGATGAGCGCGCCCGGTTACGAACGATCATCGAGGAAGCCAAGCCGGACGGCTTTGGTGTGATCGTGAGGACGGCGGCCGCCAAGGCGAGTCGCGAGGAGATCGTCTTGGACATTGATCGGCTAGTGGATCGATGGGAGACGATTCAGGCTTCTCTTGGAGACGGACCTGCACCAAGGACCGTCTACGAGGAACCAAGTCTGCTTCTGCGAGTGATCAGGGAGCACTTCACCAACGATTTCCGTCGGCTCATGATCGATGACGATCTAGCCAACAAGAAGGTGTCCGCCTACCTGAAAGAGACTGCTCCAGATCTGCTGGACAAGGTGCAGCGCTACAAAGACGAGGACCTCGCTCTTTTTGAGCGCTTCCACGTCGAAGATCAGCTGCGTAAGGCGCTGGATCGCAGGGTTTGGCTGCCGTCCGGTGGACATCTGGTGATCGACCGCACCGAGGCGCTGACCGTCATTGATGTCAACACCGGCAAGTTCGTCGGTAAGTCCAACCTCGAAGAGACCGTGCTTGCCAACAACCTCGAGGCAGCCGAGGAGATCGGCCGTCAGCTGCGCCTGCGCGACATAGGCGGCATCATCGTCATCGACTTCATTGATATGGAGATCGAAAAGAGCCGCAGGGCGGTGTTGCGGCGGCTCAACGAGACCCTTGCCAAAGACAAGACGCGTACCCAAGTTTTCGATGTCTCGAACCTGGGGCTCGTCGAGATGACCCGCAAGAACGTCTCAGAAGGCCTGGTCGAGTCCTTCTCCGACACCTGTCCTACGTGCAACGGCAGAGGTGTGTTGCTGCACGCGGACGCCGCTGCGGTAGGAACCCCGATCGAGTCGCAGGCTCACGAGTCGTCGAAGGATTAGCCGGCTGGGTAATACCCGACGGAGGGCATCTGAAGAGGGGTTATCATGTCTGGTCCCGAATTCTTTCTGAATACAAACGATCAGCAGGGTTGAACTATGTACGCAATCATCAGGTCCGGTGGCAAACAGGCCAAGGTCACACCGGGCGACGTCATCGATGTCGAACGCCTAAAAAACGTCGGAGAAGAGGTCGAGTTCACCCCGCTGTTTGTGGTCGATGACAAAGGCAACTCGATCACCGGGCGAGCCGCGCTCGGCGACGTGAAAGTCCGCGCCAAGGTTCTCGGCGAGACCAAAGGCGACAAGATCGACATCTTCAAATACAAGAACAAGACCGGCTACCGCCGCCGGCAAGGTCATCGCCAGCGCTACACCCAGTTGGAGATCACCGCCATAGATCTTCCGAAGGCCAAGAAGGCGGCTGCCAAGCCTGCCAAAGAGGCGGTAGCCAAGCCTGCCAAAGAGGCGGCAGCCAAGCCTGCCAAGAAGGTGGCTGCCAAGCCTGCCAAGAAAGCCAAAGACGCCGACCAAACCGAAGGAGCCTGAGAATGTCCAAAACCAAGGCCGGTGGTTCCAGCAAGAACGGGCGGGATTCTCAGTCCCAGCGACTCGGACCCAAGGTTTTTGATGGCCAAGTGGTCACAGCCGGATCGATCATCGTGCGCCAGAGGGGAACTCGGATCCACCCTGGCGACAATGTTGGGCGTGGAGGAGACGACACGTTATTCGCGAAACGTCCTGGCATTGTGCAATATCACGCTCGCCATGGGCGTCGACTGGTGAGCGTCCTTCCCGAATAGGGAGACGCTCCCGACCTTCGCCATGTTCGTCGACGAGGTCCGCGTGCGTCTGCGCGCCGGCAACGGCGGGGCGGGCGTCGTTAGCTTCCTCAAGATCGGTCGACACGCGAAGGGTCGCCCGGTTGGCGGCTCAGGTGGTTCCGGGGGAAGTGTGACTATCGCCGCCGATGCCAACATTCCGACCCTACTCAGGTACAAACGCAATCCACATCACTCGGCGACCGACGGTAAGCACGGTGAGGGCGACCTTCGCCACGGGAAATTCGGAAAGGATCTCGTACTTTTCGTACCGGCCGGGACCGTGGTATCCGACAGTGACGGCGTGGTTGTTGCCGACCTTGTTTTGCCTGGCCAGTCGGCGAAGGTGCTTTCGGGCGGCCGAGGTGGCAAAGGCAATGCGGGCTTCGTCAGTCGCAGACACCGGCATCCGACCTTTGCAGAGCAAGGCGAATATGGCCTCGCCGAATGGTTTTCCCTGGAACTCAAGCTGGTCGCAGACGCCGCGCTCATTGGGTACCCGAACGCGGGCAAGAGCACTCTGATATCCAAGGTTTCTGCTGCTAAACCCAAGATTGCCGACTACCCGTTTACGACCCTTGAACCGAATCTGGGCGTCGTATCACACAGCGAACGCGAGTTTGTGCTCGCTGACATCCCTGGTCTGATAGAGGGGGCGGCGGACGGCAAAGGGCTGGGACACGAGTTCTTGCGGCACACCGAGAGGGCGAGAGCGTTGGTCGTGCTGCTCGACCCTTCGGATCTGCAGACCGATTCGGTCGTCACCCAATACGAGGTGTTGGTGCGGGAGCTCGCGGCTCACTCACCTCAGCTGGCGAAACGCCCGATGGTTGTCGCGGTGTCGAAGGTGGACACCGGTGCATCCGACCTGCGAGAGCTTGCCGGGCTTGTGGACGGCGAGCTCCTCGCTTTCAGTGCGATTACCGGCGAAGGGCTCGAGCGACTGCTTCATGCGGTGGCCGATGCGGTCGATACTGCAAAACGTGAAGCGCCAGAACGACAGGGGTTTGTCCTGCATCGTCCGATCGAGATTCCATTCACCGTGAGCCGGAGAGATGCGACGTGGGTAGTGGAGGGCCGCGCCGCGGAGCGTGCCGTGTCTCTCAATGACCTGACGTTGCCAGAGGCAGCCGCGTTTGCTGCTACCCGTTTGGCACAAATTGGAGTTGACGCCGCCCTGCGTGAAGCGGGAGCGATTCCTGGCGACGATGTGGCCATCGGAGATATCGTCTTCGAATTCCAGGACCCTCTTCAAACAGATCTTGCCCGAGAAGACGAAGGAGAGATCGACTCCGATGATGCCGTCAGCCCAGGAATCGAAACGGAGGGGCAGCGCAACGATGCGGACTGAGCGGGTGGCGGTCCCGGTCGGAGCCCCCATCGTCGTAAAGGTGGGATCTTCGAGCTTGTCCAAACCGGGTGGCGGCGTCGACCTGGTCGCCATTGCCAGGACGGTGCAGCAGGTTTGCTCACTCTGGGACCGGGGAAACCCGACCGTACTCGTCAGTTCGGGGGCGGTAGCAGCCGGAATCCCCGAACTCGACGGGCGACCTACCGAGATCACCGGATTGCAAGTGGCTGCCGCCATCGGCCAGGGGCGCCTGATGGAGAACTACTCGCGGGCTTTTGCCAACGAGGCAAGGGTGGTCGGTCAGGTCTTGCTGACCAAGGACATTCTTGGAATCCGCAATCAGTATTTGCACTCTCGTCAGGCCCTGGAGCGCATGTTGGAACTTGGTGTCGTGCCGATAGTCAACGAGAACGACACTGTCGCCATCGAGGAACTAAAGCTCGGAGACAACGATCGACTGGCAGCAATCGTTTCGCATCTGGTTGGAGCCAAACTCCTGATTCTCCTGACCGACACCGAAGGTCTCTATGCGAGGGATCCGCGCTTCGACGCGGACGCGGAGCTGCTCGGGGCGTTGAGGCACAACGATGCGGTGCTGGATGAGCTGGCCTCAGGAGGATCCGGTCCGCTCGGCTCTGGCGGCGTCGGGACGAAGGTCATCGCGGCCAGGATGGCAGCCTGGTCAGGTATTCCGACAGTCATCGCTCCCGCCAAGTCGACAGACGCGACGGTCAGGGCAGCGAATGGTGAGGACGTAGGGACCTGGGTCGCCCCTCACTCACAGAAACTGGCGTCCCGCAAGCTTTGGATAGCCTTCGGACTCGCCTCAGAAGGCCAGGTTCAAGTGGACGATGGGGCTGCGATGGCGCTTACGCAGCGAGGTAGTTCGTTGCTCGTGGTCGGAGCCACCTCTGTGACCGGCAACTTCGGTGCAGGGGCTGCGGTCGAAATCCACAATCTGGCGGGACGGCTGATGGCCAAGGGGACGATGAATGTCGGTTCGGAGGTGGCGCGAGGCGCATTGGGCAAGAGAAGCAACGAACTGATTGGTTGGGACGGCGAGTTGATACACCGTGACAACCTCGTCGTCCTTGACGGCTGAAGCCCATCGGCCTTGCCTTCAAGGAGTGCCCCAGACGGATCCAATTAGGAGCGTCTCCACAACTCTCGTGTGAAAAGCAGCAGCACGGGAAAGATCTCGAGTCGACCAGCCATCATCAGGAAACTCAGTAGCCATTTGCCTGGCCATGGAATGCCGAAATAGTTGGAGGCCGGACCGACTTCGCCAAGGCCAGGACCGATGTTTCCCAGAGCGGAGGCGACTGCCGATGCGCTGGTGACCAGATCGAGCTCGGCTCCCGGCAGCGTCGAAGCGATGAACCCCATCACGAAAGTTCCGGTCATGAACAAGAACATGAAGAAGAGGAAGAAGGATTGCACCGACTCGACTATCGGATCGGGCACGACGTCCTTTCCGAACCGGGTGATGAATACTCCTCGAGGATGGACCAATCGGCGTAGGTCGGCAGAGGCGGCCTTGGTGAGCACTCCGATCCGGTAGGTCTTGATCCCACCGGCCGTCGAACCGGCCATGCCCCCCAGGAACATCAGTCCGACTATGAAGATCTGCAGGCCCGAGTCCCACTGACCGAAGTCCGCGGTACCGAAACCCGTTGTGGTTATGAGCGTCAGCGACGTGAAGACGGCATCGGTGAGGGTTTGGGCGAACTCTGTTTCACCCCAAATACCACCTCCGATGATCACAACTGCGCCTGCCGCCATCGTGGAATACAGGAGGAATTCTGTGTTTTTGAAGTAGATGCCGGGTCTGGTCAGGGCCCGATAGTGAAGGGCGAACGACGCGCCTGCCATGAACATGAACATGATGATCACCCATTGGGTGTACAGGCCGAAGGCGCCGACCGACCCGGCCTCTGTGCTGAATCCGCCAGTTGACATTGTCGTGAATGCATGGTTGATCGCTTGGAACAAGTCCATCTCGCCGAAGACCAGGAAGATCACCTCGATGAGCGTGATACCGGCGTAGACGTACCAAAGGCGTTTAGCGGTGTCGCGGAAGCGAGGGGTCAGCCGGTCTGGTTCTGGGCCGGGCGATTCCGCTTTGGCGAGCTGCACCCCGCCAACTCCAAGGACTGGGAGGATGGCGAGCGACAGCACAATGATTCCCATCCCGCCGAGCCACTGAGTGAGCGAACGCCAGAACAACATGCCATGTGACAGGACGGAGGGGTCAGGGAGAATGGACGCTCCGGTGGTCGTGAATCCGGAGGCGGTCTCGAAAAATGCATCTGTGAGGTTGCCGATTGACCCGGTCAATAGGTATGGGAGCGTCCCGAAGAAGGCCAGGGCGAACCAGGCGAGGCCGACCGTTGCGAAACCTTCTTTGGTTGTGACGATTCCCTGGCGGCCGACGACTCGCCAACCGATGTACCCAGCAGCCACGGTGATTCCGGCGGCTACCAGAATCCACAGTGCATCGTCCCACTCCCGGTAAATCGCCGAGATGCCGGCGGCCGGCACCATCGCAACACCGGCGGCCATGACCACCGCTCCGATCACGTACGCGAGCCGGCGGCCCATCGAAACCGAGTGGGCCGATCTCCGTTCGGCCGACACACCTCGAGGGCGGCTCACCCGAACAAACTCTCCACTTTTGCCATTGTTTGGGGCAGCGTAAAGACGATGAGGTGGTCGTGGGATCCGATCTCCGTTGCGCCGGTCGGCACGATTGCGTCCCCGTTGCGCATGATTCCGCCGATGACCGCCCCCTCCGGCAACGGAAGCTCAGAAAGCTTCTTGCCGACCGCCTCGCTCGATTCGTTCACCTCCAGCTCGATGACCTCGGCGTCCGTGTCGTTGAAGGTGACAACCGAGTGGATCTTGCCCCTGCGAACGAACCGGAGAATCGAATTCGCTGCGGCGAGGCGGACCGAGACGGTCGCATCAATGCCGAAGCCTGAGATCAATCCGACGTAGCTCAGACGGTTGACTCTGGCCACGGTGGTTGCGGCCCCAAGGGCCTTGGCAACGAGGCCGGCCATTATGTTTGTCTCGTCGTCTTCGGTCAAGGCGATCACGGCGTCGTCGTCGTCGATCTGGAACTCGCTGAGTACTTCGGGATCGGTCGGGTCACCGGTAACAATCAACGCCCGCCCGTGTTTTTCGGCCATCTCCCTACAACGGGTAGTGTCAGGATCGATCATCACGACTTCATGGCCTGCGTCGATCAAGTACTCGGCTGTGAGTTCGGCGACCCTGCTCGTGCCGAGGACCAGCGCTCTGCGGATCTTCTTACGGTTGATCCCCATGAGAGATTTGGCGAGCTCGATATCGGCGGTGCGCACCATCAGGAGTACGTGGTCTCCCACACGAATTTCGGTATCACCGTGTGCGACGATCGTGTTGCCTTCCCTGACCACCGCTGCGGCAATCCAGTCGAACCCGTTTACCGTTGCTCGCAATGTTGATAGCGGGGCGCCTACCAGCGGCGACGATTCGGGTGGGCGACCTCCGATCAGGGCGAGTTCCCCTCGGCCGAATTCAATCAGCTCTGAAAGGCCGCTCTGAGAGGTGAGGCTCACGATCTCATGGGCAGCGGATTCCACCGGGTCAATGACCACATCGACGTCGAGATCTTCCAAACCTTCGCGCAATCCGGGGTCACCGACCCTTGCGATGGTTTTGCGGACGCCCAGATTCCGCGCCGCGTGGGCGGCGAGGATGTTGGCGCCGTCGTTGGACGATACGGCGATCAGGAGATCGGCGTTGTCCACGCCCGCCTCTACCAGCACTGCCCGGCTTGCCCCGTTGCCCGTGATGACGAGAGCGTCGATCCGCTCGCGCATTTCTTGTGCTCGACGCTGGTCGGACTCGATGAGCACGACATCCTGGCCTTCGACCGACAGGCGTTCGGCTAGATGGGCGCCGACGGCGCCGGCCCCCATAATCACGATCAGCATGTTCTCCGCAATCCTGTCTGGTGTGAGCCGATCAGGCTAGCGCCAGTCGAGTTCCAGCAACAGGTCTGCGAGGCGATTCGTGCGCTTCCAACCGGTCATCCCTGGTCACCCCTACACTCATGTGATGTCTGTCAATACGATCTCGATTTGGGCGCAGGGGGGTGTCGATGACCGTGTCCTTCGGTTCTCCGTCCGAGGTTGGTGACGCTCTCAAGTCTGTCAACTATCTCGCAGATCACCGCACAAGTCAGATTGTCTACCTTGCAGAGGCTTTGGGCAAGCCCGTTCTCGTCGAGGGCCCGGCAGGGGTCGGAAAGACCGAGTTGGCAAAGTCCTTGGCGACGATCACCGAACGCGCCTTGATCCGATTGCAGTGTTACGAGGGACTTGATGAGTCCAAGGCACTGTATGAGTGGAACTACAAGAAGCAGCTTCTCCGAATACAGGCAGACGGCGAGCGTGGCTGGGACGCTATCGAGGAGGACATATTCTCTGAGGACTTCCTTTTGGCTCGGCCGTTGCTCGAGGCGATCCGTTCGGCGGAACCGGTCGTATTGCTGATCGACGAAATCGATCGGGTCGAGGTGGAGACCGAGGCCCTCCTCCTGGAGATCCTGTCCGATTTCCAGGTGTCGATTCCTGAGCTCGGGACAATTTCGGCCCGCACTCAACCCCTTGTGGTACTCACCTCCAACAACACTCGTGAGTTGTCGGAAGCGTTGAAAAGAAGATGCTTGTTCTTGCACATCGGATATCCCGAGATCGACAGGGAGAAGGAGATTCTGCTGGCCAGAGTCCCGGATCTTTCCGAGGAGCTTTCCGAGCAGTTGGCCAGGGTCGTCCGGTCGATTCGTCAGTTCCAATTGAAGAAGCCGCCATCGGTCAGCGAGTCCATCGACTGGGCGAGGACCTTGTTGGCCCTCGGGGCCTCGCACATCGACACCGACGTTGTGAAGGACACCCTGAACGTGCTCTTGAAATACCAGACCGATATCGAAAAGGTATCGAAGGATCTGACGGTCGAAGACGGGGACTGACATGTTGGACGTCTTGTCCGGGTTTATCCAAGAACTCAGGGCCACCGGCATCCCGGTTTCGATGGTCGAGGCGATCGACGCCATGGACGCGCTCAAACACACCGATATTGGTGACAGGGTCGCGTTCAAAGCGACCTTGGGGGCAACGCTCGTCAAGAACATTCGACACTACGAAACATTCGAGACCGCTTTCGAGGTCTACTTTGCGTTGCATCGGCCGGTTGAGACCCCCTCCGACCAGGAGGATGAGTCTGGTGGCCGGCGCCTCGAATCTCAGCCCGGCCAAGCAGGGGGAGGGGGAAACGACGCCGACATCCAGCAACTGATCAACTCCTTGATGCATGCACTCCAGGGCAACGACGAAGAGATGATGCGTTCGATTGCCCGCCGCGCCGTAGAACAACTTGCCGGGATGGAGAGAGGCAGGCCGGTGGGTGGCACGTACTACCTGTATAGAACGTTGCGCCAACTATCGGTCGACCAGGTGCTCAAGGATCTGGTCGAGGGAGTTGAAAACGAAACTTCGGACTCACTCGCCTCACGGTTGGAGCGGGAGGAACTGGAATCGAGGGTCGAGCGGTTCAAGGAAGAGGTCAGAGCCGAGATCAGACGCCGCCTGGTGTCAGACCGGGGCAGGGAGGCGGTGGCCAGGACGCTGCGCAAGCCGTTGCTCGAGGATCTTGACCTCATGCATGCCACCCGGGTCGAGATCGCCGACATCGAGCAGGCTGTCTATCCGCTGACCCGGAAACTGGCGGCTCGGCTTGCCCAGAAACGCAAACGTCACCGCCAGGGTCGGCTCGATTTCCGTAAGACGATGCGGCGGTCGCTTTCCTACGGCGGGGTTCCGGCCGATCCACAATTCCGAGCAACCAAGCCGTCTCGTCCCGAGGTATTTCTGCTTTGTGACATCAGCGGCTCGATGGCCACGTTCGCCCGCTTCACACTCCAATTCGTCCACGCCATGTCCGGCCAGTTCTCCAAGCTGCGGTCCTTTGTTTTCGTTGATGCTCTGGACGAGTCGACCCGATTTTTCGCCGTCGGTTCAGATTTCGATGACGCATTGGCAAGGGTCTCTGACGAGGCCGAGGTTGTATGGCTGGACGGACATTCGGACTATGGCAATTCGCTCGAAATGTTCTACGACCGCTACGCCCAGGATCTGACGGCCCGTTCAGCCGTCATCATCACGGGCGATGCGCGCAACAACTACCGCTCTCCACAGGCAGAGTATCTTGAGCTGATCGCGGAGCAGGTACGGGCCGTCTACTGGCTCAACCCCGAGCCCCGCGGGTATTGGAACACTGGTGATTCTGTGATGCGCGCCTACGCAGAATCGTGCGCCGGGGTCTATGAGGTACGAAATCTGCGGCAGCTCGAATCGTTCATCGAGGAATTCACGGTGCCGAATCTGATACCTAGAACGCGCTCGATCACACCGGGGGTCCGTGTCACTTGACGACGTCTGGCATCCGCCCGGCCGTCCGATTCCGACGTTTCGTCGAATCTTCTACACTCACGTTCAGATCAAGAGATGTCGGTCGAGGTCCGATAACATCACAACAGGGGGATGCGTCCAATCGGCTGCGAACCACGCAGGACGATATGGCGCCCGATTTGCGGAGGTTGTCGCAGTGGGCAATCGTGTTTTGGTAGTCGAAGATTCGGCGGTAATCCGACGCCTGATCGAGGTGTGCCTGCGCCCGGCCAGCCTCGAGGTAATGATGCGCGAAGACGGTCCAACTGGGCTCGAAGCCGCACTCAGCGAGACCCCCGACCTTCTTGTCCTTGATATAGGTCTACCTGAAATGGACGGCTGGGAGGTCCTCGATCGGCTTCGCAACGACCCACGAACCGTAAATCTTCCGGTCCTGGTCCTCACGGCTCATGCAGAAGAAGAATCGAGGCGCAGGGCTGACGAAGGCGGCGCAGACTCGTTCGTGACCAAACCGTTCCAGCCGAACGATTTCCGTCAGGAAGTTCTCAATCTGTTGACAAACGCCCGCCAGATCCAGGATGTCGCAGGCTGATCAATTATCGCGTGCACTAGAAGGACCCCTTCTAGTGCCGACCGGGCTGGCTTAGGCTGGCCGAAGGCGGGGGGACGAGGCTGAGGTTGTTTGTCCCGCTTACGAATCCTCTTGGTGCTGGTCGGCCTCTCGCTGTTTGCGCCGGGGATGGCGCCGGCCGGTTCTTCCTGTGTCGGACTGTCGCCTCCGGTTCCGGGAGACATCATCCAGCTCTTCGCTCCTATCGGTCGGTACGCCGGTCATTGGGGGGTTGACCTGGAGGCACCAGTTGGCGCCCCCGTGTTCGTCGCAGCCTCGGGTGTCGTGACTTTCTCAGGGGTGGTGGCAGGCAACTCTACGATTTCTGTCGATCATGGCGGGGGACTGAAGACCAGCTACTCGTTTCTCTCTCATCGTGGAGTAGATCGCGGCAGTTGGGTTGGCCGAGGCTCGCAGATCGGGTTGAGCGACCAGCACGATGGTGCTGCTGCGGTGCATTTTTCTGTTCGGGTCGAAGGCGTGTACGTCGACCCTTCCAACTTCCTGGGCTGCCAGGCGGCTCCTCCTGCAAACGCTCTCCGTCTTGTCCCTGTGCCCTGACAGGCTGTATCGGAACTGGCGCAGGCAAGAAATTGCCGTCTCTGTCGAGGTTGATGGAACCCTGAGATCAGACGGTTACGCACGCCTCTAAACTTCGCTCGTGCGAAGAGGCATTGTCGGTGGAACATTTGACCCGCCCCATCTTGCTCACCTGGTGGTCGGGGAGACGGCCTACCGCCAGATGGGCCTTGACGTGGTGACGTTCATTCCTGCAGGGGCGCCGTGGCAAAAGATCGCCCGCACCGTTTCAGATGCCGATGACCGGTGGAACATGACCCTGTGCGCGGTCGAAGGTGTCGACTATTTCGTTGCCGACGATCGTGAGGTCAGGCGGGATGGTTGGAGCTACACCATCGACACGCTCGAGGAGTTGACTGGCGATGACCTCGTTCTGATCCTCGGGGCGGACGCGGCATCCCGCTTGGCCACGTGGGAGAGGGCCAAGGATGTACAGGCAGCCGCGACGATCGCGGTGGTTCCTCGACCCGGAACGGATCGGCGGGTGGTGGAGGACTCGCTTCCTGACGGAGATCTCGTGTGGTTGGATGCTCCACTGCTCGACATCTCTGGAAGCGAACTGCGCAGACGAGCCAGAGCAGGTGCCAGCGTCCGTTTCCTGGTTAGAGAGGCCGTCTGGCGATACATCGAAGAACACCGGATCTATGACTGACCCCCAACATCGCAAACCGAATCGCAAGAAAGGTTTGGCACTCAAGGGTTCGACCGGTCGCAGGCGCGCCAGCGGGGTGCTCACCGAGGAGCCGTCCACGCGCGAAGAGTTATCCAAGGCCGCTAGACGACGGCAGGCGATTCGAGGAAGGAAGCGGATCTCCTTTGCAGTGCTGATCGCCGCGGCTCTGATTCTATCAGCCGTCCTCCTGTCCTCCTGGCTGCAGAATCGACCGACTCCAGCCGCAACCTCGAGTCCGCCAGTGGCCTCGGTATCCGATTCGGGGTCCTCACTGTTGGCCATCGTGGTCGATGACGATGGAGACGCCACCTCAATCGCACTGGTGGCTGCCTCCGCAGACGGTCCGGATCGGGTCATCCTTATCTACCCTTCGCTGCTGGTGACGTTACCGGGCTATGGGGAGAACCTCCTGTCGAACGCGCCTCGGTTCGGTGGAGCAGAACTCGCACAGGTCACGTTGGCCAACCTGGCAGGTGTCCGGGTCGATTCCGTGGTCATCTGGAGCGCCGTTGAACTGGAGACGGCGATCGGCCAAGAAGTTCTGGTGGATCTTCCCGCGGCCTTCCTGGTGGGGGAGGGCGACGCCGAGGTAGTCGTCGCCGCGGCGGGGGAGACCTTACGATCGCCAGAAGAGTTGGCCAGGTTCATGATCGAACGGGGCACCGCCAGCGAGCTGGATCATCTGCAGCGCCAGGGTGCGGTGTGGCGGGCCCTGTTGGCCGCAGTGGCGGAGGACGGTGACCTGGCCGATCGATTGGTGGGCGCGGCGGATGCCGTCGGAGAAGCCAGGACGGCTTTGGTTGGAGTGGCGACCGGCGACCCGGTGGTGACTCTCATCAACGCCGAGCGGATCGAGCCGACCGGGGGAGGGGAGGAGCGCTATCAACTCGACGGGGGAGCCGCCGCTGAATTCGTTGCCGAACACGTTCCGTACCTTCGGTTGGCCGAAGAACCCAGAGTCCGGATCGAGGTGCTGAACGGCAACGGCCGGATCGGAACGACCAGGCCAGTAGCCGGCCGCTTGATCGATGCCGGCTACCGGGTCGTGATCACCGACAACGCCGACCGTGACGACTACCAGGTGACGAGGATCATCGCCCAGGGTCGTGAGAACCAGGAAGCTGCGGTGGCCATCCGCGAGTTGATTGGTCGTGGTGACGTCTCGATCGAGGTCCGCCAGCCCAGTGGCGTCGTGGATGTCACTATTGTGGTGGGCGAAGATCTTCCAGCAGGACAGGGGTAAATGCCATCACGACCGAACCGACATCTGCAGAGTTGGCAGCGTTGGCCGCCAGAGCGATGGACGATAAAAAGGGCGCCGACATCACCATCCTCGATGTATCGAAACTTCTGCAGATCGTCGACGTGTTCGTGATCGCCACCGGTGCGAACCGTCGCCAGGTCCAGACGCTGGCAGAGTCCGTTGACGAACGACTCCGAGAGTTCGGTCGCCGCCCGATTCGCCAAGAGGGCCAGACCGAAGGGGAGTGGCTGCTTCTCGACTACGGCGACATCGTCGTCCATGTGTTCCAGCCAGAGTCGAGGGACTACTACTCGCTGGATCGCCTCTGGGGAGATGCTCCTAAGCTGGCCTGGGAAACAGTCGCCTCCTGACATCGATTCAGTAGCGCACCTACCTCGCCGATGCTGGGAGATCGGAATCGGTCAGGGGGCTGTAGCTCAGTTGGCAGAGCGCTTGCATGGCATGCAAGAGGTCGGGGGTTCGAATCCCCCCAGCTCCACGGCAACTTCGAATCGCCTGCTTCGCAGTCTCTCCTTCTCAGTTGCTTGAAGTTTGCTTCGCAAACGTCCACGGCAACCTCGCAGGCTCGGTTGCTTGGAGTTTCAGCAGGGCTGAAACTATTTGCCGCATGCAATGCGGCGGCCTGACGGCCAAAGCCCTAACGGAGTTTGCTGCGCAAACGTCCACGGCAACTTCGAATCGTCTGCTTCGCAGTCTCCTCTCAGTTGCTTGAAGTCCGTGCTCCGTTCACTTTCCACAACGTGACGTGCACACATCATCATATTTGATGTTAGGCTGTCAGTATGCGGACGACTCGGACCACTGTGACGCTTGATGCGGATACGGAGAGTGCGATTCGCCGGCGCATGGTTGAGCGGGGGCAGTCTTTCAAGCAGGCGCTGAATGATCTCATTCGGGCAGGGCAGAGCGGCCCCAGTGACGAGGCGTTCCAGACCCAGACGGCTTCTTTGGGACGATCGAGGGTCAACCTCGATCGGGCCCTGCAGCTTGCCGCTGATCTTGAGGACGACGAGCTGATCCGCAAGGTGCGAGCCGGGTCGTGAAGCTCGTTGACGCCAACGTCTTGCTGTACGCCGTGAACGAGGACAGTGATCGTCATGCAGAATCGAGGGACTGGCTTGACGCTGCTTTGTCAGGAGCTGCAACTGTTGGGTTCTCCTGGTTGGTGTTACTGGCGTTTACGCGGCTGATTACCAAAGCCGGACTATTTCCCGACCCGTTGTCGACCGATGAGGCCTTTGACCGCGTCGACGCCTGGCTGGCCCAGCCCGCGGCGTTGATCGTCCATCCGACTGAACGGCACGCTGGGATCGTTCGTGATCTCTTGCAATCGGTAGGAACTGGTGGGAATCTCGTGAATGATGCGCACCTTGCCGCGCTGGCGATCCAACATCGGGGATCGGTTGTGTCCTACGACAACGACTTCGACCGCTTCGAAGGCGTCCGCCGAGAGCGGCCGGGATCCTGATTCGGCGAGGTTCAGGTGGTCGACGACGACTCGAATCATTGGCGAGGTCGCTTATGCAACCAGTAGTGGGCGTTCGGTGGCAGCGAAAGTAGGAGCGATGCCGGCCGAGATCGATCGCATGACCAGCGCCTTCGGGCACGACGACCTCACCCAGGGCCTTAGATATTCTGCCTAGCGTCGCCGGTTGAGCAACCAGGCGCCTGCTCCCAAATCTTCGACCACTTCGAAGGTGTCCGCGGAGAGCAACCGGGATAGTCAGTTGAACGCGCAGTAGTACCAGTCGGCATAGAGCCGGCGACACGTGCTCGACAGCGAACGGTCGTTGGTGAGTGCAGCGCGGTCGTTTTCTGCCGTCTGTGATGGGTCGTTGAGGATGCCACCGAAATTGTCCAGCACGCCTGACCACCATTGCCAGAAGACTCGTTGCGGCGGGCCGGGATCAATGATGATCGTCGGGTAATTCTCGACCGCTTCTGGTCCTTCGACCTGGATCGCGGTCAGGTCTCTTTGGTAGCGAGACTCGGCCAGCCACAAACGTGTGGCGGTGCCAGCGTCGGTAATCGGCCCGGCACCAAAATGGGCGGTTGTCGACACTGCCAGGATCGCCGCAACTCCAATGATCGCTTGCAAAGGCCTATGAAATGTCGCCGCGGCAATGATCAGCGCGAAGACACCCGCTAGGGCCATCAGTGCGAAAATAGCAAGAGAAATGAAGATGGAGTCTCCGATAGGAAACGAAAGCAGAGTGAGAAGGGCGCCTAATCCCCATGAGATGCCTAAAGCCGCTCCGAAGTTGTCGGACAAGAATTCCATCAGGGGTCGACGGAGGGCGACCAGCCAAGTCGCCAAAATTGTCCCAGCTCCAAGCGCAATTCCGATCCACAGAGATACGAGGCGGCCGGGAGGGGTCAGCCAGAGCAGGACCCAGACGGCCGACGCGAGGTAGCCCGCTCCAAGCGCGCTCACCGTCCACATCGAGATGTCTCGGTCATCGCTGTGTTCGGCCAGATCGCTGTGAGGGTACGCGTTGTCCGGTTCGTCTGAAGTCATCGCCACAAGTCTGGCACGGTGAAGGTCATAGATCTGGTCGGCGTGATCGTGTCCGCTCAAGGGCGGAAAACGAAGGCAGCCAGGCCCTTTGGATCGGTTGCTCGAATTTCTGATGGCTACGAGTACCCGTTCGGATGAACTCCGTAAGAAGGGCGTGGTCGAATTGCAACACTTATCCTCGATGCCGAGTTCTCCGAGTGAGACCGATTCGTCCGGGACATAAGCCAATGCGCCGGCTGGTTGCCTCTGGTTGTTTCCTAACCTGTGGGGATGGTTGATCGGGAACGTTTTATACCCAGGCAGGTTGGGCGGCTCACGACAGACCTCTGTGGTCTGGCCTGGGACGACGACCCTGACGGAGCTGAGTTGTTTCGCTCCTTTGCTCGGTTGACGTCTGCGCTCTATCACTACGAGTTTCATGATCGGGAGCAACTGGTCATCGAGGCTTGGGATCAGGTAGGCGACGACCAGGACGCGGCGGCCGTAGTGACTGCGGAACTCACTGGACTTCTCGACGGGGCGAACTACGTCGCCGTCACCATGTCCGAACTTGAAGATGCCCTGGTCAACGAGTCGCTCATTGCCTTGCGTATGGAGGTCGACCTGGATGACTACGACGAGCTGCTCATCTACCGGCGCGGCGCTCGCAAAGACACTGTCGAGATCAAGAAGTGGATGGGCCTACGGTCGGAGGACCGCACGATAACGATCGACGAGCGGGTGGTCGTCTATGCGAGGGTGAAGAGCCAGAGCTGGTTCGACGAACGAGACATCGATCCGGCTCAGCGAAATCTAAACCCTGGTCATGTGTCACTCAAGCAGTTCCAAAATGTGCCGCGTGCAGACATCGAGATGTTGCTCCCCTCGACCCAGGTGGCTTTCCGGCTGATCGACTCGCTCGTGATTGGGGTACCCGCCGTGGCCTCGGCTGTGGCCGTACTGGCCACCAAACTCCTTTCGACACTCGGCCTCATATTCTTGCTGCTGGGAGCCTGGCTCGGGTTTCGTGACGAGCAACCAGAGATCGATCAGGCGGCGCTCGTGATCCTGTTCGGCGGTGTCGTGACCATCGGAATATTTGTCTTTCGCCAATGGACCAAACTCAAGAACCGTCGTATCGAGTATCTCAAGACCCTCAACGAGGCCCTCTATTTACGTACCTTGGGCGCCGGCCCCGGTGTCATCCACACGTTGCTCTCTTCGGCCGAACAGCAAGAGGTCGCCGAAGTGCTGCTGGCCTACCGTTTTCTGTTGGCCTCGCCTGATGGGCTCACAGAGCCAGAACTTGACAACGTGGTCGAGACCTGGCTCCGAGATTGCGGTCAAGGTGAGATCGATTTCGAGGTCGAGGACGGAGTTGCCAAGCTACGACGGCTCGGAGTCATCGAGGATGGACTGAGGTTGCGGGCGCTGGCGCTGCCTGTGTCTCTGGCGTTGCTGGATCGCCGGTGGGACGACCTGTTCGAGTATCAGCCGGCGGATACCCTCATCCCGTCCATCACCGAAGCCGATGGCAACACAAACGACCACCGGTCCCCACGCCTAATCCGTCTGAGGCAGGTCATCGGTCGGTTCAGGGGCCGCCTCGGTGAACGTCGTGTAGAACGCGAGCCCGAGGACCAGGCCGATCTGTCCTAGTCCCCAGGCAGATCCGAATCTGTACTCAGGCGGTTCGGCAAGAATCTCGGCGTGGTCGTCATGTACTCCGAGTACCCCGGATATGTGGTCCGAAGATGGCCTTCCTCCCAGCGGGCCTTCACCTGGAAGAAGACCAGGAGGGCTATGACGAAAACGATCGCGACCCAGGTGCGAGATCGCATGGACGTGCCGGTCACGAAAAGCATCACCGACGTATACATCGGGTGGCGGATCCAGCGGTAGGGACCTCGGGTCGTGAGCCGGGCCCGAGCAGTGGGGAGCGGAGAAGGCGTAACCCCTCGGCCAAAAACGAGCACGGCCCAAACCAGGAGGCCCGCTCCGGCCGCACGTAGGAAGTTGCCCAGCCCGGAGAGCCAACCGGGGAGCGGCCAGTTGCTTCCCAGCGGAGCGAGAACGACCCCGGCTATGAGACCAGCCTGGATCCCAACCAGAATCCAGGCTGTGATCAGGTCGGCGCGTCTGCGACGATCCGTGCCATGCACGGTGCTGGCGGATGGCCGCCCACCGGTCGTGCCCATTCGATCACCAGGTCCTTCCACCGTTTGAGGGCGCGTCGCCCAGTCTCCTGTGGGCCATCTAGCGATGCCCCGCTTGCAGGTTGCCACATCTGCGCCACAACCCTGGGAGATGCGATGGCCGGATGCACCAGGTGCGTTCAGTTCACAGGTTCTGCAATGCCGCCCTCATTCCGAAGGCGATATCGGCGCCAGACGTTCCGCCAACAGTCCGGAGTTTTTCACACGCCGCTAGACGTGCGGACTCGTCGCCGGCTGCGCCTGCCATTAGCACTTGATGAACTGGCGCGATTGCCTGGCCGGCCGCAGCGCACTCGATAAATGCGCGGCTCACAGGACCAGTTCTCTGCGCTGTCTCACGATCGATGGACCAATGTCCAGCCGCTTGGCTCGCAAGGGCGGCCTTTGTCATCAGCAGACCGGCCAAAGCGTCGTCTCCCGCTGGGGTGAACCCAGGCCCAAGCCCGGCAAGTGATCTTGCGAGCCCACGGAAGTCTCCTTGGCGGAGCCTGGCGAGGCCCTCGCGCGTCTGCCGCGAGAAGGGCTCCGTGGCGAGGGCGGAAGCATCGGCCAGTGCAGTCAGCATGTCGATGACCGTCGCTCGCCTGGCGCTGAGTTCGTGCGGGTCTGGAAGGGGCCCCTTCCAGATGTTTGCCGTTGAGAGGGTGAAGGAATGCCGGTCGAATTCGAGGCGATCCGCAGTGCAACTGACGGCAGCTCCATCTCGTGCGCCCACATTGTCCGCATTGACGGTCACGTACAGCGGCCCTGGTGGCACCCGCCGTGCTGTGACAGCGACGACCTGAGATCCGGCCGCGAGATAGGTCGCCTTCTCGAACGATGCGACCACTTTCCAGGGTCCCGGCGACGTGCGAAGCGCCGACTCGGCGAATTCGCCGATCACGAGTGCGTTCAATCGCAAATCGTCGTCTGGCTTCACTGAAGCGCGGCGTCGAGGGCCACCAACGCATCTCGGAACACGTCGATTGGCGCCACCGCAACGCCGGCTCCCACCTGGCCGGTTCCATCTGTCTTGTGCAGGATCCCGGTGTTGACGGAAGGAGTGATCTGGAGTTCGACGACCTTTCGGATGTCCACGCCGACGGGTGTACCCGCGTAGTCGAGTGTGGGAATCGTAAAACGGCTGCTTCTGCCAACCGAAATGTGGGATATCTGTTCGGTCACCGCCCGAGCATCAGCCATCGTGCCGCCGACGAAGGCGGCCACTGCGGGGGCGGCTGCTGCGGCCGGTCCGCCGAGGCCGATTAGTTCTAACACCGCACTGTCACCGATGTCTGGAGCACTCGTCTCGGGACCGAACCCTGGGTAGTACATGGCATGTTGAACCGGAGGTGCTGGTGCAACGAACCATTCATCGCCGGCACCAGTGACCCGGATGCCGAAGGTGGTTCCGTTGCGGGTCATCGCGACGACGACGCTCGAGTCCGGCACCTCAGCTGCCCAGGTGGTCGTTGCTTTGGCGGCGGCCATGGCGATGTTGAGGAAGAACAGATGGTTGGCACTCCAGAACCGTGCGAATTCCGCAAGACCCCCTGGAGCTGTCTCGACAAGGTCGCCGAATAGATGGCGTAGTAGCAAGTTGCCGGTCGCCTGCGTCCTCATATGGAGGTCGTCACCCATGTGGAGTCCCTGGCTCACCATGGCAAAGACGTCTATCGGGCCCGCCGAGCGAATCGCTGCGCCGAGAATGGGTCCGGCGACCTCCGCCAACCAAACCAGACGCTCCACAGCCTCCGGTTCGTCGACACCGAACCACGCCGTTTTGCCTGGTCCCTGGTTGATGGGCGAATAGCTCTTGTAGTTGTCGAATCCAACCTCGAAGAGAGGCGAGCTTGGCCCGATCGCGGTGGCCATGGGGACGACCGTGTCAAGATGATTGGCCGAGTCGAGAGCGACTCCGCCGGACGCAACGAGCTTCTCCGCCTCATCCGGGTTGCGGGCCCAGCCCTCGGCCATGGCCGCGGCCCTGACCGACCGGCGGAGCGGATCGCAGAACTCCGACCATTCGAGAGGAGGACCCGGATGGAGGATGGTGCGGTCGGTCATTGCCGGGAGCACATCTAGCGCGGTCTTCACACCATTGAGCGTTGGCGACGCAGTGTCAAGCCGGCGGAACACCTCTGCGTTGGCAGCGTCGATGCGCTCCGCGTGCCGGCCCAACAGGCGCTTGAGCACTTGAATGATCTGATCCTCGCCGGCTGCCGGAATCCGCCAATCCACTGTCACAATTTCGTGTCCCTGGCGACGAATCGAATCGGCGAGCAGATCGAGTCCTACGTTCACGACCCGTATTCCGCTCGGAAGGCGAGGCTCGGGCGACCTGGACCTAGACTTGTTATCCATGAGAAGCGTTTCCTCCCGTTGGCACGGCGGGTACCAGTGTCGAGTGCGGGTTCGTCAGTTCGAGCTGAGTGTCGATGAGCCGATTGAAGTGGGCGGAGACGATACTGGGCCTCGGCCGACCGAGATGCTGCTGAGCGCGGTTGCGTCCTGTTTCACACTTGCGATCGCCCATGTTGCAAAGAAACATGGCAAACGTCTCACCGATCTCGAGGTCGAGGCGTTCGGCGAATACGAAGGTCCTCGTTTCAGCCGGATCTCGGTGGTCGCCTCCTCTGGCATCCCGTCGGCAGAGTTGCAGTGGCTGGCCGACCGTGCTTCGCGGGTTTGTTACGTGTCGAATTCGCTTGGGTGCGAATTCGAATACTCGGTAGCGTGAGTCACCCTGCATTCGCCGCCTCCTTCGTTCTCCGCAGAACCTCGCCTTCTGCGCGGTCGAAATCCGTCACGGACCGCTCGGCGCCAGACCGAGCAGCGCGGGCGCTCTCGAGCAAGCCATCGGCCATTTTGCGAACGAGCTCTGGCGATGCCCCGCCCTGCGCCTTGCGTGTTTGCACGATTCGTACAGGGTCCAGCACTTCGGTGAGATCTACGTCTTGCATACCGATCGGAGCGCCTAGGAGCTCTGTAGCCGCCCCGTCTATGTCGGCGCCGGTTATGTCCACTCCACGACGCCCGCTGCGACTCACCTCCCGCACCGTGTTGCCGACTACCCGATACGCCGTTCGGTAGTCGATGCCGGCCTCGAGCATGACGTATTCGGCGAGGTCGGTCGACTGCGAGAATCCTCGGTGCAGTTGGTCAAACAAACGCTCAGCATTCACTTCGACGGTTGCTACAACGCCGGTCATGAGGTCAGTGATGCGACGGGCGAGGTCTATTGCCCTCGGTACTTCACCGTACGCGTAGATGTAGTTGTCGCTTCGAGCCGAGGGTGTCTTGATAACCGACAAGAACCCGGACAAACGCCCGATGAGCACGCCGGACGCCCCACGGACGATTGACAACGCGTATGGGTTGCGCTTTTGAGGCATCAAGACGCTGGAGCGCGTATACGGTCCTGCCAGATCGATGTAGTCGAATTCCGGACTGGACCAGATCTCCAGATCCTCCGCGAGCTTGCTCTCGTTCGACACGAGACTCGTGGTGATCGACAGCAGGGAGACGAGCACGTCGGTCTGCCACATGGCGTCTCGGGTGTGCTCGATGATGCCGTCGAACCCTAACGATTCGGCGATCGTCCCTCGGTCATCGAGAAGCCTGGTGCCGTTCACGCAACCCGCACCTCCAGGGCTCAGGTTTACGGACTCGAGTTCGGCAAGCAGCCGTTTGACGTCGCGGATCGCCGGGCCTGCGAAACCGAGGACATAGTGACCGAATGTAGAAGGCTGTGCATGCTGGAGGTAGGTCTGATCCGGCATGTAGCTCTCGGCATGATCTGTGGCGACGGTCGCCACCGCCTCGACAAAATCGGCCCCGGCGATGACGAGTTCTGCACACAATCGACGCAAGACCAGGCGCATTGCGACTCTGGCTGCCTCCCGGCGCGGACGCCCCGCGTGCAACCAGCCGGAAGCATTGCCAATGGCTTCGGAGAAATGCTTCTCTCGACAGTTGTACGTCTCACCAAAGGCCGGATCGTATGGAAAGTCCTCAGGCTGCGTGTCGTGAGCATCCAACAGGACTCTGGCAAGGTCTCGCACGGCGTTCGGCGGCACGAGTTGGCGGCCGGCGAGATCGAGGACATGTGCCATGTCGGCCAGGTTCAGGCCATGATGCAGGAACGGCGCGTCAGCGATCTCCGTGGCGAAGCCCGCTTCGATCAGCGACTGCGCAGGGGCGAGGTCCGAGGGCCCGGCAAGCCGATGCTGATTCTTGGTCATGTGAAGTCCCTTCGTGCGGCGGCGTCCAGCGCCGTGGCTATCCCACCTGTGTGCCAAAACACCACGGGTCCGCGTAGGTCGGCGGCAATCTGTCCAAGCGTCGCGAGAGCTTTCGCCGTGTAAACGGGGTCGAGTATCAAGCCCTCGGTGTCGCGAGCAATGTCAGAGGCCGTTGTCGCCTCCAACCAGGTCTCGCCGTACCCGGGTCCTCTGGCGTCGATCATTTTCAGTCTCGGGTTCGTCGGAGGCGAGGTACCAAGGAGCCGAGCGCATTGTCCCGCGATGCCGAGGATTCGGCTCTCAGCCTCGTCACATTTGCGGCTGACCGACGCCCCGAATATTGGCCAGTCGGTACCCAGGTCAGCCATCCCGGAGACAATTCCACCGAGGGTGCCGCCCGATCCGACACAGACGACGACCGAAGCCGTCTCGATGCCAAATTCGCTCAGCTGAGTGACGACCTCTGCCACTGCGACGTGGTAGCCAACTGCGCCAACCGCGGTCGCTCCGCCTCTGGGTATCACGTAGACCCTATGCCCTTCGGATTCGAGGGTGGCTGCTCGCTGCTTGGCCAACACTTCAACCGAGGATCGCTTGGCGTCGCCGGTGAACAGGCTAACGGCACCGCTTTCCTCCGCGAGGGCCAGGGTGGTCGGAATCGAGATTGGCCGGTCGCCGTAGAGAACCAATTCACAGGCCAGGCCGGTGACCCGGGCGGCGGCGGCGGCCGCCTGGCAGAGGTTGGATCTCGGACCTCCCATCACCAGAACCGTGTCGGCGTTTTGGGAGAGCGCGTCCGCGAGCAAGAATTCGAGTTTTCGGATCTTGTTGCCGCCGAGGCTGAATCCAGTGAGGTCATCGCGTTTGATGAAGAGTTCGTCGAGCCCAAGCTTGCCGCTGAGCCTTTCGGCACGTTGGAGCGGTGTCGGCAGAGCGGCGAGTGCGAGCCTTTCTGGCAGCCTCATGGCCACTGATCGGCTTCTTCGCGTCTCTCGGAGTTCGATCTCGCAACGACCACGTCGACCATCAGCGCGGCGGAGGCGGTATCGGGTTGTCGGAGAACTTCATCGATCTTGTCGGCGTCGAGGTGCTTGCTCAGGTCTGGATGGGACATGGTGGCCTCCTTGAAATCGAGGCCGCCGGTCCAACCCTGTTTGAGTGCCTCCTGAAGCAGTTGCTGAGCGCGGTGTTTGCCGAGGTCGCGGGAAAGCTGGACGAGGGCCCATTCCGAAGCCCAGTACCCGCGTGTGCGTGCCAGATTCTGGGTCATCGAGCCGGCATCGACGGTCAGCCCCCTTATGAGTTCGTCTGCAATGCGGAGCGAGGACGAGGTCAAAAGGCACACTTCGGGGACCGCCACCCACTCGGCCTTCCAGCCGCGCCCGTCTCTTTCGTGACTCTGCACCGACGACTCGAGCACGAGGCTGGCTTGGGATCGCACGATGCGTCCGAGGGTTACGAGGTGCTCCGATCCCTCTGGATTCTGCTTGTGCGGCATCGTGATGCTGCCCACCGTTTCGTCCGACGTCGTCTCTCCGACCTCGGCCAGTTCTGGACGCGCCAACTCATAGACTTCGTCGCCGATGCGAGCCATCGTTGTCGCGATCATCGCCTGCACCATGCAGAACTCTGAGACACGGTCGCGGCTGGTGGTCCATGACATCCCGGGGTCAAAGAGCCCCAGGAGGTTGCAAAAGTCGGCTCGTACGGCCGGGCCCCTTCGCCCGAAGAAACCTAGCGTTCCGACCGAGCCGGCTAGCTGGCCCACCAGCCAACGAGTCCGGCCATCCGACAGGCGGTGGATGTGCCGACGGACCTCATCCGCCCACGATGCCAGTTTGAACCCAAAGGTGATAGGGGAACCGATTTGACCGTGTGTTCGACCGGCCATGGCAGTGTTTCGGTGCTCAGTCGCGAGATCGAGGATGCTCTGTTCGATTGATCGAAGCTGCCGCCACGCAATTCCGCCCATCGTTTTCATCGTCAACGCCATCCAAGTATCGGTGACGTCCTGGACGGTTGCCCCGTAATACACGAACTGGGCTGAGTCCGGAGGCAGGATCTGTTCAAGAGCGCGAATCAACCCAAGCATGGAGTGTCCGCTCCGTTTTGTCTCGTCCGCCAGATATTCGAGGTCCAGCAGCTCGACCTTCGCGCTCGACCTGATATCAGCGGCTGCGCGGGCGGGAATCATCGCGTTGGCCGCCTGAGCTTCTGCAAGGGCTGCCAAGATCGTGAGCCATGATTCCAGGCGGCCCTCCTCGCTGAAATGGCTTCGAAGCTCTTCAGTGCCCCAGAGGTGCGCATACATCTGGGAATCAGCGATGCGAGACATCATCATCGATCAACGGAGCGTCGCGTCAAGAGCAGATGCACTCTTTGGCGCTTGGATGGTCGAATCGCTCAGAACGATCGCCGCTGCCAAGCCCTCCTTCACCGCATCGAGTGTCGAGCCCCACGGAACATATACGGTGTTTCCTTGCACCTCCATGCCGAACTCGAGCATGCAACATTTTGTAAGCACGATGGTTCCGGTCTTCTCAGGCGGGCGGCGTCTTGGGCAGAAATCTCGGCTTACCGCTGGTTCGCCGTAGAACCAAGAGTGGATTTGCTGCGAGCGGGCGCAACCGATCATGGTCCAGTCTCGTTGCTCTGGGCGTTGGTCGAGGTAGCTGAGGGTCGCCCGATCCCTATCGGTCGCTGCTCCGGCGCATGGCAGCAGGAACTCACCCTCCTCGTCGAGCAGATCGTCGAGATCGACCACATCGGGGATCAGCTCGATCGGCGGCAAATCTTCGCTGACATCGATGATCCGCCTGGCCTGATCGATCAGTTTGGCCGGCCATGGCGGCACGACATCCCTGACGATGATCTCAACGGGTTGAGGATCGACGATGAAACTCAGGTGCTCGTAGCGTCCGATGACGACGACACACCGCTTGTCAGGGGCGGATCGGCGCGCCGCAGCCGCCAGATGCGAGGGAATACCCGTGTCGACATCAGAGTCGCGTAGAAGTGCGCAGTCGTCAGGACCGGCCAGCAACTCAATGCTCGTAATGGGAGAAAAGAGTGGTTCGTCTGAGGCTTTGCCCACCCGGACCAGTGCAGTCTGTTCGTCTGCGACTACGACGATGTATTCGGTACGTCGGTAGGCCTCGCGGCCCAGGAAGAAGTCTCGGATCGCCGCTGCCTCCAACACGATGTCGACGTGGGCGATTGCGACTTGCCGGTATTGATCTGGCGTTACATTGCTCATGGTGCCCTTTTGGGGTCGGCGTGGGCAGCCAGGGTGCCGGCGCGGAGCCCACGCCGGAGCGATTCCAAACCGAGAATATCGTGAGGCGCGATGTTGCCGAGTGACACATTCGATCCGTATTTCCGAATCAAGGCTGTCTGCTGCGAGGTTCTGGGCGCTTCGAAGATCACTCTGTCGATACCGACCTCTTCCGCGATGGCCTCCACCAAATCCCACCTCAAGGAACCGTCTGGTCGGTATAGGCCGACAGTCCCGCTCTCACGTCCCTCGGCGATGGTCCAGGTGGTGCCTGCCACAAGGTCTGCGGCCATTTCCTGCGCCCACGCGGAAGCGACGACCGGATCGGCAGGATCCTTGCTACCGACCTCCGAAAGAACTACAAAGTCGGCCGCGGCGACCTCGATCAATTCCCGCTTCTCGGCCGTGGACATCCCGGATGCTCCGTTGGATACTTCGACGCATGGGAATCCCATGTCCTTCGCCCATGCAAGGCACTCATGTTCGTTCGACTCGAGCCAAGCAGCCTCCAGCAGGGTGCCGCCAACGCAGGCCAGGATGCCGGCGTCCGACAGGACACCGATTTTCTTGACTGCCGTTGGATCCAGGTAGCTGGTTCCAAATCCAAATTTCCAGATGTCGGCGTAGTCCGCGACGACATCCAGCAGCCCGCGAATATGTTCGATGGGGACGCCGGTGTCGATGACATGCGTAAGTCCCAGACGCCGTGGTTTTGTTGTCCGGTCGCGCCGGCCGATAGACCAGGGCCTCATGTCGCGTCTCCTATACTCAATGTCCGTGCACTTTCCTACAAGCATAGATGACCGACTGCTTCGTGTTTGCAGGTCGCAAGCCGCGGGACGCCTACCTTGACGATGTACGCGTGACACTGGATCGGATCATCGAGGCATACCGTTCGCATGCTGGGGTTGCCCAGAAGTCGCCCATCGGATTGGTCTCGGACGTCTTCGGTGTCACCGACTGGTTGACAGGGCCAGGAGACGATGGCGCCCTCGTTCCGACCCGGGGCGGTCAAGTCGTCGTTGGGGGCGAAGCCATGTTTCCGCCTTTCGTCGACGCGGACCCGAGAGCTGCAGGCTTCGCAGCAGTCTTGGCCAACGTCAACGACCTCGCAGCGATGGGTGCGACTCCCCTCGGGATCCTCGACACTGTCGTCGGCCCTGAGCCCATAATCGAGCTGGTGCTAGAAGGAATGCGGGACGCCAGCGTTATGTACGATGTCCCGATCGTCGGCGGTCACCTCACTGTGCGGGACGGTCCTGCATCCGTCTCGGCGTTCGGGATCGGCGAGGCAACTGCCTTGCTTTCCGTTCGCAACGTCCAGCCTGGCCAGGCGATCCTCCTGGCGTGCAGCCTCGACGGAACGATGCGAGAGGACTTTGCCTTCTTTGCGTCGTTCGATGAGCGTCGCGATCAAATGGCCGGCGATGTCAGGACGCTTGCGCAAGTGGCTGACGCCGGTGACGCTGTGGCGGCCAAAGACGTGAGCATGGCCGGCCTGCTCGGGTCATTGGCGATGCTGCTCGAAGCACGGCAAGCTGGAGCGATAGTCGAACTCGACTCGATACCGGTCCCAGAGGGCGTCCCGATCGAGCAGTGGCTAATCGCCTTTCCTGCTTTCTCATTTTTGTTGTGCGCTGACCCCGCTCGAATCGAGGAGTGTCGTGCCCCTTTTGTCGCTCGCGGCCTCACATGCGAAACGATCGGCGCTGTTACTGAGACTGGCGAATTCAACCTCGTCAGCCAGGGTGTCTCGCAGACAATCCTACGGTTCCCAGACGACCATCTCACGGGCATCGCTCCTCTGTAGCCCGGTCCCCACCTCAGCACGAACCTTCGGCCAACCATTGTCGCTCGAGGGCGATCTTCATCGTTTGGTGTGGCACTCCGTACGCGAGGATGGGCTCGCCTTCTTGTCGCCAACCCAGTCGTTCGAAGAACCGGGTGTTTGGCACCTGCACCGTGGCGATCATTTCGGAGCCGCCGAGCTCACCTGCCGTCTGCACGGCAGTCTGGACCAGTCGCGCGCCGATCACCTTGCTTCTCAACGATGGCACCACTGCCAAGCGATCGCCCTTCCATAGGCCGTAGTCGTCCAGGCGGTAGATCCTCACCGTGCCCCCTGCCACACCTCCGATGTCTGCCACCAAGTGAGTCGTCGTATCGTCGTCGTCGCGGGCGTCCTGATCGGTTGTATCGAATACTGATTGCGCTACGACAAATACCTCATGCCTGAGCTCGGCGCAGATCTTCCGCTCGGCCTCCGACGCAGTCGGCCTGCAGACAACTTCTGGTCGAGTGCCGATGGACTCGAGGTCAACTGACGGATCGAACGGGGATACGAGTTCGGTTGTCTGATGCTGGTGCAAGTTCAATGTATTCCTGTTCGAAAAGACTCATGCCAGAGCACGCCTGGCAGCGGGCACATCCAGCTGAGACGGTCCAGGACCCGATACCGCGCTCGACCAGATAGGGCACCACCCGACGATAAATCGACTCTGTGTAGTCGGCGTCTGGCGGCAGAAGATTCTCGAGGAGGCTGCCGGGTACTGGCCGGAGCGGCACGATGAATGGGTAGACGCCCATGTCGATTGCCCGCTTGCACCCCTCGACGGTCAGGTCAGGGTCCTCACCCATCCCGAGAATGACATATGTAGAGACCTGCCCTTCACCGAACACCTCGACCGCCCTCTCCCAGGCTCCGAAATATCCTTCGATACCGGTCCTGGCTTTCGGTGGTGCGATATCGGCCAGCGTCACGGGGTCGAACGACTCAACGTGAATGCCTACGGCGCTGATCCCCATGTCGTGAACCTGATTGATCACATCGAGGTCGTCAGGCGGTTCGAATTGAGCTTCGACCGGCAGGCCGCTGGCGTCATGCATGGCCTGTGCGCATCGCCCAAGGTAAAGCGCACCACGGTCGGGGCCGTAGGTGCTTCCGGTTGTCAGAGTGATATCGACCGCACCATCCAGCTCCTTGGCTGCCACAGCCACTTCGGCCAGGTGCTCTGGCCGCTTCGCCGGTATTGTGTTTCCAGATTCAAGTGAGAGTTCGATTCCACAGAACTTGCACTGGTCATCCGTATCCCAATAGGCACAGGTCTGCACCACAGTGCTTGCCAGCGAGTCCAGGTGGAGCAGCGCTATCTTCCAGTATGGGATTCCATCGGCGGTCGAGAGCTCGTAAAACTTGGGCCGATCGGCGATCTCGGCGGGGGCCATCCGCTCATCCCCTTTGAAGACGGCCAACTCCCCAAACGAGTCCTCCCGCAGAAAATAAGGCGAGTCGGCAACGAAGTCTGCACCGACAGGAGCCGTGATAAAAACACCGTCAATGCTGATCATTCCTGCGTCAGATGGACCGGCTCCCCCAACCCTGGTGGTCTCACCGACCCTCTCGATCCGTAATCCTCGACTCTGGATGTCCGCGATCAGCGGACCGAGTTCAGGCCTTAGAACCGGCGAGTTACCAGGCTGAGCCATAGAGGTCCTCGAAGTTCTGATAGAACACGCGGTTCTTCAGCTCTTCGCTCACGTTGGCACCTTCGATCTTCCAGTATTCGCCCCAGAAGTCGCTCCATGGTTCATCTGAGGCAAAAATTACTCGATCCTCGCCCACGCCTCGCTTCTCGATCTCGTCGAGGAGCCACCGGGTGCCGAACCCGACAGTCCAAGTTGTGTCTGCGTAGACCTTGTAGCCCTCCTCGACCCAGTCGAGGAACTTGGGGACGAGCCTTATATGACCGCTCACACCGCCTCCGAAATGGACGAGGTAGATCTTGACCCGTTTCCCGTACTTTTCGACCAATGGGATGAAGTTGTTGAGATCCGAGGCACCGCCAGGGCTGGTGTGGAAGTGGAAGACAAGGTCGTGTTCCTCGGCGATATCGAAGCACGCATTAGCGACCTCACGCGTATCGTCGTCCCATTCGTCCGGGTTGGGGTTCCCCCCCAGAAGGAACGTGGTTTTCAGGGCAACCACCCGCTGCTCGCCTGCGTGGCTGAGTGACTCCATCGTCATTTCTTTGTTCTGCGGAAGGAATGAGACCCACAGCGCTCCTGCGAGGCGATCGCTTGCGGTGAGCGCGTCCAGCATGACTGCGTTGAGCGAAAACGGCTGGGATTGCACCGGTATGCCGTAGTTCGGGATAACAAGCCCACGTTCTGCCCCAACGCTGTCTAGCTGCTCGAGGTAGGAAGCAGCGTCCGGAAAGTCGTAGACGGTCGGCGTAACCGGTTCTTTGAGGTCGTAGAACTGCCAGGGCTCCATCGCACCAATGTGGCTGTGGCCATCGATTACTCGTCTGGTCACCTTTGGGGAACTCATCACTCACCCTCCTCGGTTCGCCAGGTCTTGCGGCCCGCCTCGAGTCGTGACCTGATCAGCGCCGAACGTGGCCTTTCCGGTCCCCATCGCTTCCGAGGTCGAGCGGTTGGCCGTTTACTTTCGGCAACGTCCATCTTCTATCTGACACACTATATACACCGACACTCGGAGGTGCGATGAGGCTTTTGGGCTTGTCCTCAGCATGGTTCTTCGCCAAGCCGTCTACTATCCTCAACACTCCGTGGCTTTTCGTAGATATCTCGCCCCAACAGCAAGCGCCGCCAGGCGTATGCTCAAAGACTGTTGCCATTGGCCTTTCGCCATTAGGCCCTTCGTAGGTTGGCCTGGGTCCCTGGCTCGGTCACCGACATGAGCACGATCGTCCTCGCACTCGGAGGAAACGCACTCATCCGACCGGGGGAGTCCGGAACAGCTGCAGAGCAGGCAGCCAATGCCACGAGACTGGCCACAGCCCTCGGGGAAGTCGTCATAGATGGTCACCGGGTCGTCGTGACCCATGGCAATGGCCCCCAAGTCGGCAATCTGGCGGTTCAACAGCATGCTGGCAGGCACAGCGTGCCTGTCATGCCGCTGAATCTGGTCGGAGCGATGACCCAGGGCTACATGGGGAGCCTGATCATCAGGGCCCTCTGGGAACAGTTGCCTGGATGCCGAGACCAACTGGTCGCGCTTGTGACCCACGTTTTTGTTGACCTGGACGACGAGGTGTTTTCCCATCCGACGAAACCCATCGGGCCGTTTCTCGACGACGAAGCCATCAACGAAGCTCGAGCCAGAGGTTGGACCGTCGGCGAGGATTCGGGACGTGGCCATCGCCGGCTGGTGGCATCGCCAAGGCCAAGCGGAGTGCTCGAGGCCGCAGCGATCAAGTCGCTGGTCGACAATGGATACCTGGTAGTGGCAGGTGGCGGAGGAGGGGTCCCGATCACGCTCGATGGAGGCGGTTTACAAGGTGTCGATGCCGTGATTGACAAGGATCGCGTGGCCGTGACGATTGCGAGAGAGGTCAAGGCAGATGTGCTCGCGATGGTCACCGGCGTTGAACATGTTTTCCTCGGGTTCGGCACCGTCAACGAACGCCCGGTCCACCACATGACGACTGTGGAGGCCGCTCGCTATTTGGCGAGCGGGGAGTTCGCCGATGGAAGTATGGGTCCAAAGGTCGAGTCGGCGATCGAGTTCTTAGATGACGGCGGAGACTATGTCATCATCACGTCAAGCGACCATCTCGGCGCAGCGCTGCGCGGTGACGCGGGTACAAGACTGGTCAGAAGTAACGCCTAATGAGTCAAGCCAGCATTCGAAGCCACGTGAACAAGTACCTCGATTCCGTCAAACTGCTCGCCGCTTCGCGAGCGATCCTCGTGACTCCTGGAATCCTATGGGGGACCGTCGTCACCGGTACGCCCGCCAACGTCGAATTGCTGATCGACGAAGGATTCGATCCAGCGGGCCTGGCTGACCTGACCGTCAACGATCTGATCATGGCGGCCAGAGGTACAGACGCCGACCGTGCCTTCTCCAACGCTGAACAGGTCATGTTCACCTCGCAGCCCGCGACCGAATCTGGCACGAATCACACTTCGATCCTGAGCGTCACCGAGACAGCAGGACTCCAGGAGCCGCCCAACCTGGCTGTCATCTCGGTCGGCGGCGACTACGCGGCGCTCGAGGCCCACAAAGCGATCAGTGCGGGGATGGACGTGTTGCTGTTCAGCGACAACGTTTCCCTCGAAGACGAAATCGAATTGAAACGACGAGCCGGAGAGCGCGCACTGTTCGTGATGGGCCCGGGTGCCGGAACCGCGGTTATCGATGGGGTCGGCCTCGGTTTCGCCAATGCGGTTCGAAAGGGGTCGATCGGCGTTGTCGCAGCTGCGGGGACCGGCGCTCAAGAGGTGATGAGCCTGATCGACCGTGCCGGGCTTGGTGTCTCCCAAGTGATTGGCGTCGGAGGGAGGGACCTGTCAGAGGCGGTGGGCGGCCCGATGGTCGACCAAGCGATCAGAAGTTTCGAGAACGACCCCCAGACTCAGGCCATCCTGTTGGTATCCAAGCCGCCGTCACCAACCGTTTCGAAACGACTGCTCAACAGACCCGGTTCCAAACCGATCGTGGCGGCGCTCATTGGCCTCGACCAAACCATCGACGTTGCTCCCCACGTCTCTTTGGCTTCCGACCTCGAGGAGGGCGTCATTGCGATCAGTTCCGAGCTCGGCGCCGAGTTTGTTCCAGATGACACCGGACTGATCGATCTGGCTGCAAAGGCAATCAACCGAGTTGACGGCTCGCGAACTGCGATTCGAGGCCTGTTCTCTGGAGGAACGCTCTGCTTCGAGGCCATGACACTGATTTCCGAACAAGGCTTGGCCGTGTACTCGAACACGCCGCTCCAACCAGATTTAGGCCTCGACTCCATAGGCATCGGTGCCCATAGATGTCTCGACCTCGGCGAAGAGGAGTACACCAAGGGCAGGCCGCACCCAATGATCGATCCGGCTTCCCGAGTCGAGTTGATTCAGAGCGAAGGGGCTTCAGGTGAGACTGCAGTGGTCCTGATCGATGTCGTCTTGGGATACGGAAGTCATGACGATCCAGCGGGCCAGCTTGCAGCCGCATGCTCCGAAGTCATGGCGATCGAGGGCGGACCCCAGGTCGTCGTGTATGTCTTGGGCACGAATGCCGATCCACAAGGTATCGCCAGCCAGCGAAGCCAGCTCGAGGATGTAGGGTGCATAGTGGCTCCGACGAACGCCAGGGCCGCTTTGATGGCCATTGCCATCGCTACCCGCAGACCGGAGATCAGCGAGTTTCGGAGGAATCGGTGAAGCATCCAGCGCTCGGCGGACATGTGCCTCTACACCCCAGCGGTCGCGCAGGTGGGGATCACGCTCCGGCGGGCCGGGAGCAGTCCTTTCTTGGTGCAGCCACTTTGGGCGTCGATGCTTCGTCGGTTGGTTGAGGCGCGACTACTCGGATGACTGTCGCCCTGATCACCTACTCGACGAAACCTCGGGGTGGAGTTGTTCACACGCTAGAGCTGGCCAAGGCGCTCATCGACGATGGAGTGGCGGTCCACATCATCGCCCTCGGCGATGCGAGCGTTGGATTTTTTCGCGAAACAAGTGTGCCAACGACATTCATCGCGGCTCCGGAATGGGCCGACACACTCGACGAGCGCGTCTTCAGATCCGTGGACGCGTTGGCGGACGGTCTGCGGCCCTTGATCAAAGACTTTCCGATTCTCCACACTCAGGACTGCATTGCGGCGCGGGCTGCCGCACGCGTCAGGGACGAGCTGGCGTCAGACAACCCGAATCGGCCGTCTGTGCTCCGGACGGTGCATCATGTCGACGATTTTACGACTCAGGCGCTCATCGATTGCCAGCGTCAGGCGATCATCGAACCGGACAACCTGATTGTTGTCAGTCGCGAATGGCAAGGACTTTTGAGTAAAGATTTCGGGCTCAAGGCCACGGTCATTTACAACGGGGTCAACACAGCCAAGCTGGCGAGGCCGGCCGATCTCGACTGCGCCGGTTTGCGGGCCTCCATCGGCGCCGACTCGAGGTTCTTGTTCTTGACTGTCGGAGGAATCGAGCCCAGGAAGGGCACGATTGAGATGATCGAAGCGCTGGCGGCCTTGAAGCTCTCATTGGAGGTTCCACCGCTGCTTGCCATCGTCGGCGGGCACTCCTTCCAGGACCACACGCCATATCGGAGCGCTGCCTTCGCCAGGGCCGAAGAGCTCGGCATTTCGATGGACGATGACGTTGTTCAACTCGGCACGGTCTCGGATCGTGAGCTAGCTGCTTGGTACCACTCAGCGGATGCGTTTCTATTCCCGTCCGTCAAGGAGGGCTGGGGTCTGGTTGCCATGGAGGCACTTGCAGTTGGCCTGCCTTTGATAGCAAGTGACATTCCAGTCTTCCGCGAGTACCTGTCGGATGATGAAACGGCGATTCTCGTGCCGCCAGGCGACCATGTCGGCCTGGCCTCGGCAATGCGACGGCTTATGGAGGACGGTGCCATGCGGAGCCGACTCAGTGCCGGCGGCCTTGATGTGGCGCGGCGCTTCACTTGGAGTCGGGCGGCGGCAGATCACCGTAAAATCTATGACGAGCTGAGCGCCGCTCGAAGTGGTTCCTGATCGGCCATATGGACAGGCCGAGGATGTCCCTGCCCTCGGGTGTTCTACGAACGGTTGCGGAGGCCGGTCCCTACGCCTCCTTCACCCCGGCAATCACCGTGAGCCATTCTTGGCGATCAGTAAACGCCTTGCGCTCTGGACGGGGTTGCCCTTCAACGTGTTCGCCAGTCGTTGGATCAAGCTGGAGAAACTCGACGCCGTAGAGCGGTAAGAAGGTGGACGCGTCGATATCTACGTACGTGTGCATGCCAAGGCCGTCTGGCACCCTCATTTCGACGCGCTGGAATCCCGTCGCGGCATCTGGCCCGTCGTCTCCAGTTTCTGCGAGAGTCACCCAAGTGGGCCCGTTCCCGGCCTTGGCGATCCGATGAGCCGCATCCGCCTGCTGTCGCTCCGCAGGGATTTCTCGATAGCGCCCCAGGAAGGCGGCGTCCATGAGCAGGGGTGCAACAACTTCAGAGGGCGCCGCGACTTCCGAACGCCCGACCGCGGCTGCCAGCCGGTCGGCTCGATGCTCGTAAACGTCGATCAAACCTTCGACTGTGGTGACGTCGGCCAAATCGTCGGTCATTGCCCGCACCAGCCTGAGATTCGCCTCATACTGGTGCGGGCTGACCACAACCATCGGATATAGCTTCGCCTCAGACGCCCGCCACTGTGTGAACAGAGCCTCGATATCCGCGCTC
>QIDH01000049.1 GCA_003229305.1 Acidimicrobiia bacterium | reverse complement strand
GGTTGCCGGTTTGGCCCTGGCGGGCCAAGCCCTAACAGAGTTGCTTCGCAACTCTTGGTTGTGGCTGTAGTTGTCAGTTCTGGGCGGTTAGGGGGACGGATTGGTAGCCGCGGATTACGAAGGCGGGCACTCGCATTGGGTCTGCGGTCAGGTTCAGGTTTGGGAAGCGACCGGCTAACTCGTTGACGGCTATGTCCAACTCCAGGCGGGCGAGGGGGGCGCCGAGGCAGAAATGGGTGCCTGCCCCGAAGGTGATGTGGGTTCGGTCGCCCCGTCCGACCTCGAATAGGTCGGGGTTCTCGAATGCCCTCGGGTCTCGGTTTGCGGCTCCGAAAAGCATCGCCAGCTTCGAACCTGGCGGGATGGCTTGACCTGCCAGTTCGAATCCGTCCTGGAGAACCCAACGCTCGAACAACTGAAGCGGGGCATCCCACCGCAACATTTCTTCGACTGCGACCTCCGATGACACAGCTCCTGACACGATCTGATCCCATGACCCGTGCGCCAGGATGGCAGTCATACCGTTGCCCATCGTATTGACGGTCGCCTCGTGGCCCGCGTTGAGCAGCAGGATGACCGTCGAAACGATTTCTGGAAGGGTCAGGCGCCCTTCTTCGGTCTCCGCCTGACACAGGGCGCCAATGAGGTCATCCCTCGGCTCACGACGTCGCTGGTCTACCAGGTCGCCCACCCACTCTGAGAACTCTTCGGAAGCCCTGATCGCCGCCACAGCTTCGGGTTCCGTTGGGTTGAGTTCATACATCTTGACGATCGCGTGTGACCAGGTGAGCAGCTGATCCACCGAATCCAGCGGCGCGCCGAGCAGCGTGGCGATCACCCGGATCGAGTACGGCTGGGCAAAGTCGGCGATCAGATCGAACCCACCGGGGTCCAGAGTGGCGCCCAACACCTCGGCCGTCATTTCGATTGTGGGACGTAGGTCCCGTATGCGCTTCGGGGTAAACGCTCTCGACACCAGCGATCGGATCCTCGTGTGTTCAGGAGGTTCCAACATCAGCAAAGAGTGGCGCTCGATGTCGTAATACGGCGCCCAGTCTGAGATGGCCTTGATGGTTTGGACCGGACGCAGATCGGTCGGCTGAGCGTGGCCGTTCATCACCCGACCGAGCCGACGGTCTCTCTGGCAGGCGAGCACCTCGGCGTGGCGGGTCACCAGCCACAAATCGAATTCGTTTGACCAAACCAGCGGACCGGACTCTCGCAGCTCGGTCAAGGCCGGATAGGGATCCTCAATGAAGGCGACTTCACTCGGCTTGAACAATTCGTCCGTCATGGACGCCTCCAACCTTGGCTTCGGCGCCGCCTACCCAGAGGTGGTCCCAGTGGTCGATGAGGGTGTGACGGTTTCGACGAGTCGGCCCCAGAACTCGATCTCGGCCAATGCAAGTTCGTCGAATGCCTTGCCGCCTATGGATTCTGAGGGATAGGTGCTCACGACATTGATTCGCAGTTCGGTAGTCCCGAGCGTCCGAGTTTGTACAACGAGGTCTCGGGTGTTTTCGTTTGGCAGCGACCCGACCAATGGCAAACCACTGAGGTCATTGGCGATGATCTGGACACCGTTGATGCGCCAGTTTTTTCTGAACCTCTCGTCTTCGACGACGTTCGTAAAAGTGACCTGTTCGAGTGCGACCGGTTGAGAAAAAGTGACAGTGAAAATGGCGCCCTCGCCCTCCAGGGCGTTGTCGTTCCAGATCGTGTCGTCGTCGCCATCGATCAAGTTGCTGCAAGCAAGGCTGTTGTCGTTGAATTGCGTCGAACACTCGATCTTGATCGGTCGGATCGGCTGGAGCTCCAGCAGCGTCGTGGAGGTGGCGCCATCTGTTGCGGAGTCGCCGGAACCGCCTTCTGCTGTGTTGGTGGTATCACCGGTGGCGGTGTCGTCGTCTGAACCAAAGATCTGAAATCCCAAGGCCAGAATGACCACCCCGGCCAGCACGGCCAAGATCACGGTCAATGCCCTGGTACCTGCGGTTACGTTGGAAAGAGGCCGAGGAGCTACTGGCAATTCAGCCTTGCTCAGCCGGGCTCCGCATTGTTCACAATGCAGGTTGGTAGCCGGTTGGCCGGCGCCACATGATGGACAGGTGACCATTGCCGGCGGCTGGGGCGTGTAGACCTCTGAGCCGGCCGCGACGTCGCCATGTGAGCTATGTTCACCCAACTCGAATTCTTCGAAATCGATATCCGCGAGAGGATCGTTCCATTCGTCCCCGCCATCACGTCCGTTGGCCACGCCACTCCTAATTCGTAAAGCATCGGTATTGTGCCATGTCCCCGACACTTTGGCGTTTCACCAAATGACAACCCGAGTTACTGAGACCTGGACCACCGCCTCGGCCCTTGGAGCCGCCTTCCTTGGGGTGTTCGGGCTCCTGGTCCTTGTGGCCCTGATCAGGTGGTACCTGCGCAAGCCGTAGGGAGCACAACTCCGCGATCCGCGATCCGCAAACTCTCGGGTTGCGCACCGCCCGCGCCAGCACAATTGGCTGTGGCTGCCGGTTTGGCCCTGGCGGGCCAAGCTCTAACAGAGTTGCTTCGCAACTGTCGGTTTCGGCCTGGCGGCCAAAGCCCTAACGGAGTTTCTGTCTCGGGTCGCCGATATGATCGGGCTCATGCCTTTTCGATGCTTGTCATGCAACCACCGCTCCGCCAAGTGGATGGGGTTTTGTCCCCAATGCGGCGTGCAGGTGGCACTTGAAGAAGAATCTGACCGGCCCGCCAAGCTCCGCCGGCCAGGACCAAGCCCCGTGCCTCTGGCCGAGGTTGGCCATTCGTCCGACGCTCGGAGGCGGGTGACCATCGAAGAGTTCGACAGAGTCTTGGGTGGCGGCCTGGTCGACGGAGCTGCGATCCTGGTCGGCGGTGAACCAGGCGTCGGCAAGTCCACTCTCTTGCTCCAGGCCGCGGGGGCTCTGGCAGCCGACGGCGGCACCGTCTTGCTGGCAACCGCTGAAGAGTCGGCCGAGCAAATCGCGCTGCGCTCCGCCAGACTCGGGATTTCTGGTGATGGCATCGAGGTGCTTGCTGTCGACGACATCGACGCCATCATCGCCGCAGCAGATCGCTCCCGACCAGATTTGCTGGTCGTCGATTCGATACAGACGGTTGCGACCGGGGAAGCTGGTGGTTCGCCAGGCGGTGTATCGCAGGTGCGAGAGGCCGCGGCGCGTGCGATTCGGTTTGCCAAGAATACCGGGGTGGCGGTTGTCCTAGTCGGGCACGTCACCAAAGAGGGAGGTATCGCCGGGCCAAAGCTTCTTGAACATATGGTGGATGTGGTTCTGTCGCTCGAAGGTGATCCTGATCACGGGCTCAGGACGCTGCGGAGCATGAAGAATCGTTTCGGTCCTACCCACGTTGCCGGATTGTTCGAGATGCGCCAAGAAGGTTTGGCCGAAGTGGCGGATCCCTCGGCAGCTCTGATCGATGGTTGGAGGGGGTCTGTGCCTGGGACGGTCGTCTTTCCAACGGTGGAGGGTCGTCGTCCGGTGCTTGTTGAAGTCCAAGCCCTGGTGGCGCCTACCACGCTTCCCCATCCGCGCCGGTCGTTTCGCGGAGTTGAGCCACCCAGGGTTCACCAACTGCTGGCCGTGCTGGATCGCCACACCGACCTCGGTGTTGCCGGTCTCGAGGTCTACGTCAACGTTGTGGGTGGTATGAGGGTGGTCGAACCCGCCGCCGACCTGGCGGTGGCCCTGGCCGTGGTCTCCTCGGCGGTTTCGACGCCTCTCGGGCCGCTGGCGGCCTGGGGAGAGGTCGGATTGACCGGAGAGCTCCGAAGTGTACCGATGAGTAAACGACGCCTCGAAGAAGCTCAACGTCTCGGCATCGATCGGGTGATCGCCACCAACGGCGACGCAAGCCCTGGCCTGCTCATCGATGCGTTGACGTCCGCCGGGCTTATTCCTGACTGATCGTCCAGCCAAGTTGATCTTCTAGTCGGCCCAGGACCTGTCGGTGTAGTAGCCTCCGCTTTCGAAATGAGTCAAACCTCGCCCGAATTTCTGGAAGTAATCGAGCGGCTAGCTCCTGGCAATGCATTGCGCAGCGCCATGCAGCGGATCGTCCAGCATGGCAACGGGGCCCTTGTCGTCCTCGGGACCGACAGTTCCGTCGAATCCATCTCGACCGGTGGCTTCAAGTTGAAGGACGCGGTGTTCACTGCCGCCAAATTGGCCGAACTCGCCAAGATGGATGGGGCGATCGTGCTGGACAATGCGTGCACGCACATCCTCAGGGCGAATACCCACCTTCTGCCTGATGCAGACGTTCCGACGTCTGAGACGGGCGCCCGCTACCGGACGGCGGAACGAGTGGCTCGCCAGACGGGCAAACCGGTCGTGGCTGTTTCCGAGGAACGCCACGTTGTGACCCTGTTCATGGGTGATCTGAAGCGTGAGCTGGAGAGTCCAAGGGAGCTGACGGCCAAGATCAATCAGCAGCTCCAGACTCTCGAGCGTTTCAGACACCGCCTAGACGAGGCGGAACAGACGCTCACCCGCCTCGAGGTCGCCGATCTGGTGACCGTTCGTGGAGTGGTTTCTTTGGTGCAAAGGGCTGAACTGGTCAGGCGCATCGGCGACCAGGTCGCCGAGGATTCGCTTGGCCTCGGTCAGGAAGGCGGAATGGTCAGCCTGCAGCACACCGACCTCGTACAAGGTGCAGACACTCTCCGCGACCTGGTAGTGAGGGACTATGTAAAGGGGGTGCGCAAGGTGCCCGCCGCCATCTCCAATCTCGAAGCAATCGACCGAGACGAACTGTATTCGCCGGAAAAAGTAGCAACGGCGTTGGGTTTCGAACATCCGGATTCGACTGCCAGACCATTCGGCTACCGCATGCTCAGTAACGTCCCCCGCCTGCCGGCTACGGTGCAGGCGGCCCTGGTCAAACATTTCAAGGACATTCAGAAGATGGTTGTAGCGACGGTCGCCGAGCTGGACGAGGTCGCGGGTGTCGGTGGAGCGAGAGCGCTCGAGCTGCGACACTATTTCGACCTCCAGCGTGAGAGATCGGCCCTTTCGAACCTGGATGGCCTCTAGAACGCGCCCAACGCCTCGACTCGGCCGACCTCGCCGAACCCTGGCTGGTTCGTTCGGGCTTGGGTCACGTTCTCTTGGTGGGTGCGTCCCTCTCCGTCTCGACCAACGGAGTTGTCCGAGCCACCTCCCCCAGAGGCCTCCTTCGGCGGCGGGGGAGGAGATGGTTGGGGCATGTCGCGCGCGATGTCGAATTGTGCACCACGCCGACGAACACGATCGGCTGTGGCTGTAGCTGCCGTTCGCTTCGCTCGCTGACAGAGTGCCGGTTTCGGCATGGCGGCCGAAGCCCTAACAGAGTTGCTTCGCAACTCTCGGGCGTTGCGCACTGTGTACAAGGGCACAATCGTCTGTAGCTGTGGCTGTGGCTGTGGCTGTGGCTCCTGCTGGAGCAGGTAAGCTGAGGTCTCTTCGGCCCCTTTTTTAGGGCACAGCCGCGACCAGAATCAGGTCAATCATGAGTCCAGCCAAGAAATTGCCATTTGCCGTCGGGGACAAGGTCGTCCACCCGCATCATGGCGCCGCGATTATCAAGAAGAAGGTGAAACAAGAGATCGCGGGTGAAAAGCGGGACTATTTTCAGCTCGAGATCGCAACCGATCAGCTGACCGTGTTCGTCCCTGTCGATACGATCACCGAAGCGATCCGGCCTGTTATCTCCAAGACTGCGGCTCGCAAAGTGTTTGCCCTGTTCAAGGACGAACCCTCAGAGGCGGGCAACAACTGGTCCCGGTGGTACAAAGTCCTCAATGAGAAGATGACCTCTGGCGACATATATCAGGTGGCCGAGGTTGTGCGCGACCTTACCTTTGCCCAGCAGACGAAAGGCATCTCGCCTGCGTTGAAACGAATGTTGTCTCGAGCTCGGATCACCTTGATCAGCGAGCTCGGGTTTGCGCTCCAGGTCAACGAGGAAGAAGCCACCAAACGTCTCGAGCGCGCACTACCGAAGGCCCCTGAAGAGGAATAGCCAAAGAAGGGGTAGATGTGGTCGTTGAATCAGTCCGGTTGCTGATCACGCTCATCTTCACCGCGATTGGTTTTCGCCTTGCCCCTAGCGTTCTCTCCGGTGCATTGCCGGAGCAAGCGGAGTCTGCTGGAGTGGTTGGCGCCGTCATAGGCGCGGGAGTCGGTTATGTGCTCGGTGGCATCGTCGGACGCCAACTGCGGGTTGGGCTCGAAAAGGCTCCCCGCAGTGTGGCACCAGACTTGTCAGGCGCCGAGTTGTTCACCGGGGCGTTCGGAGTCATTTTTGGAATAGTGGTTGGTGCGGTTCTGGCCCTACCAGCCGTCCTGTTGCTACCGGCCGTCGTTGGGCTGCCTTTGGCAGGACTGGTTGTGTTCATCCTCGCCGCGGTCGGAGCCAGACTTTTCGCCTATCGAGCAGACGATCTCATCGGCGCAGTCGGGTTGAAACCACGAAGTCCACTTGTCAGCCGCAGCCTTGGCGGATCGGACCGGTCGTATCTGCTCGATTCCTCGGCCGCGATCGATGGCCGGATCCTCGATCTGGTGCGCTCTGGACTCGTCGAAGGTCAGACCTGGATTCCAGGCGTCGTACTCGACGAATTGCAGGGCCTGGCGGATTCGGGAAACCAAACCACTCGCAGGCGGGGACGGCGCGGTCTCGACGTCATAGCGGCGCTCCAAGATGAACCGCTGGTCGACGTCTCGGTACTGGAAGATACGGTTCCGGAAATGGCCGAGGTGGATGCCAAACTGATCGCCCTTTGCGAACGCTCCTCCAGCCGGCTGGTAACCACCGACCACAACCTCGCCAAGGCCGCAGAACTGCGAGGTGTGCTCATCCTCAATCCCAACGTGGTGGCCGAAGCTGTCAAGGCAACGGTCGAAGTGGGCCAGCTCATGCGGGTGCCGGTCAGCCGGAAGGGGTCAGAGCCTGGCCAAGGGGTCGGGTATCTGGACGACGGCACGATGGTTGTGATCGAAGGCGCCGCCGCCAGCCTCGGCGAAGAACTCGAAATTGAAATCACCTCCACGACCCGAACATCCGTTGGCCGAATGCTCTTCGCCCGCCTTCCTGTGTGACAATCACCCGATGGAAATTGCAGATCGATCCTTGAGCGCCTGGGGCATCGTGGTTGCAGCGGGTAGCGGCACGCGCTTCGGCGGCGACAAACACATGGCGACCCTCGGGGGGATATCGCTCTGGCGATGGGCCGACCGGCTGTTCACTGACGTCGGGCTCGACGGCGTTGTTGTTGTAGGAGACGTGCCTGGCGGAATCCAAGGGGGTGTGCGCCGTCAGGATTCTGTGGCGGCCGGGTTGGCTGCGATACCGGATTCGGCCGAAATCATCCTGGTTCACGACGCGGCGAGGCCACTCGCGTCTGCTGGCCTGGTTCGTCGTCTGCTCGAAGCGGTCGCCGCAGATAATGTGGACGGGGCAGTTCCCGCGGTACCCCTCAGAGATACGATCAAGAGGGTTCATGGTCACAGAATCGAAGAAACGATCGACCGCAGCGAGCTCGTCGCAGTTCAGACGCCGCAGGCATTCAGGGGCAAAATGCTGCGGACCGCCCATTTGCAGATAACTTCGGATGTGACTGACGACGCGGCCATGGTGGAGGCGATCGGTGGAAGCGTGACGGTGATCGATGGCGAACCCAGCAACATCAAAGTGACATTCGCCGCCGATTTGGCGATGGCCGAATCGTTGCTGACCGAGGAGTCGAGGCGATGAGAGTTGGCTGGGGGATAGACGCCCACCAGTTCGGCGGTCCTCCTCCCGTCTTGCTCGGCGGAGTCGAGGTGGACGCCGAGAGGGGACTCGTTGGCACTTCGGACGCCGATGTGTTGTGCCATGCACTAGCTGATGCCCTACTGGGGGCGGCGGCGCTCGGCGACCTTGGAGAACATTTCCCCGGAAGCGATCCGAAATGGCAGGGAGCGGACAGTCTCGACCTGTTGAGACATACGGTCGGACTCGTGCAGGAGGCTGGCTACGACATCGTGTCAGTCGACACAACGGTGATCTCCCAGAGCGTGCGGATCGCCGGCCACCGTGGTGCCATTCGGGCGACCCTGGCGATCGTACTTGGAGTGGCCCTTGGCCAGGTATCCGTGAAGGCCACCACGACAGACGAGATGGGCTTTCTGGGCAGAGATGAGGGCATCGCCGCCCTGGCTGTGGCAACGCTCGAAAGCCGAGGGGATTAGCCGGCGGGATGGGCTCCGCTCGTCGTTAACCTGAATGGTCTATGAAGGTTTTCAACACTCTCGGGCGACAGACTCAACGATTCGAACCGCTGGTGGATGGCAAGGTCGGCATGTATGTGTGCGGGCCGACGGTGCAGTCCGAACCCCATCTGGGACATGGTCGGTTTGCGGTTGCGTTCGACGCGATACGTCGGTATCTCATCTGGCGGGGCTACGACGTCACCTATGTGCAGAACATCACCGATGTCGAAGACAAGATCATTGCGGCGGCAGGCGCGCAAGGCGTCGATATGGCGACGTTGGCCGAGGAGATGCAGGCAAAGTATCAGGCCGCCTACGACGCCCTCAATATTCTGCGTCCAGACATCGAACCGAAGGCGACTCACCACGTCGATGAGATGATCGGGCTCATTGATGCCCTGATCGGAAAAGGTCTCGCCTACCCAGCGGGGGGCGACGTCTATTTCAGGGTCAGGGCGTCGGACGGTTATGCGAAGCTGTCCGGACATGTCTTGGACGATCTCGTGGCTGGGGCGCGGGTCGACCCCACGGAACACAAAGAGGATCCGCTTGACTTCGCTCTTTGGAAAGCGGCCAAACCAGGCGAACCTTCTTGGGAGTCTCCATGGGGTGAAGGCCGCCCAGGATGGCATATCGAGTGCTCTGCCATGTCCATGAAATACCTGGGCAATTCGTTCGATATTCATGGCGGGGGCAGCGATCTGATATTTCCCCACCACGAGAATGAGCTGGCTCAATCTGAAGGTGCAACCGGGAAGACCTTCGCCAAATATTGGCTCCACAACGGAATGGTCAACCTTGGTGGGGAGAAGATGGCCAAGTCGACGGGACACATCATCGACCTGGCCGGAGCGATCGCGCAATACGGTGGCCCCGCAGTCCGCCTGTTCTACCTACGAGCTCACTATCGCTCTCCGCTCGAGTTTTCCGAGGAACTTCTCGATGATGCGGTCGCGGGTTTGGACCGGCTCAAGGCGTTCAATCGGCGATCAGGCGCCTCAGAATCCGGCCAAGACGCGGTATCGGCCACTGACGCCGTCAACAAATTCAGGGCGGCGATGGACGATGATTTCGGTACCCCTGAAGCGCTCGCCGTCCTGTTCGACATCGTCAGACAGGGCAACACGGCGCTCGATCGGGATGAGGACGTGTTGGACCTGGCTGCCTCTTTCGACACGATCGTCGGAGCGCTGGGTCTTGACCTCACGGAGGGAGGCTTGGCAGACATCGCTGAAGAACTAGAGGACCTGGCGGCAAGGTTGGGCGTGAACGGTTCAGGCGAAGACGCCACGGTTCGGGCGATGCTCGAGGCGCGGGAGGTGGCCAGAGCCGAGCGAGATTGGGCGGCGGCCGACGTGGTTCGTGACGGGTTGGCAGGATTGGGAATTGCAATCGAGGATTCGGCTGATGGCACCCGCTGGCATCGGCGATAGGGTCGAGGGGTTCCATGCCGTCGCTGCGGCGATCGATGCGGGCAGGGTGTACGAACTCTTCGTCGAAAAGGGTCGAGCCAAGCGCAAGGATTTCGGGGCTTTGTTGGACATGGCGGTCGGCCGTGGGATCAAGATCGAGATGGTTCGGTCCGTGAAGGCGATGGCGAGGACGCAAGCTCCCCAGGGTCTTGTCGCCAATGCCTCCCCGATCGAGCCTTTGGCCGTCGAGGATCTTGTCGGCCGCTCCGCTTCACTGTTGATCCTCGATCATCTCGAGGACCCGCACAACGTGGGAGCGGCTGCTCGTTCCGCGTTGGCCGCCGGAATGTCCGGATTGATCGTCCCTGAACGACGGGGCGCGCCCCTTGGGGCGGTTGCATTCAAGGCCGCCGCAGGCGCTCTCGAACACATACCCATCTCCGTCGTGTCGTCACTGGCAGACGCGATCGACCGCCTGAAACGCAAGAACGTGTGGACGATCGGACTGGACGCAGGTTCCGAACAGACCATCTTTGGCCTACAACTTCTATCTGAACCTGTGGCAATTGTCATCGGCGCCGAGGGCGCTGGGCTTGGCCGATTGGTTCGAGATCGGGTTGACATGACTGCCACCATTCCGATGTCCGGTCGAATGGAATCGCTGAATGCTTCCGTCGCCGCTGCGCTGGTCTCTTTCGAGGTTCAGCGTGTGAGGGCCACCGCTCCACACATATGAACTGGTAAATATTGGCGTACCGCCTACCTCGGAGAGGTGGAGTAACGCCCTGGTGGAGGACCTGGCTTGGTATGGGGGGCGCGGCCCGGTGAAGGATCCGCCGTCCTCGGGTCCATTAGTCTTGCGCCGATGCTGGCGTAGCTCAGTCGGAAGAGCAGCCGCCTTGTAAGCGGCAGGTCGAGGGTTCGATTCCCTCCGCCAGCTCCAATAACCTGCCGTCGCCCCGGCGCCAACCGGGTCATGTCGATCGGTGGCGGGTTGTGGCGCAAAGTTGAATCGTCCAGCCCGCTCCTGAAGGGGATGGCGCCGCGGTCAGTGGCACAGCGTGAGCAAAAGCGAAGAGGAACACGATGGTGCCGGCTGAGGAGATTTCTGGGTGTAAATCCACCTTGCCTGCGGACACTCGCCTTACCCTGTTTCACACCATGTTGACACCTCGTGAGCGTCTGGTGCTCGACTTCGAGCGGTCGTGGTGGCAGTTCCCTGGACCTAAGGACAGGGACATCCGCGACCAACTCGGGTTCAGCGCGACCCTCTACTACCAAGTGCTCAGAACAGCCATCGACAAACCAACGGCTCTTTCCTACGACCCGATGACGGTCCTGCGTTCTCGGCGCGTTAGGGCCGCCGCCGAACTCACGCGCCGCGAGCAATCGGACGGATGATGCCTGGTCGTCACACCGATCCGGCCAGGAGTAGTGTCGGAAGCGACCTCTTCAGGTTTGCCGTTTTGTTGGCGATTCTTGCCGTCGTCCTGATTGGGGGATCACGAGTGCTCACCAATTTGATGGGCTCAGGGGGTGACCTCGAGGCGACGAACGTGTCTTCCACGAGTGGTGCCGCCACCACTGCGACGCCTACGGTGGCTCCCCAGACGTCCGCCCCTCAGCCGACCGTTCAGACTTCAACCACGACGTCGACTGCTACGACGACGACTGAGACGACGTCCGCGACGACGCCTTCGACCACAGCCACATCCGCGGTGGCGGAGCCTCCCGTCGCGTTGGATCCCTCGGAGGTTTCGGTTCTCGTATTGAACTCGACCAGCCGGTCAGGCCTCGCGGCTCGCCTGGTCCAATCGCTGGATGCCCTCGGATACCAGACTCCAGAGCCGACCAATTACCAGACACCGCTCGACCAGTCGAGAGTTTGGTACGTAGAAGGATTCCGCCTCGAGGCTGAAGCGGTCGCATTGGTCGTGCCGGACGCATTGGTCGAACTGACTCAGATCGAAAGCCCTAGTTCGCCCGTGACGGTCGTACTTGGGGCATCATTCACGGAGTGAGTAACGAAGGAAAACCAAACGACGAGCACCGGTCAGGGTTCTGGCCGAGGCTTGGCTGGATTCTGTTTGCCATCGTCACCATGACGTTGGTCATAGCTGTGCTACTCGGGGTACTGATGAGGGCGGCAATTCTCGACGTGGTCTCTTTCTGGCCCGCCTGGGTTCTCGCCTTGCTGATTTCGATGGCACTCTGGCCACTGAGACGAAAGGGCGTTGTTCGAATAGGAGCCGTACTGCCGCTATTGCTCTTCTCATGGGTCGCGGTCGCGGTCAGCCTCCACCTGCAGGCTTGGGAGGTGTTGCCATCCGCGAGCGCAGATTTCTCCGGCCCTTCAACGGACGTTCCATCTTCGGAGATGTCTCTGCTGGTCGGCGGGCTGGTGGAAGTGGGTAACGACGCTGACAGCCTGTATGAAATCCGGTTGCTGCGGAGGGGTGGAGACGTCGCCCCGGCCGAAGCCCTCGAACGTGTGGCGGATGGATTGGCGACGGTCGAGCTCCGCGAGCGGGCCGAAGCCGGATGGTTCGCCTCCGCAGGCTGGCGACTGGATCTGTCACGTTCGCCCGCCTGGCGGCTCGACATCGTCGCCGAAGAGGTCGATGTCGATTTACGAGGGCTGGTGGTCATCGATCTCGCTGTCGAAGGGACAGGCACGATCTGGTTGGGCACACCAGCCGATGATTCCGAAGTGCGGCTGGCAGGAGACCTGCGAGTCGTAGTCCCCGCTGACACTGCGATTGAACTGGAGGGCGCGGCGTCGATTCCGTCGAATTGGGAACGTACAGAATCGGGGGCGAGATTCGAGGCCGGCGGGCCGCTCATTCGCATTACGGCGTCTGGTACGGGCGCGATCGAGATCGTGAACCCATGACGCTCCTTCGCGACTTGCCAAGCAGGCCAAATCCGACGGTGGGCGTGCCCGCTTGAAAGTGCGAGCGAGCTTGGTGCCTTCCATTGTCGCCCTGGGTACACTGGCTCGCCGACCAGACGTCCTCGGAGTCACGAATGTCTGAACCCACATACGAGCGGATCAGGCGTCTGGGAGTCGGCGCCTGGAGCCTGGTCGGTACCGCGATTCTCATCGCGATGTTCGTGTGGCTGATCATAAAGGTCCAGATCATCTGGCCGCCCCTGATCCTCGCAGTCATTCTCGTGTACGTGTTCAAACCGTTCGTCGACTGGCTGGCCACTCGGGGTCTGCCGAGGCTCGTTGGCGGTTGCCTTTCCTACGTTGCCTTTGGTGGGTTGCTGGTCTTGTTCGGGTTTCTGGTTTTGCCTGAGATCGCCGACCAGGGTCGCGAGCTGGTGGAGCGGTTTCCCGAGGTCATCGAATCGGCTGCGGATTGGCTGAGTCGATTGGCAGACAACATCGGGCTTGGCGTTGATGTCCGTCCGAGACTTGACGAGACGACCGAGACCATCCGCGATTGGTTCGCAGACCCGGCCAATCAGGAGGTCATCCTTGGGACACTTGGCCGGGCCGGCGAAATCGCTCTCGGCGTGGCAGAGCTGCTGCTGATTGTCTTGCTGGCTCCGGTTCTGGCCTTCTACATTCTGATGGATGCGCCAGCGCTGAAGGAGTCCGCTCAGCGTATGGTGCCTCCTGCGTTGGCAGACGAGGTCGCTCATGTCGGTCGCCAGGTTGCCAGGGCGGTCGGCGGGTTCGTGAGGGGACAGCTGCTGGTGGCGTTCATCGTCGGTGTGCTCTCCAGCGTGAGCCTGTACATCCTCGATCTGCCGTTCTGGCTGGTTGTCGGGATGACCGCTGGTTTCCTCAATATCATCCCGTTCATCGGGCCGTGGGTCGGTGGAGCCTTGGGGCTCGCATCTGCGCTGATTTCCGGGGACGGATCGAAGGCGGTCTGGGTAATAGTGATCTTCCTCGCCATTCAGCAGCTGGACAACCACCTGATTAGTCCGATGGTGCTCAGGGTTACTGTGAAGTTGCACCCTGTGGTGATCATCTTGGCTTTGCTGACGGGAGGCTCCCTTGCCGGGCTTTTTGGTGTGCTCGTCGCGGTGCCGGCCTTGGCAGTCATCAAGATCATCGCCGGCCACATTTGGAGAACAAGGGTGTTGGACGAGTCGTGGGACGAAGCAGCAGAGGCGATGATCGTGGAGCATGAGCCGGAGCGCATCGGTGAGCGACTCCGCCGGACCACGGCGGGCGACGAGTTGGCCGTTGACGAATCGGCCAGGGGGACCAAGACGACGGAGGGTGATAGGTCATCGCCGGACGACGAGTCTTGATCTCAACACAGGCGTGATCGACTTCGCAATAGGGGTCCTCGCCGCTTTGACCGTGTTCAGAGGATGGCAGCGTGGGGTGGTGCGCGAGCTCATCTCCCTGGTCATGCTCGTCATGGTTGCGGTTGTTTCGTTCCGGCTTGGGCCTAGTTTTGGGGCCATCATCGAGTCCTGGGCAGGGGTGTCTTCCTTGGCCGCCCGCTTCGTGGCGGTGTCGATCCTCTCGGTCGGTTTGATGAGCGCGGCGGTCTGGTTGGTCGGGAGGGTCACGACTCCAAGGGCAGCGGTGGAGCGCGGCGACCAGCTTGGTGGGGCGGCCGTCTCGTTGTTGTGGCTGGTTGGAACGCTGACCCTCACGTTCTACATCCTGACTGCGCTTCCGCTCAATGAAGGAGCCGATCAGGCGATGGACGACTCGACCATCGCCGGGTGGTTGGCGGGTGAGGGGTCCGCGGCTGGCAGCGTTGTCAACACGATGGCGGGGGATCGGGTGCTGGAGGCCCTGGTCAACCTCGATCAGCTTGTGGGTGATCGCCAGGTCATCATCCAGGGAGACGAGGTTGTGGCCATCACTGCTTCTGCGGACGTTGACTCTGCGCCCGCGGAAGCTCGTGAGGTGTTCGGATTGCTGAACCGGGCCAGGGTTGAGGCAGGGACGGAACCTCTTGCCTTTTCCGCGACGTTGGCGACTCTGGCAGAGAGCCACGCAAGGGAGATGTACGTGGATGGCTACTTCTCGCATGTGTCGCCGATCACCGGCACCGTATTGGATCGGGTCGGCGCTGCGAGGATCCCGTTTGTGATTGTCGGGGAGAATCTGGCCCTGGCGCCGACTGCGGCGTCTGTGCATGAAGGTCTCATGGCCAGCCCTGGACACCGTACGAACTTGTTGGACACCCGCTACCGCCGGGTCGGGATTGGGGCTGTCTCCGGCCCGCTCGGGCTCATGGTCGTTCAAGTGTTCACGGGATGAGTGATCCCAGTGAGCATCAGGCGATCATCGATGAGTTTGTCGCTGCGATCCGCCCGCGGGTCGCGACTCGGCTGGCGGAACTCGGGGTCAAGGCCGGAGCGGTTGATGAATCTCTGATGCAGGGCGAGGAGTGGTTGCGCTCAGAGCTCGAGCAACTGATGCGGGCGCCCTTCGCCGAGCAGCGGAGGAGCCCGCTCGAGTTGTTGCAGGAGGCGATGCGCTTTCCTACGGAGGCATTGGCAGACCTAGGCGTTCGCCGGATTGCCAGAGACTCGGTGACCGCCGCTGCCCTTCCTGGTGATGTCTATGGATTGGCCCCTGCCTCCAGCCATCAGCTTGGAGAAAAGGCGTGGAGGGCCCACCTGGAGTGGGGAGCAGCCAAGGCCGCCGCTATGCAGGCCGTGCCAAGGCCGGTGTTCGGCGTCTTCTCTTCGAATCTGATGGACCGATCGAAGTTCGAGACGACTCTGCCCAATTGGGAGGTAGTCAACTGGAGAGCCGTCGCGGATATCGCTGATCCCCCACCTGTCTGTTTCGTCGACCTGCAAGCTTCTCGCGCCGATGAGGCGATCGTGTTGTTGGCCGAGGCAGGAGCCAGCGTCATCGCCTTTGGTCCCCATGTAGACGATTTCTCGATGGTGAGAGCGAGGACGCTCGGGGCGAAGGAGGCGGTACCTCGTTCGACTGTTTTCCGTAGATTGCGAGAGTTCCTGCCGGAGATCATGTAGGGAGGTGTCTGCGGCGATCGGTCCATGCGTGAGGCCAACCAGAATCACCCTACGATTCGAGCATGTCTGGCCAAACCGATCTCGCCAAGATGCTCGCCAACCTGTCGGTCACGGTCAGGCAAGGGACATTCACCGTAGTCTCGGTCTCACGGCCGCTCGAACTCGGCGATGGCGTGGAGGCATTGCTCGTCGAAGACGAGGGGCTTACGGTTATCGCGACGGTTGAGGCTGCCAAGCGACACGGCTGGGCAGTCGGGTTTGAAGCGGCCTGGTTGACCCTGGATGTGCACAGTTCGCTGGAAGCCGTCGGGCTCACTGCCGCGGTTGCTACGGCGCTGGCTCGCAGTGGTATCTCATGCAACGTCCTCGCGGGCTTCTATCACGACCATATTTTGGTTCAAGCCGATCGAGTTGCAGAGGCGATCGAATGTCTCACGGCTCTGCGGGGTTGAGCGCTGCTGACTTCCAGATATCGGCCTTTCTTTGCAAGGACTCCGGCAGTCGGCGATACGGAGTCTGGATCAGAGGCCCTTGGTCCCGGCCGCTGCCTTCTTCTTCCCAGGCGATTTCTTGGCGACGGGCTTCTTGGGCGCCCGCTTCTTGGTGGCCGGCTTTTGCTTGGCAGCCTCCTTCTTCGCAGCTTTGGCTGAGGCAGCATCTGACAGTTCCTGGAAAGCGTCGAGGATCGCTTGACCGAACGCCTTGGTATCTGGAAGGATGTCCCAGTCGGCGTTGATTCCCCACGCGACCTGGCCGTTGTAGGAAAAGAGTGCGACCCCTACCCCGTGCCCGTGCCACAGCGGTACCACCGGGTATTGGTGGAGGAGCTCAGAATCGAGCAGGTACATCGCAAACTGTGGACCAGGCACGTTGGTGACCGTCATGTTGAACGGACGCACCCCTGTGGCGAGGCGGGCTCCAAGAGACACCAGCTGGTGAGGCGCCCCGCTGGAGGCGCTCACGAGGGTCGATGCCCCCAATGCCTGTTCGGTGTTCTTGAGGTGCTCGGTCTCGATCTTGATCGAGGAGAGGCGCGAAAGGGGGTCAGGGTTGGCGAGAGGAAGAGGCACCAGCCACATGGCCACCTGGTTGCCAAGGTCCGAGGCCTTGCCGGTCCTGACACTGACCGGGGCAAGTACCCGGAAATCCATGTCGAGGTCCTCGACGTCTGGATGGTCCAAGAACAGGGCTCGGACTGCCCCTGCCATGGTCGCCAGGACGACGTCGTTGACCGTTCCGCCTGCGTCCTTGCGAACCGACTTGATGCGATCGAGACCGATCTCGACCCAGTCGTAGCGGCGGTTCGGACCGATCCGCCCGTTGAGTGGAGTGATCGGGGCAGTCGACAACCAGCCACTGGTCAACGAATACCAGCTCGCCCGCGCCTTGCGGGCCACGTTGAACGCATAGGCCTGGCTATCGCTGAGGGCGGTGCGTGCGTCTGCGATGCGCGACGCGTTCTGCTTGAACCTACGGTTCAGCTCTCCTGCGACGATCTCCACCCCGTTGGGTGCTGCGGTTGGGGTCCATTCGGGTGATTCCTCGACTTCAGAAGTCGGGATCACGTTGAGTAAGGCGCCCATTATCCCGGTGCTGGCGACGCCGTCGACCATGCAGTGATGAATTTTCGTGACCATTGCCATTCGATCACTCTCGAGCCCTTCGATTATCCACATCTCCCACAGAGGTTTGGCCCGATCGAGCTGCTGCGACAAGATTCGCCCGGCCATCTTCTTGAGCTGCTCGTCTGTCCCCGGTTTGGGCAAGCTCGCGTGGCGGACATGGAAATCGATGTTGAAGTGTTCGTCGTCGACCCAGATAGGGGCCCGTTCGACCGGAACCCAGGCGATCCGCTGTCGGTACCTCGGAAGATACTGAAAGCGCGAACTGATGAAGGCACGAATCCGATCTATGTCCAGCCCGCCGTCGCCTTGCTGAAGATTCTTGGCATCGAAGATCGAGACTCCTGCGACATGCATGTGAGTGGTGTGCGTTTCGAGCGCCAGAAACGACGCATCGAGCGACGAGAGGCGCTCGTAGCTTTTTGACATATGACACTCCAGGTCAGATGGGCCCAGACAAAGGCTGTTGTGGCGGCTGCGATATTGCGCGCCCGCGGCAGGATTCGAACCTGCGACCTACCGCTTAGGAGGCGGTCGCTCTATCCCCTGAGCTACGCGGGCGTGTAGTGAGAACGGTAGTGCAAGGTTCCTCACGTCCCGCCGAGATCGTCGGACATAGTGAACGGTTCGTGTCAAAGGGCAACGGCTGCTGCGAAGATCCCCAGACTCGCCAGCAGGATCGCTCCTTGCATCGCACCCCTGACCGCGGGCGTGGAGTTCTTGGCGGTCAATTGGTGAGCCAGCGCCAAGCCGGCGGCCAGGCCAACTGCCAGCAACTTCACGAACAGGCGGCCGCCGAATTCGTCTCTGAGACCGGCGGCGACATCGAGTTGGAAGACCTGGATGACGCCGGTCGCCACCGCGACCCCCATGGCCGTCCAGGACACTCTGGCGAACTGTCTGGCGACCGCCTGGAGCATCTGACGGTCTGCTCCTGCCTTGCGCAGCGTCGGTATGAGCGCCCCCAAAGTAATGAGCCCTCCTGTCCATACCGCGGCGGCCAACAGATGAACCCAGTGTACGAAATTGTCCATGGGCGAGACCCTAGCCAGCAGACCGAAACGCTCAGCTGGGCCAGATTTGCATGGCTGGTCGTGATGCCCCTGCTCGCCTACAGTGCCGCATATGGACGATGACGTGATCATTGCCGTTGATGTGCCACAGCTCGGCGACGATCGTCACAAGAGCTGGGCAAAGGTCGTGCACTCTGTGGACGTGAGTCGCGACACCGGCTGGGCATTCGAGGGCGACTTCATCGCGGCTGGAGGCGTGCAGGATGTGCCGGCCGGATCGGTGTTGCTCGTTTACGGGGAGCGAGGCTCACGGGCCAGCCCGACCCCTCACGCCGGAGTCTTCAGGGCGAACTCTGACGGCACCGTTTCTGAGGAGAGTTCTGCCAAGGGCCGAGCGTGGGCCCGTACCCTGCGAGACAAGGTGGTCGAGATGCTCGACGAAGACCCGATCGTTTCGGGGCGTCCGTGGGACCCCGCCTTGATGGCCTACGATGCCGCAGCACTCGACGAGGAGCTGCACAGACGCAAGAGGTGAAACTCATAAAATCGGAACTGGAAGATCTGGAAGAATCCGGTTGGATAGGCAACCGCCGATGCCATCGCCCCTTTAGGCTCGCTCTGCCGAGGCGGCGAGGGAGGCTTGATGCGTTGGCGGGGACTGGAAAGTAGCTCGAATGTGCAGGACCGGCGAGGCATGTCACGCGGACGAGCAGCCACCGGAGCCGGTGGGCTGGGGATCATCGGGATCCTCATAGCCCTGTTCTTCGGAGGGGGCGAAGGCGGCGGCCTCGGTGCCGCCCTAGAAAGCCTGGCTGCGCCTCAATCGACGATCGCCCAGACGATCCCGGATGGGCCCGGCGACGACGCCTTCGAATTCGTCGGGGCAGTCCTGGGGACCAACGAGACTCTATGGGAAGGAATCCTCGCCAGCGGTGGCCTGCAATATCGTGATGCCCAGCTCGTGCTGTTTTCCGGCTCCACCCAATCGGGTTGCGGAGGTGCCACATCCCAGGTCGGGCCTCACTACTGCTCGCTGGACGAAACGATCTATATCGACCTCGGGTTCTTCGACGAGCTGCAAACTCGTTTTGGAGCAAGCGGCGATTTCGCTCAGGCCTACGTGATCTCCCACGAGTTCGCCCATCACATGCTGAACGTACTCGGAATCTCCGGCCAGGTTCAAAACCTCAGCCAACAAGACCCGGGTGAACGCAACAAGTTGTCGGTCAGTCTCGAGCTTCAGGCAGATTGTTTCGCGGGGGTATGGGCAAATTCGATGTTCCAGAGGGGTGACGTCCTCGAACCCGGAGACATCGAGGAAGCCCTGAGCGCGGCGGCTGCCGTAGGCGATGACCGAATTCAATCTTCCGTCAACGGTCGCATCGATCCGGAGACGTGGACGCATGGATCCTCCGAGCAGAGGGTCGACTGGTTCAGCGCTGGTTACACGACCGGAGATGCGAACCAATGCGACACCTTCGGTTAGCAAACGGACTGCCGTGAAGGCCCCCAAGACGAATGCGGCGCGCATCCTCGATGGGGGCGGCATTGTCTACGAGATGGCAACCTACGAGTTGGACATGTCAGATTTCTCGGCCGCCAGGGTGGCCGAAGAACTCGGGGTGGACGCCGGCCTCGTCTTCAAGACACTGCTGGTGACCGGCGATCGGTCAGGCCCTGTGTTTGCAGTGATCCCAAGCGACAGCGGGCTCGACCTCAAGGCGCTTGCCAGGGTGAGCGGCAACCGAAGCATGGTGATGGTCGAAAAGGCGGAGATCGAGAAGCTCACGGGCTACGTCAGGGGATGCGTGACGGTACTTGCGGCGAAGCGGGCCTATCGTGTTTTCGTTGACGAAACCGCCGAGATATGCGATCAGATCGGTGTCTCAGGTGGTGCGATCGGCGTGCAGATCTTCCTGGGCCCTTCTGATTACATAAGGATCACGGCCGCAGAAGTGTCCGCCATCGCTCGTTGAATGGTTCTCGTTGGCTCTGGCGGCTGCAACACTCGCCGGGAATGCGTCACCTCCTATTGCTCGCCATCATCGCTATCGCTGCCTGTGGCGGCAGTACTCCGGCCGTCTCTGATTCTCGGTCTGAGGTCAATGCCCCGACTGCTTCTGCCGCCGATAGCGATGGTCCCTTTGCCGAGACAGCCGCGACATTGCGGCCGCCGCCGGAGAACCTGTGCCAGGCATATGGGTCACCGGTGGTGTCCGCAACGGTGGAAGATGGGCGGCTCCTGGAGGTGTCAGGCATTGTGCGGTCCAGGCGCTACGAGTCGATCACGTGGATGCACAACGATTCTGGCGATGGAGCGGTGCTTTACGCGGTTGACGGTGAAGGCAGGACGGTCGCTGCATTCAACCTCGGCGTGCTCACTCTCGATGCCGAGGATCTCGCGATCGGGCCTGGGCCAGGCGACGCCGACTATCTGTATTTCGCCGACATCGGTGACAACTTCAACTTTCGACCGGTGGTGAGCGTCTATCGATTTCCAGAACCTGACCCGGCCGGAACCGAGATCGGACCCGTCGAGCGCATAGACCTCGTCTACCCTGGCGGTCCTGTGAATGCAGAGGCGTTGGCGGTTGATCCGGTTACGGGTGCGATCATCGTGATCACCAAGGTCGAAGATCGTCCCGCCACCGTCCTGTGGGGTGCCGCCTCCGACCTGATAGACACAGGCACCGTTTCCCTCGTCGAAATCGCCACACTCGATCTCAGCGGTCGTGTGACGGGCGCAGACATTTCGCCAAGCGGCGACAGGCTGGTCTTGAGAGGCTACGACCACATCTGGATGTGGAGCCGCTCGTCGCTGGATCTCGGCGAGGTTTTTGCCCAAACCCCCTGCGAACTCGAAGCCCCATCTGAACGCCAGGGAGAATCGATTGCTTTCGGCCAGACGGACGACCTCTTCACGGTTTCCGAAGGACGAAATCCCTCGATCTTCCGGCTACCCAACAGTTAAGGCACCTGTCGGCTAGCCGTTTTGAGCACAACGGAGATGGCCAAGAATGTGACGCTGCATTCCCGCTCGGGTGAACAAATCGTGACATACTCTGATAATGCGGGTTACGGGCCCGCTATCAGGAACGAGAGGGACCAGAATTGTTTCGTACTATTAACGCGCGCCGTGCTGTCGTCGTGCTGCTCGGGTTTTCGTTGATCGCTGTGGCATGCGGTGGTGGTAGTGAAGCCTCCACCAGCCAGGCGACGACAAGAGCATCAACAGCCGCGACAACGACAGCAACGACCGGGGTGACCACAACGACCCAACCGTCGCTGGCTGTAACCAGCCTTGACGAGGTTGGAACGGCTGTGGTGAGGATCGTTGCCGAGGGATCTTTCGTCGATCCCGAATTCGGTGCACAGTTCAATGTGGCCGGCAGCGGTTCAGGATTCATCATCTCCGAGGACGGTCTGGCCGTTACCAACAACCACGTCGTGACAGGTGCGGCCTTCCTGGAGGTATATGTCGGCGGCGAATCCGAGCCTCGCAACGCCCGAATTCTGGGCGTGTCCGAATGTTCGGACCTGGCAGTGATAGATATCGACGGCGGCGGCTACAAGTATCTCAACTGGTTCGAGGGCGACATGAGCGTCGGCACTGACGTATTCACCGCAGGCTATCCCCTCGGCGATCCAGAGTTCACCTTGACCAAGGGCATCATCTCCAAGGCCTCGGCAGACGGAGAGAGCAATTGGGCCTCGGTCGATTCGGTAATTGAGCACGACGCGACCATCAACCCCGGCAATTCCGGTGGACCGTTGGTCACGGCAGACGGCGAAGTTGTGGGAATCAACTACGCGGGCATCGACAGCACTGGCCAATACTTTGCGATCACCAGAGACGAGGCGCTGCCGATCATCGAAGATTTGTCCAACGGCAACGACGTGACTTCGCTCGGAATCAACGGCCAGGCCGTAGCTTCAGACGCTGACGGGGTCTATGGAGTCTGGGTTTCGAACGTCGATCCCGGTTCTCCCGCTGATTCGGTCGGCATCGAACCTGGCGACGTGGTTACGTCCCTTCAGGGCCTGGTGTTGGGCACAGACGGCACAATGGCCGACTATTGCGACATCCTGCGCTCCAACAATCCGGGCGATGTGCTCTCCGTCGAGGTTCTCCGAAGCTCTACAGAGGAGTACTACGAGGGACGCATAAATGATTCGCCCCTCGAACTTGTCTTCTCGCTGCCAGTCGAGGCCGATGAAGATGTTCCAACCGCGGCGACCTACGTGGACTACGTCACAGTTACGGATGACTCCGGCGCCGTGACGGTCGACGTTCCTGCCGCCTGGACCGATCTCAACGGTCTACCTCGTCCCGATGGTCCGAGCATCGCCGCTTCAACCTCGGTCGAAGGGTTCTTCAACACCTGGGATGTTCCTGGTGTCGAGGTGTATGCCACCAGGACTATGGGAGCGGCCGATATCGAAGCACTGATGGACGATTTTGCTGCGTCGGCCGATTGCGATTCCTCGTCAGATCGAGACAACTACGAGGATGCTCTCTACGCGGGACGCTGGCAGTTCTTCATCGACTGCGGGGGAACCACTACCGGATTGCTCTTTGTAGCCTCTTCGCCAGCATCTGGCGATTTCGTGGTCGAGGTTCTCGTTCAAGTGCTGACCGACGCCGACTACGAGGCAATCGATCGGATCCTGAGTTCTTTTGTCGTAGACGAGAATTTCTGAGGCAGACGGTGTGAATTCCCGGGCGTGTGGGGCCGCATCGCCCGGGAATCGGTGGATGGAATGGGCCAGAATCTTGTACTTTGGCGACCCGATGTTCCATTGACCGTCTGAGTCCCCTAGATTTGGGGGCGTGGATCTCTATGCGCGAGTAAATATTCTTGGTGGCCAGTCGGTTCGGTTGGAGCGCGGGCACCTTGAAAACGCGATGGTGCTCGACGATGATCCGCTCGCCAGAGCCAGAGGATGGACCGAAAAGGGGGTCGACTACCTGTTGGTTGTCGACCTTGACGCGGCGGCCTACGGCAATTTCGACAACCGACCATTGATCGACGAAATGCTCTCCGATCTCGAGGTACCGGTGGTGGTGGCCGGCGGTGTACGGTCCCATATCGAGGCCGCCAGGCTCATAGAAAACGGTGCCTGGCACATTGTCATGGGGACCGCGGCCATCGAGAGCCAGAATATGGTTTGGGATCTGTGCCGCGAATATCCCGGACGCATGCTCGTGTCACTCGACGTACTGGCCACGGAAGAGCTGGTGGTCAAGGGTTGGACGGCCCATTCCGGTCGGTTCCTCGAAGAGGTAATGGTGGAGATGTCATCTGCCGGTGTTGCCGGATTCTTCATCGCGCATGCAGGGCGTGACGTACTCACCGAACCACCTAGCTTTGACATATTGGAGGCCGCCCTCGGGTATGCGCCTGAGCCGGTTATCGCCTCTGGAGGGGTTCGCCATCTGGACGACATTCGACGGTTGATGGCCCTCAACTCCGGTGGCAATGTGCTCCAAGGCCTCGTGGTCGGCAGGGAGGTCACCGAGGGCCGTTTTGACGTCGAACAGGCTCAGGCCTTGTTGACTGGCGTTGACGTTGCAACGCCGAGGCGAATTCGTCAGATGCGAACGGTGTTGCATGTTTCCGATCTCTCGGCCAGCTCCGAGTATTACGAGTACGCACTCGGTTGCAGAGTCCTGTCTACGTGGGATGAGGAGGACAATGCCGGCACGCTGCTGGAGGCCGCAGATGGACAACTTCTTGAACTTCTGCAGTCCACCGCAACCGAACAAGCTTCACCGAGCGGTGTCGAGCTGGTTTTCGTCGTCGATGATGTCGAGGCCTGGCACGCAAGGATCGAGTCCCTAGGGCTCAAGATCTCGGAGGGCCTGGCCGACCAGCCGTGGGGACGATCGTTCGAAATGCAAGATCCGGACGGCGTACCGACCCGGATCGCCCACATGGTCACGGTGCAGTCTTTGTAGACTTCAGCCGAGTTAGGCTGCACGTGAGGGCGACGAAGCGTCTCGACCGTGCCTGGATGCGCGCCGGTTCGGCTGGTAGCACGAAGAGTTCGCCAATCCGCACCGACCTGTTCTTGTCATCGCATGTGGAACCTGAGGTCGGGTGCCTACGTTGCCTATTAGGTACGAGCGCAGTGACATGGTCGGATTCGGCGGCGATTGAGTCTCACGCAAAGAGCTGTGAATGTCAGCCAGGCGCGTGTGCCTTTCTCGGCGACCGCTTCAGGAGGAAAGGGACATCGTGAAGAGATTCATCCCATTGTTTGCGCTCTTCCTCGTCGTTGGGGCGTGCGAGTTGAGGGCCGATGCCTCTCTCACGGTCAACGAGGATCAGACGGGGACGTTCGGGTTCGAGGCCTCGTTGGACGAAGAACTCCGTGACCTGCTCGCCCAGCAGGGTCAGGAGCTGGATCTGGCGGCCCAGCTCGGCGATCTTCCAGCTGGATGGACCACGGAATCGTTCGTCGAAGGCGACTTCGAGGGGGTCAGGGCGTCAATGCCGTTCGGGTCATTTGAAGAACTTCAGACTTCTATCGACGATCTGGCCAGGTCTGATTTCGCTGGGCAGGTCAACGTCACAGATTTCCTCCTCGACCTTGAGTTGGCCCGCGATGGCGACCGTTTCGTGTTTTCGGCGACCATTGGTGATGTTTCTGGTTCGTTTGCCGGAGCGCTCGGCGGCGGTGCACTCGAAGGGATAGACGTTGCCGGCCTGTTCGACTCCATCCTCAACCTCGAACTGATCGTCACGCTGCCAGGCGAGGTCGTCGAACACAACGGTGATGGGCTCGACGGGTCCACTGTTTCTTGGACGCTCGACCTCGACACTTCGGGCGCGACCCTCACAGCGACCTCAGAGGTGGCCGGGAGTGGGCAGAGCTTCGCTCTGATCGGAGGCATCGGCGCAGCCATCGGAATATTTGCTATTGCGTTCGTCATGATCAGAAGGCGCAACGAAAACCGCGCCAGAGAGTTTGTGGCCGCGGCCGGCGAGTAGTCGTTCTTGCCAGGGGTGGGCGGCGGCTCTCAAGGTTGGAGGCGATGGGCCGATGTAGCGCTATGCCGCTTACAACTTCAGGCACTGTCATTCTCGTTGGTGTCGCCGTAGGCGTGGCGCTCTTGTTGTTCTGGGCTCGAAAACGGCGCCGAACCGTAGCGCTGCCCGATTCGCTGACCTCTGAGGCTGCGCCCATGCGGCAGACGATGTCTTCATCTGGCGGTGACGGTCGGACATCTGCGGACGCCGGTCGTTCGGAGGAGCGCTCTCGGCCAACCGGCTTCGAGCTGGACCTCACGGAACGCACACTCGGGCCCGATCCCTGGACATGAGCTGAGTTGAGGCGAGCCGAATTGGCCAAGCCTGTCGAGTGCTTGCCGGGCTTCCACTCGGATGAGATGGCGGAAGGCCGATGGCGGACCGCCCCTGTGCACCGTTCCAACTTGTCGCGATTGTCCAGGGTACGCTCAGCGGATGCGCACTAGAACGCTGGGGGCGTCGGCGCTGTTGCCGATGGGGGCCATGGCGATTGTCGGACTCTTCGGGTTCCAAAATGCCAGGGTCGTTGCCGCCTCGATTGCTGTCGCCCTCGTCGACCTTCGTGGTGTTACCTGGGGTGTTGCGGCAGCAATCGTCTTGGCTGTCGGCGCGCTTTCGTTCTTCGCAGTGCTGATCCTGCCGGGGAGTTCCAGGGGTCGGATTCTCGTCGCGGTGGGACTCGCAGCAACATTGCGGCTTGCCCTCCAGCTGATCGGCTCGCCGTTGGTGGCGCTGGTCGTCGCTGCGCTTGGTTTGGCGCTGGCGCTGGTGCTGATCGGCATGGCGGCGGTCACATACGGTGGCCGGGTCACCGGCACCGCGCTGCTGTTGGGAGCATCCTTCGACATAGCGTTGATGGCCGGTAGACGCACCCTGGATCTCACCCGGTCCCGGGGTGCCGGCGCCCTGATCGCGATTGCCGTGCTCGGCTTGGTCGCGGTCATCACTGTCTGGTTGGAACGCGAAGCAACCGGCTCGCGCCGATATGGCAAGCCAGTCCCGGCGGCCGGTCTCTTCCTCGTGGGACCATGGTTCGCTCTTCATCTGTTGCTCACTGGCAATGTCGGTGTGATCGGTGCCATCGGTGGCGCTCCGCTCTCTGTGGCAGCAGGCGCAGCGCTGGCAGGGTCGATCGGGGCTTTGGGCTGGGCGGCGCCAGGTCGGGTTCGTGCTGTGCCGCTTCCGTCGGCCGTGGTGGTTGCCGCCGGTCTGGGTCTGGTTGTCGGGGCAGACGGGGGTTGGGCTCTGTTGCTCATCGCCGTGGTCGCCATGGCTGCCGGAGCGACTCTGACGGGTTCGCTCGAGAGGGAGTCCGTGGCACCATCCGAACGGTTGGGCTGGTCGTTGGCGGCCGGGACGTCGGTCGCCTACATGGTCGTGTCTGCGATTGAGGTGTCTCTCGATCTGCCGTTTGGACTCAGTGGAGACCTCTGGTACCTGGTCCTTGGCATCAGCCTGGTCGGCGGTGCGACCGTTGCCAGTATCCACAGGTGGGAGCCCTCGCAGCCCTGGACCACGCCTCCGCTGATTGGCCTGGTTTTTCTCCTGGTACCGGCCTGGCTATGGGTGAACGATCCTGACACTCCCAAGGTGGACCGGATCGAAGAGTCCACCGTCGCAGACGAAGCGGTTGTAGTGGAGGGTCTGATTGTGGCGACATACAACCTCAACCACGGATTCGATTCTGGTGGATCCCTTGGCCTCACGGCGATCAGCGAAGCTCTCGAGGAAACAGCGTGGGATGTGGTGGGCGTTCAGGAGATCTCAAGAGGTCGCCTCCGTGACGGCGGGCTTGACATGGCCGCCTGGCTGGAGCACGAACTGGGCTTGAACATCTACTGGCAGGCGAGCGGGTCACGGTTAACGGGCAATGCGCTGATGTCTGCATTCGAGGTGGCGCTGGCCGAACCCATCGACCTCGGGACCAGTGAGGGAAGGTCTGAAACGGCAATCGACGCGGCACTGACCTTGCCTGGCGTCGAATCGCCGGTGCGGGTTCTGGTCGTCGGCCTCACCGAGCCGACGGTCGAGTTGCTGATGATGCTGCTCGAGCGATGGCAAACGAGCCCTTCTACGGTGATTCTTGGCGATTTCGGTTCGAGGGACACGACGGACGATCCCTTGGACACGATTGTTGAGGCTGGTTTCTACGACGTGGCGTCCATCGTGGACGGGTCACCCGCCACCTACCCTTCAGACGCTCCGACCGAGCAGCGGGACAAGATCTTGATTTCTCGCGATCTCCTTCCGTCCTCGGTGCGAATCATCGAATCAACTGCCTCTGACCACCTGCCGGTCGCCGCGAGAATCGAGTTGGCCCCCTTGGCCGAATAGTCCTTCGGATGCCGATGGCTGGTCCTCGCCATGGGATACTGCTGGACGTCGACTTCAATCGGAGACGCTGATGCGGTTTCTCAACGGCCGTGAGCCGATTTATGACCTCACCTATTCGGACGTCTTTCTCGCGCCGACCTACGCCGACCTTGGATCGAGGATGAACGTAGACCTCACCACGCCTGATGGTGTGGGAACCACAATCCCGATCGTGGTCGCCAACATGACAGCGGTGGCAGGCCGTCGGATGGCGGAGACTGTCGCAAGACGGGGTGGGCTGACCGTACTACCCCAAGATGTCGAGGCAGGTGCCGTCGCAGACATGACTCAAGCCGTGAAGGCGGCTAACACGGTTATAGACACCCCGATAACCCTCGAAGCTTCTGACACGGTCAACGCAGCGATGGACCTGATTCACAAACGTTCACACCGCGCGGCTGTCATTGTCGACGATTCCAGGCGCCCGCTGGGGATCTATGTTGAGAATGATGGGGCGAGGGTCGATCGCTTCACTCAACTCTCGGCGGTCATGACACCGGACCCGATGGTCATCAGCGCAGATTTAGGTCCTGAACAAATGTTCGATTACCTCGTCTCTCATCGGCTGCATCTGGCCCCGGTCGTCGATGGTGAAGGCCGGCTGGCCGGCGTGGTCACGCGAAAGGGTGCCTTGCGGGCAACTGTCTATGAACCGGCAGTCGATTCCGGAGGCGCCCTCTTGGTCGCGGCAGCTGTTGGAATTAGCGGTGATGTCGAATCCAAGACCAGGGAGCTGGTGGAGGCGGGCGTTGACGTCATCGTGGTGGACACAGCCCACGGACATCAGGCGAAGATGCTCGACGGTTTGGCTGCCGTCAGGAGGGTGACCTCTGATCACCCTGTGGTTGCCGGCAACGTCGTCACTGCCGAAGGCGTAAAGGACTTGGTCAATGCAGGGGCGGACATCGTCAAGGTCGGAGTCGGCCCTGGAGCCATGTGTACAACGAGGATGATGACCGGCGTCGGACGCCCGCAGTTCTCGGCCGTGCTCGAATGCGCGGCGGCGGCCAGAGCTTCTGGTCGACATGTATGGGCTGACGGAGGAGTCAGGCATCCCCGTGACGTCGCCCTGGCATTGGCGGCCGGGGCAGCCAGCGTCATGGTCGGGTCCTGGTTCGCCGGGACATACGAGTCGGCCGCCGACACACTACGAGACGCGGATGGCCGTCTCTACAAAGAGAATTACGGCATGGCCTCGAAAAGGGCGGTGCAGAATCGGACGACGGGAGAATCGGCGTTCGCCAGGGCCCGCAAAGAGATGTTCGAAGAGGGGATCTCCGAATCGCGGATGTATCTCGATCCCCACGCAGCGAGTGTCGAGGACATCATCGATCGCATCGTCGCGGGCGTGCGGTCTGCATGCACATACGCCGGCGCATCCACCATCGATCAGTTTCACGACAATGCGGTTGTGGGTCTTCAGTCAACGACTGGTTATGCGGAGGGCATGCCGATTCCACAGAGTTGGTAGGCGAGATGGACCGCAGCCCTGACACAGACGCCGTACAGGCAGGTCACTACATCGACCCCGAAACCGGGGCGATAGTCCCCCCAATCCACACGAGCACGACCTACGCAAGGGACGGCGAATACGAACCGCTCGGAGATCACACCTACATTCGTGATGGACTGCCGACCTTCGATCCTGTTGAGGCGCTGGCGGCCCGCCTGGATCGTGGAGCAGGAGCGAGGTTGTTCGCTTCTGGCATGGCCGCATTCAGCGCGATGTGTGAATCGCTGAACAGGCACAGCCACGTCGTTGCTCCCCAAGTGATGTACTACGGGGCGCAAAGTTGGTTGCGACGGCTGAATGAAAGGGGAGACATCGACCTCACCCTCTTCGACCAGCACGATCCGAATGCGATCGGGTCGACCATCAGGCCAGGGGAGACCGAGCTGGTGTGGGTGGAGACGCCGGCCAATCCCACTTGGGACGTCACGGATATCAGGGCTGCGGCTTCGCTCGCTCATCAAGCGGGTGCATTCCTCGGTGTTGATGCAACTGCCAGTCCCGTCACAACCAGGCCGATCGAGTTGGGAGCCGACCTCGTCTTCCATGCCGTGACGAAGTACTACAACGGCCATTCGGACGTCAGCGGTGGCCTGTTGGTCACGGCTTCCGAAGACGAGAGATGGGAAGAGATCGCAGCCGTTCGCTCTGCGTCCGGGGCGATCATGGGCCCGTTCGAGGCATGGTTGCTGCTCAGGGGAATGAGGACGCTGCATCTTCGGGTGGAGCGGTCATCTGAAAGCGCATCGGCGATCGCGAGACATTTCGAGGGCCATCCACGGCTGATTGCAGTCCTCTATCCAGGCCTGGAGAGCCATGATGGCCACGCCACCGCCAGAGCGCAGATGGATAGGGGGTTCGGTGGGATGATGTCGTTGAGGGTGAAAGGCGGCCATGACTCGGCCCGCCAGGTCGCCACTTCGACGAAGGTATTCGTTCCGGCTACGTCTCTTGGTGGGGTTGAGAGCCTGATCGAACATCGTGCGGCGGTGGAACCGCCGGAATCGATCGTACCTGAAGACTTGCTGAGACTCTCGATCGGCATCGAGCCAGTCGAAGAGCTGATCGCCGACCTCGAGCAAGCCCTTTCGAGCTAGTTTGGCTGCCGCCTATCGAGGCGGACCTCCCCTGGCCGCGGCCATCACCGAGTCGAGTGTCGTGTCGTGCCTGGTCTCTGTTAGCCACCAGGTCGCTCCAGCCTCTCTCCACGGTTTCGTATCGCTGCCGTACGGGGTGTTGACCACGATGTCGAAATCTTCGAGGCCGCCCCTCGCCTCGTTGATCACGGAAGCTGCTTCCACAAGCTGGTCTGGAGTCTGTTGGCCGATCAAGAACAATCCGTCCCAACCTGCCGCCCGCCTCAGAGGTCGCCGGTACGGCCAGCTGCCTGCTACCCATATGGGCGGTCTCGGCTTGGCGACCGGCTTCGGCAAGAAACGCACATCGTTTGCGGCATAGTGGCGGCCCCTGTGGACGACCCGATCGCCTGACCACAGAGCGTCGATCAGGCCGAGTCCCTCGTCCAACATCTCTGCTCGCACCCGGTCGTCTAGTTCGTCGCCAAAGGCTGACAACTCCCTGCCGAATCCGTCCAGTCCGAGACCGACACCGAAGATCAACCTACCTCCGCTGAGCTGGTCCAGGCTCGCTGTCTGACGAGCCAGGATGTGGGGACGTCGCCTGGCGATCGGTGTGACCATTGGCCCCACCTTGATTCGCTCGGTCGCCTGGGCAATGGCGGCGAGTCCGATCCAAGGATCCGCGATGTCCGAAACCGGGGGTCGGTACGCAAGATGGTCCCACAGGAAAACTCCATCCCACCCGGTCTCTTCCGCAGTGGTGGCGATCTCCACAATGACTCGAGGGTCCGCCAGATTCCCGAACGGAGGAAAGTCGAGTCCGTACCTCACCCCTAACACCAATCACCAGAGTGATCCGAGCGTAAACCCTTATCGCCCGCCCGTTGGACCGATTTGTCGATTGAGGACGGCGGATCTCGGACGGCGGGCACGATCCGGCGGGCCTGTGACGTTCCTACAGTGATGTCTGACATGGCCGATTCGCCAGATAGTCAACTCCAACGTTGGTTACACGAGCCAGATCCCAGCGCGGTTCGGCGAGGCATCGGGATCGGCATCACCTGGGCGTACGTGGCGGGTCTGGCCGCCGTCGTCATGGTTGCTCTTGCGACGCTGGTGGCTTTGGCTGTAGCCGCGACCGTTTACCTGGTCGATTTCGCCAACCGGGCGTTTGATTTGGAGGTTGTGCGAGGTCCGACTTCCTTCATGGCTTGGGTCGCCTTGGTGGGTGCAGCGGCCGCTTCGGTATGGGCCGTGGCCTTTGCGTCGACGAGGAGCCAGTCAGTGCTGACGGCCTCGGCAGGAGCCACTGGATTGGTACTTGGGGCCCTGTTGATGTGGAGGGTTCAGTCGACGGCGATCGCCATGCTTCCACTGGCAGTCGGGTGGTCTGTGGCGATCCCTGTAGAGCATCCAGGCAGACTGTTGGCTCGGATTCTCCCTCCTCTTGTCGCTGTGCTGTTCTTTCCGAGCTGGCCTTCGATGTCAGTCGTCTCGATCGTCGCGTGGATGGCCGCCGGGCCGTTGGTCGGGGGCGGCCTTGCCCTTTTGGGTGACCTTGGATGGAGTGGAGTCGCCCGGATTCGGGGCACAGACGATATGGATGACGCCGGCCTGGCACGCTCCTCTGGGGGTGCTTGATGCCGCGAAGCCGTTCGGCGCACGGTCAATGCGCAGGTGCTGGTGCGTTCCGACTGGTCACTGATCTTGCTCCTGGCGCGTTACGCTCATATCCCATGCCAAGAGTAAGGCTGTTCGCCAACCTCCGCGAGATAGCAGGCACCTCGTCGGTCGAGGTCGACGCAGACACGATCGGTGCCGTGTTGGATGAACTCGGCTCTCGATTCGGTACCACTTTTGTTTCGGGCCTTGGCCACGCCAGGATCTGGAAGAACGGTGAGGAGGCCCAGACATCCGATCCGGTTGTGGACCAGGATGAGGTCGCCATCATCCCTCCGGTGTCTGGCGGAGCTCAACCAACGGTAGAGGCGCCGGAGACCTTCGAGCCCCTGGTGTTGGGTCTGGCGACGCTCGCCCTATTGGGCGCGAATGCACTCGCCGGAAGCGCCGTCTTCGCCGCGACGGTTGTGGCAGTAGCCTCCATATGGGCCGTCGACATCAGCTACGTTGCCACCAACCGTGGCCTGCCGGTCGACCTGGCTCCGATTCTCGCCTCCATAACGGCCGGAGTCATAGGGGCCGCCGGATTCGGACTCGCCGGGCTTGGAATTGGCGTGACTCTGGCCATCGTCGTGTCCATCAGTTGGCCCGTGATCCACGACAGTGCTCGCGAGCTGAACACGATCGTGGCGCTGACGCTGGCTTGCATCATCGGCGCGCTTTCGGTCGGATCTTTGATTCTGGCAAGGCTGTCTACCGATGGCAACGACAAGGTCGGGTCCTTCCTGATGATGGCTTTGGCCGCCGCAGCGGTCGCGTGGTTGGTGGGCAAGATGACTCGCCCGATCATGGATCAGTTCTCGGCCGGTGCGGTGGCTGCCATCGGCGCCGGTGTCATAGCGGCTCAGGTGAATGGCGGTTCGGTGCTCAGCTGGCTCTTGATCGGGCTGATCGTTTCGGTGTCTCTGATCGCCGGCAGAGCCATCGGCAGCGCCTTCAGGACCGGCGAAATCGTGTTGGGTGATCCAGGCCTAGGCAGCATGGCTGCATTGGACGGCCCGATGTTGGCCGCTGTGGTGTTCCTGCCGGCAATCCGCTTGATCCTTTAGGGGTCAATGCGTCGGGATCTGCGAATATATCTCAGCCCAGTTTGGGGGCCTTCTGCAATGCCTGTCAGCCAAGCCAACTAGGTCGATTATCGCGCTCTGCGCTTCCGTCAGAGTCAGTGCCGGGCGTTGACGAAATGACCCGAGGTTGACCTATGACTTTGGTATCGCCCAGTGGGTCGGTATCCTGTTGCTTGATGTCCAAGCTCACGCGCCGGATTGCGCAGGCCCTCCCGGTCATCTTCCTTACATTGCTCGCCGTACAGGCGTCGCCCGCCTCCTCGGTCACCCAGGCCGAGGTTGATGCCGCCTGCGCCAGTTCCAAAGGCGCATACGAGCTGCTGTTGGACGCCCGCGCGGAACGCAACGCCGCTCAGGTTCGCGCCGCAGAGATCATCTCCGAACGAGAAGAAACGGCCTATCTCGAATTGCGTCTGGTTGATCAGATCCAGGATCGGCAAGACACGACCAATGACGTCCGCCGAAGGGTGGTCGAGCGGGCCGTCGACATCTATATGAGCGGCGGGTCCGAGTTGGCCGAACTGATATTCGGAGTCGACTCTGTCGATCAGCTCCTCGCTGGTCAAGAGTTCCTGGAGGCCGTGACCTCGAGCGACCTCGCGTCAGCCGATCTGCTCTCAGTGGTTAGAGCCGAGATGGAAGTCATGCGGTCCGATCTCACCGTCAAGCGCCAACAGTTGCTTGACCTGGAGGCGGAGCAATTGGTGTTGACCACGACGCTGGAGAACTCGGCGCAGGTGGCGCGAGACACCTACCAGAGTCTCGAAGGCGATTGCCAAGCCCTGTTTGCGAAACGCCAAAGTGAGCTCGCGGCGGCGAGGGCGAGAGAGGCGGCGAGGCGCGGCGGGGGCGCAGGCGGCTTGAGCGCAGAAGCCACTCCTGGGTTCGTTTGCCCGATGGACCCATGGGCCAACTCGTTCAGCAACGATTGGGGCAACCCAAGGAGCGGTGGTCGAACCCACAAAGGAACGGACATCTTCGCTCCCAGGAATCAAGCTGTCTACGCGGTCGCCGATGGCACCGTCTCTCTCGGGAACGGCGGGCTCGGCGGGATTACTATCTGGCTGACTGCCGATTACGGCGTGGCCTTCTACTACGCCCACCTGGAAGGGTTTGCGAACGTGTCTAGCGGCCAGCGAGTCTCGAAGGGACAGCTCATTGGGTACAACGGGAACAGCGGCAACGCAAGGGGTACACCACCCCATATACACTTCCAGATCCGGCCCGGTGGCAGATCGGGCACCGACGTCAACCCATACCCGACCCTATCTCGCTCTTGTTAGGTGATAATGGACAACGTGCAGACTGAAAACCGACGCAGAATCGACATCATCAGCGACCCAGAATTCCTTGCCGGGTTGCCAGGGTTACACATCGACGAACTTCGCTCCAGGCGGGAGATGGCTGACTCCGTGGAGACCGAGCTGTCCTACTACAGAAGGCTTCTCCACGGACGGATGGACTTGTTGGCGTTCGAGCTGCGCAGGCGCTCCGGTGAGGAGACGAGGTCTTTGATCGAAGCGCTCCCTGAGATCCTCGGCGGAGGAGAGACTGCCAGCGGTACCGGTGGACGCCCCACTCCTGCGGTGATGCCGGAGCTGCCAGACTCCCCTCGCCGCCCAGTTGACCGGATTCTTGCGGATGATTTTCTCGCTCGCCTTCCTTCCATGTCCGACCACGATCTGGAAGAAGTGCAAGCGATGCTGGTCGACGCAGAGCGAGAGGTCTCCTCGCAACGCAAATCTGCCCAGGTTGCCTTTGACGGAATCCAGGCGGACATCCTCGCCAGGTACAAGGACGGGACCGCAGATCAATCAGGTCTGCTGGACGTCTGATCCCAATGCTCGCCCACGTCGAGAGATGCGGGGTGGTTGAAGCAGTCCATGGCGGATCGGTGGCGGCCGTACGCTCCGATGGAACTGTGGTTGCAAACGATGGTGATGTCGAATACCGCTACCTGGCTCGATCGGCCGCCAAGCCGTTTCAATTGAAGGTTGCCCAGACGTACGGGGCCGGCTTGGCTCGGGAGCAGCTTGCGATCGGTACGGCCAGCCATGGCGGCCAACCGATCCATGTCGCCTACGTGAAGGCGATGCTGGGCGAAGTCGACCTGGACGAGGGGGCGCTCCAATGCCCGCCGGATTGGCCGTACATGGAAGCTGCCCATGCGAGGCTCAGGTCGCTCGGCCATGTCAAGGCTCGACCTCTGTTCCACAACTGTTCCGGAAAACACGCAGCGATGTTGAGGGCCTGCGTTGCCATGGGGTGGCCGATCGAGAGTTACATGTCTCCCTCCCACCCCCTTCAGGAGGCCAACCGGGCCGAATTCGAGCGGGTGTCTGGCGAGCCTGCTGGCGAGCCCGCGATCGACGGATGTGGGGTCCCGGTGTTCTCGGTCAGCACCGCCGGTCTCGCCAGAGCCTACGCTCGCCTCGGCTCGGATCCGGATTACGCACAAATATGGCAGGCGATGCACCGGTTCGGCGCGCTGACCAGCGACTGGGAAGCGGTCCCGGCCGCTGTTTCGCAGTGGGTCGACGTCGCCGGCAAGGGCGGCGCAGAAGGTTTGATCGGGATCGCGACCAGGTCCGATCTCGGAATCGCCATCAAGAGTCGAGACGGTTCGATGCGTCCGCTGGGTCCCGCGGTTCTTGCTTCATTCGATCAGCTTGGCCTCACGCCATCACTCACAAGGCGGTATGGCGCCGGGCGCCTTGACCAACCGGTTAGGGGTGGGGGCGAAACTGTCGGCTCTGTGTCGCCTGCGGTGATGCTGACGTGAATCCAGATTGGAGCCTGCTCGACTCGGCGATGCCGCTAGCACCCCTTGTTGGGCCGTTCGTCAGGAGCCCGTTCCTATCGCTGCTGGAGCGCCACAGTGCCAACCCCAAGGCAATTCGGCACATCGTGGGCACCCGGTCAGGAGCGGTGGCATTCGAACGGTTAGACGAGGGACTGACGCTGTCGGGTCCCGAAAACCTCGTCGACTACCGCTCTCCGGTCGGCAACGTATCGTCGTCCCTGGTCGAAATGTTCGAGCAGACTCACAGTGGAACCGCCATCAGGCTCGATTCTCTCCCCATCGAGGCCGTCGGCGTCTTCGTTCGTGCACTCGGTTCGGTCGGGATCGATGCGGAACCGAAGGAGCACGAAAGTGCCGCGGTGCTGCACCTGCCTGCCACTTTCGACGACTACATGGCTGCGATCGGCAAGAAGGAGCGGCACGAAATTCGTCGTAAGGGCCGCCGGTTGAGCGAAGAGTCTGGAGAGCTGGCCGTGGTGAGCTCTGACCTTCCGGGCCCTGCCCTCGTCGATTTCTTCCGGTTGCATCAACAGGCCGCCGGAAACAAAGGGACTTTCATGACCTCACAGATGGTGGCGTTTTTTTCAGAACTGTTGAAAATGCCGGGCTGGCAGCTCGACGCTCTGCGCGGGGGGCAAGGCCAGATGTTGGCGGCGGTATTTGGTTATACAGACAGTGACGGTTTCTACCTCTACAACAGCGCCTATGAAACTCGGCTTCATCGCCTGGCTCCTGGTCTGGTCCTGCTCAACCGCTTGATCGAGCGTTCGATCGATGCTGGGCACCACGTTTTCGATTTCCTCAAGGGTGACGAGACATACAAATATCGGATGGGAGCAGAACCCAGGCCGCTGTTCGAGATGGAGGTCGTGTTGTGATCAAACGCATAGCGTACCTGTCGATGCATACCTGTCCGCTGGAGACCCCTGGCGTAGGAGACGCGGGTGGCATGAATGTCTACATCGACGAATTGGCCAAAACCATGGCGAGGCGCGGTCTCGAGGCCGTGGTTTTCACCAAAAGGACCGAGGCAAACCAACCAGACGAGGTGGTGGTTGAGCCGGGCTACACGGTCGTACATCTCGATGCCGGCCCGCCCTTCCACATTCCGGTGTCGATGCTGCCTGCCTATGTCGGCAACTTCGCCGACGGTGTGCTTGCCTGGGACCGAGCCAAAGGACCGTTCGACCTCATTCACAGCCACTACTGGCTGTCGGGATGGGCGGGCCTTCTACTCAAACAGCGGTTGGGGCTGCCGCTGGCCAATTCGTTCCACACTCTCGGTCGAGTCAAGGATGCGAGCCGGAGGAGTGACGATTCTCCTGCTTCGCTGCTCAGGATCGCAGCCGAGCACGAGGTTATCGCCGAGTCGGATTGCTTGATAGCGTCGACTGAAGACGAGTCGCATGAATTGACGGTGCGATATGGGGCCCACCCCGCCAAAATGTGTGTCAACCCTCCTGGGGTCGATCACGATCTGTTCGCGCCAGGCGATCGGCGTGAAGCCAAGCGGGCGCTCGGGATCGCCGAGGACGACCCTGTCGTGCTGTTCGCAGGACGGATTCAGCCGCTGAAGGGTGTAGACACGGTCGTCAACGCGTTCGACATCATCCATCAGACAAGACGAGATGCCAAGCTGGTGTTGGTAGGCGGGGCCAGCGGACCGCTTGGCTCGGCGGAGCTGGAGAAGGTCCAAGCCCATGTGGAGGAGCTTGGCCTAGGTGGCAATGTGCGCTTCTGGCCGGCCCAGCCTCACGCCCAGATGCCGACCTTTTACCGGGCGGCCAACGTGGTCTTGGTGCCTTCTCGTTCTGAGTCCTTCGGGCTGGTTGCCGCCGAGGCGCAGGCGTCAGGGACGCCGGTGGTTTCTGCCAGGGTCGGTGGTCTCGCCGAGGTGGTGGCCGACGGCAAGTCCGGCATCCTGATCGACGGATGGGATCCGGTCGATTACGCAGGGGCTGCGTTGGAGATCCTAGGCGATGATGCTCTCGCGGCCAGGATGAGTGCCACGGCGGTTGAGCACTCCAGACGTTTTTCCTGGGAGAGGACCGCAAACCGTCTCTCCGAACTCTACGAAGGAATTATCGGTGGTTGAGCGCTCACATCTGTCGGAGCGGATAGCTGCCGTTGTCGAAGGCTGGGTGGGGGATCCGCAATTCCCGGCAGAGTCTTGCGAGTGGGTGGAAGAAAGGTTGGCGGTCCGGATCGTCCAAGCGAGCCGTGACTCGACAACCGTTTGGATCAACATCGGGGATAGGACGGTGTCTTTTGAGGCGTATTTCCTCCCAGCGCCGAGGCAGAATATCGCCGACGTCCACCGTCAACTTCTTGTCAGAAACGATCGGACGCGCTTCGTCCATTTTTCGACCGATCAGGATGGGGAGATCTATCTGAGGTCGAGGCTGGCAGTGGATTGGATCGATCCTGACACTCTGCAATCGGTTTTTGCCGAGATCACCGAGCTGATCGATGTAGCTTTTCGCCCTCTCCTTGGCCTCGGGTTCAGTGCACAGGATGGGTAGGGGTTCGGTGTTTGTTGAGGCCGTGCATCGACTCGAGGTCCTCGGTTCGTCCGCGAAAAACTGCTGTAAGAAACTTCTCCCCAGCTCTTGTGCACAACCCCCTGTTGAAACTGTGGAGATCGCCGAAACAGGTTCGAATGTACGTTGGGTAAACGAAGTCGTCGTGTGTGGAGAGCCGTTAACGGGAGTCTTGACCTTGCGGTCCCGATCACGTACATTTTCGCCATCGCATGGGCCCGAGGTGCTGGACCCGGTGGAGTTCGTCAGGGGAAGTGCGGACGAAATCGGTCAAGGTTCCTCGGGCTGATGCGTCTCTTGCCGGCCGACGGCGCTTCGAGTGAGCGCCGGACCCGTTCACCGTCATGCTGATCGGTATTCGATTTCCGGTTGACCTCAGCGAAGTCGGCCTTCCTCCGGTCGGACTGTTCGGTGGTGTCTCGGTCTGGCGAGGTTCTGTTGGATGGCAGTGGGACGGTGACGATCCCCTTCTGCCGATCGATCTGGTAGCTGCACCCGCAGCTGTGGAGGTTGCAGGGTGGGGAGTTGACCACGTCGTCGTCACCACCCCAGACCTCGACGCGACTGTGACGTTGCTTGAGGCGGGGGGCGCCGATCTTCGCCGGATGGGTACAGCTCGCGGTCGCAGAGCTGCCTTTTTTCTGTGCGGACCCGTCATCGAAGTGGTGGAAGTCGACCAGCCTGATGTCTTGCTTTGGGGGCTGGCCCTCGAGACCGACCAGCCCCTCGAGTACATCGCGCAGACCTGGACCTCGGTGGGATGGGAGGTTTCCGGCCCTCACAAGGCTATCCAAGCCGGTCGTGAGATCTTGTCCATAGGACCGACCAACCTGGCGGTGATGAGCAGGCGCTAAAAGGCCAACGAGTCGGACCTAGGTGCTCGACATCATTCCAGCCCGAACATGACCTCTCTCAGGTTCACACCTGACGTCTGGTGGGTGACCTGGTCGAGTCTCAACGAGCCGAGCCGCAGGCCGGCCATGCCTTCTCCAACCGCCGTCACGACTCTCAGAGCGTCAGCGTCGTACTCGAGAACCCCTAAGCCGAGGCAGCGGCCTCCTCGGTCGTGAACTCCGACCAGCATTCCGTCCAAGCGTGCGAGGTCGAGACCGGTTGGAAGGGTCGGGGCGAACACTGTCGGCTTGACTCGCCATTTCTGCTGCTCCCCGCTCAGAGCATTGGCGAACTGTTCTGCTCTGGCGCTAGCCCGTTCGCCAGGGGAACTGGCAACCACTCCTGGATGGACCGGAACGGTGTCTACCTGGACGGAGAAGAATCGCCGAAGTAGCCCGACGATTGGCTCCATCTCGGCCCCTCGTTGCAACGCCACCACAGAGTCTGGACGGCAGAGCTCGACCTTGTGGTATTTGAGGGTTTGCCCGACGACACCCGAAACCGAGCCTGTGGTGTCTATGACGATCAGGGCCGAGTCGTTTCTGGCCGCCTCTACCAGCGAAGCAGTACCGATCACCTGTTGGAGACGGAGGCGCTCGGGATCAATTGAGCCGACGAAGCGGAGATCGTCGCTGCTGGCAAGGTCATCGAGATCTGCCACGGTCGACAGGCGCCGTAGGCCGATGCAAGTCGGTGGCCCAACCGTCGTCTGGGCGATATCTGCGTCGACATATGAGACGGCCAGACCCTTCTCAAGACCGGCTGTCATGATCAGTTTGGCGAGCGTCGACTTTCCGGTGTCTGGGGCGCCGACCAACATCACGACTCCGCCCTCTGCGACGAGGCGATCGATGATCTGCTCATAGATATCAGTCATCCGAGCATCGTACTGGTAGTGACCAGATCGTCAGGCGATGATCTGGCCAAGACCGGGACCTATCCTGAGTCGATGCCGACTGCGCCTATTTCCGTGCTTACCGATTTCGGGTTGGACGATGAGTTTGTTGGGGTGATTCACGGTGTCCTTGCGACGATCGCGCCAGATAGCCGCGTCATCGATATTGCCCACAATGTGGAACGCGGGAATGTCAGGGCGGGTGCCCTGGCCCTGATGAGGTCTGTGCAGTATCTACCCAATGGCGTGGTCGTGGCTGTCGTCGACCCTGGCGTAGGAACCGATCGTCGGGCGATAGCCGCACAAACCCCGTGGGGACACTTTGTTGGCCCTGACAACGGGCTCCTGTCTCCTGCTGTAGCCCTCATCGGAGGAGCCAGTAGCGTGGTATCGATCGAGAACCCAGATGTCATGCTTCCGACGCACGGGGCGACTTTCGACGGTCGTGATCTTTTTGCTCCAGCGGCGGCGGTATTGGCCGCAGGGGAGGCCGAATTGGCCGACCTCGGGCCTGCGGTTGATCCTGACTCTCTGACGCCCCTCTTGCTTCCACTCTGTGAGGTGGAGGAAACGTCGGTGACCGCTCAGGTTTGGTGGGTGGACCGTTTCGGGAATGCCCAGACCAACGTTTCCCCAGAGGACTTGAAGTCGATTGGCGCGGTCCCTGGGCAAATGGTCGAAGTTCGCATCGGATCTTTGGTCCATTCGATTCCGTGGGTATTCGCCTACGGCGAGGTCGGCGAAGGCGACCCACTGGTCCACGTCGATTCATCTGGTTTGATCGCCTTGGCGGTGAGGGGAGGTAGGGCGGACGAAGCCCTTGGGGTCGCCGAGGGTCTGCCAGTTGTGTTCGGAACCGGGCGATCTCGCCGATCGATTCCGGTGGCCTAGAGGGCGCTTAGGTCCTGTACTTGGAACCGAACAGGACGCCCGTTCGAGTTCCTCAGTCGAGCGAGAGAAGTTGAAACGTGAATACGATTCCGGCTACGGCTATCAGGCCGAGCAGGATCAAAATCGCGAAGGTGGTACCGGGACGCATCCGGCGAGCACACTAGTGGTGTGTCGCAACGCATGGTCGGGCGAGCGGTCCATGCTCGCATTGCACCAATCCGAAACGATCCCGAGAATCCGGCCGTTGGGCGGATCGAGATCCGAACGCGACGAAGCCCCCGTGGCCGCGGGGGCTTCATCTGAAGGGATCTGTCGGCCAGCCATCGTTAGGGGCGGGCTGGGAGGCTTTCCTTTGACACCTTGGACTGAACGTGCCCAACGGTGATCCGATGGTTGCCGCTAGATCCCTCGTAGCGGAGCATGGCTCCGTTGCTTCAAAGTTTAATCGGCGGGACCCTGGAGGAACTTGAGCATGTTCCCAAATATTCGCAGAAATCTTCAGAGGGGGTTCTGTCGGCTGGGTGGCCAGCCTTCCCCAATATCGACGGGTGTCCGCTCAGCCCATCGCCTCGACGTCTTCACCGTCCGGAGCGCCTTCGCCATCCTCGGTCACAAAACCGCAGTCGACGAGGGCCTCTTCTGCGTCTTGTCCACCGAAGTTGACTCGTTCGAAGAAGACGACGGCCGATAGGTCAGCGGGGGAAAGGGTGCCAGCGAAGCCTGGCATGACACCACTGATCGGTTTGTCCGAATCTCCGTACGTGCTGCGGCCTGCGTTCTGGAAACCTCTGGAGCCGAGATTGACCCACTCAAGGTGGTCACCACATCCGGCGAAGGTGGCCGTTACGGCTCCTCCGGCCAGCTGAGGTCCGGTGCCCCCACCGCCGTTTGCACCGTGACACGAGGCGCAGCTCTGCGAGTAGACCAGACCGCCGCTGGCCACCACCGCCCTGGCGTCTACACCGCCGATTGCCCCGCCTGCCTGATACTCGCTCCCGTCGCAGTTGACGGCTGATCCGGTCTGGCGATCAACCGAAAGCTGGCCGCCGACACCGCAGTTCGGGCCCCCCGGAAACGAAATGAAATAGACGATGGCCGCAACCGGAAGCATCACGAAGAGTCCGGTGAGCCAGCCGGGCGTCTTTGTTCTAGTTCTTTCCTTGATGCCGACAGTCGACACTGTCGTGACCTCTGCGTACCTGGCCGCCTCGCGGACCGAAACCGTCTCGGGGATGGAAGGAGCCGTCACTGCACTGACGGCCGGGGACGTGGCGAGTGCTTGAGTCACGGGGTCAGACTCCCCACTCGAAGTATCGATCGGGGTCTCGACCTCTTCTGCTGGCGCAGGCTCTGGAGCAGATGGAGTGTCTTCGACTGCGGCAGTTGGGGTTGGGGCTTCGCCGGCCCAAGCGGCGATGACTTCCTCGTAGCTGTTGCCCTTGGCGTTTGCTCTGGCCCTTGCTGCCCGTTCGACCAGTTCTTCAGGAGTGCCCATAGCGGCCGCTGCCGCTGAGAGTTGTTCAGTCATCGTCACTCCGTCATCTCAACGCCAGAACATATGCGACCAGGGCGGCCATGTCGTCGTCCGACAGGTGCGCATACGGCGGCTGTGCTGAACCTTCCACGACCTCGGTCGGATGTGTAAGGAACTCACGAACATATTCGGCGGCGTCTAGGTCCTCAGGCAATCGGCCGGCTACGCGGGCCAGGTCAGGGCCGATGCGTTGGAAGCCAAATGTGGCAGGATCGGCCAACGAACGGGCTCCCGTCTCGGTTATGGCCCCAAGGCCAACGTCCGCCACGACAGGGCGCACATTCTGTGTGTGGCAGTACTGGCATCCTTGCTGGAGGTAGACGTCCCGACCCGTGTCCTCCAGCGCGCTGAGGCTGGCGTCTCCGACGATGTGCCGATCGTCGCCCTGGCTGTTGGCCGGTATTACCACGACCAACAGGATCGCGGCGGCCAACAAGGCGAGGATGCCTGTCAACAGCCCGGCGAAGCTCTCGTGTTTTCCCTCCAGAAGTGGTGCACCTGTCGGTAGATCAATGACCGCGACGGCGGTCACCTGAGCCTGTGCAGAAAGCGGCGGTTCGGATTGGGTGACTGGCTCGGCGACTGGTTCTGGATTCGACTCAGGTTTCGGGTCCGGTTCTGGCTGGGGATCGGCGGCAGGGGCCTGGCTTGGATCGGCCGCCGCAGCCGACGATTGGCCACCCGCCCAGGCAGAAATGACACCTTCATACGTGGTTCCTTGGGCTGCCGCCCTTGCCCTTGCTGATCGTTCGACCAGATCTTGGGGGGTGCCCATTGCGGTTGCGGCTGTGGCGAGGAGCTCACTCATCGTCTTCACCTACCCAGACGAGGACCTCTGAGGCGATCGCTTCGCCTGACGTGTATGTGCGGAGGATCACCAGGGTCAACATGGCAATGCCGGCGGCTGCCACGAGGGCGCTGAGGATCGCCAGCAGTTGGTAGGTGTCGATCAGCCCGGTCGTGCGCACGTACTCTTCGCCAGAATTCGGAACTGCTCCTGTGTTCCATCCGAGCCCGGTCACGAGCCCAGAGATCACGAGTAGTAGGCCGGTGACGGACCCACCCCAGAGCGTTGCGCTGATGCCGCGTTTGGCCAGGCCGTCGACGAGGCGTCGCCCTGCAATTTGGGGAAGGGCGTAGGCCATCGCGCCGATCAACAGCAGAGGGGCAGCGGCCAGCACCGTTGCCAGAATCAAACCTTCGTACCAGCTTGTGAGGCCGACGACCGCATCGATGGACCGGAAGCCCTGTACCGAGAGAAGGGCGGCGATCGCCACGTATACGACCAGTCCGCCTCCAATCATGCGGAGTGGGGTCGATTCCCGGATTTCTCCATACGCGCCGTTGGCAGTGCCAGCGAGGTTGGCAAGTGTGGCAACGGCCGCGACGATCAGCCCAAGCGAAAACACGGTTCCGGTCGTCTCCAACCAGTCGGGTGCCGCGCCACTCCCGTACCGTGTGACAGACGCGAAGAGGCCGGTTCCTGCGAGACTCCAAAACCCCGCCTGGGCTAGCGGGCGGGAGAACAGAGCACGATCGGTGGCGCGAGGGATTACGTAGTACGCGGCCCCGATGCCAACCATGGGCAGCCACGCACCGATCAGACCGCCAACCATGAATGAGCTCTGTAGTTGTGTTCCGAGTCCGGTTGTGCCGGGAACGTTTCCGACAAAATACAACGCCGGCAGCCACCACACGCCGGCCAGTACGTACCAGAGCGACACATAGATCGTTCGCTCTGTGCGGGCCCTGACCGTGGCAGTCACGATGAGAGCCGGGATCACCATCGATGAGAAGAGACCCAAATCGACTAGCAGCGGGAACTCGGCGAGCTCGAGGGGATCTGTGATTCCCAACGCAATCGAAGCCAGCCCGATCGTGACGACGAACGTGTGGCCGGCTGCCCCGAGATTGGCCAGCCGTTGTCTTGCCAGGGCAGCTCCGGCCAAGCGAGGGGTCATGTAGTAGGCGAGACCGGTCGACGCCAGGCCGCCGAACCCGTAGACAAAAGAATTGAGCGCGATCGCCCGCATGCGCCCGTACCCGGCGATCGAGGCAGTGTCGAAGAGTCCAGGGACGGACACCTTGATGAGCATGAGAACCGTTGCTGCCGCTCCGATCACGGCGAAAACCAACGAGGCCAGCATGGCCCTTCTGGCCGCTGAATCCGCGTTTGTCGAAAGGACTCCGGTCAATACATTGCGTCCGCTGTTGGCTGCCGCCAAGGCGTTGGCTCCTCTTTCCTGATGGTTCTGAATACTCGGCCCAACCGACCGGCGGCTCCGAGGCTACCGGATTCGTCGATCGGATCCGAAGATGTGTCCTCACGAGGCCAGGACCCATCTCGCGACCCGGCGTGGCCTGGTGCAGTTTCGCCTTCAGGGTTGATGTCGTCAAAGCGGCGTTGGTCTGACCTTGAATCCAGTCCTGGCTCTGCCTTCTGTTCGACCGCGGGCAATTGACCGGTCGAGGACAGTGTGGTCAGAGGGCCGAAGAGGCCGCACCTTTGGCGCGCCATCGAAGGAGTGCGGGTCTGTCGCTGCGTCCATCCCGAATCATCTCGAGGGCCTGCCCCCGAGATCGTCGCAATTGCCGCGATGGGTTTAGAACTGCACCTCGTTTCTGCTAAAACTGCTCTTGGTCGTGATCCACCTGCGCAGCTCGCGAATGCGTCCGGCGCCTGACACACCGGCCGGACATGATGAACAAGGGCGGGTCGTTTTCACTGCGACCCAAGCGACATGAGGGGAATACCCAACCGATGCTGCAGACCAAGCTCCGCCGGCTCGACGCTTCTCAGCGTTCGGGGCTCGGCGTACGCCTAGTCCTCGGTGGCCTCTTGGTCCTCGTCGTCGGTATCTGGTTCGCCCACTATTCGAATTTTCCTGCCACCGAGAGAGCAAACCTCAACACCGAAGACGTCGTTGGGTCCGTCGCAGGCGATCTGGTTGACGTCGGCGATGGCGAGATGCGTGTCCTCAAAGTCACTCCAGTACCCGAAGCCGGATCCGACGAGATATCTGTCGACGTCATAGTCGACGTCGACTATTTCGGATGGGTTCCTCGGGGCTGTCTGGTGGGGAACAACAGCAGCCTCGTTTCGACCAATCCCATCATTGGTGTGACAGGAGCGGAGTGGTGCATCCCCTGGTTTACGGTTGGTCACATCGTCGCCCTGATCGGGTCCCAGATGATTGTGGGCGGTTTGGCCATTGCCCTCATTCTCGGCAGGAAGATGACCTGGGCATTGGCCGCCTTCGCCGCTTTCCTCGCGTTCTTCGAGCTCGTGATTTGGTTGGGTACGGTCCCGTCCGAGTGGCTGAACCTTGCTCAGGGTCCACTGGCTTGGACGGAGCAGAGCATCGCGTTTCCTCGTGAGAACCACCCAAGGTGGATCGCTACTGGTTGGAAATGGTTGATGTTGAACAACGACATCAGCATCAGCTGGGGCGTGATCAAAGACTTCATTTCGGTCAACCTCAACCTCGGATTTCTGACCACGATCATGGTCTTTTCCTGGAAGATCCAAGACTGGGGCAAACCGCTCGAGGATGAGCCACCTGCCGAAACGCCGCTTTCGCCATACGGACGTCCACTCGTCAAGGCGGTCGACTGATGGCCAAGAGCGAGGTCTGGTTTGAAACGCCTCCGATGCGGGATGACTACCAGTTGGCATTGGTTGACCCCTCGTATGTGCAGAGCACTGTCAAACCGAAACAGTTTCTCCATATCAACCAGGCAGAATGCATCATCTGCGAGGGCTGCGTCGATATTTGCCCGTGGAAGTGCATCCACTTCCTTTCACTTGACGCAATCGACGAGGCCATCAACGTGGATCACCCTGGTGCCAGCGAAGACAACGGAGGGTTTTTTGTCGTCGACGAAGCGGAGTGCACCAGGTGCCAATTGTGCATCGACAGATGCCCGACCAACGTCATCACACTCGGCAAGTTCACCGGCTCCGTGTCCGACGTGGCGATGCAGTCGAGTTTGAGTGACAAGGTGCCGTGGGAGATCGACACGGGACAACGAGATTTCAAGAACGGCTACGCCTACGGCGTGCGCTGGTAATTCTCAGGCAACGGAGGAAGAGGTAAGTGGCAGACGGCAACGGCGGGTTGCGATTGGGTGAGCGGATCGGGGAGATGGCTACCCGCGTGCGAGGCGGCTCAGTTTGGGAATCGATGTTCCGACCTGGCTCTCCTCTCAAGAAGGGGTATTCGGACAGCCCCAGGAACCGGTCGTACGTGATCATGAACAGCGTCTTGTACCACCTGCATCCAGTCAAGGTGAAGCGTCACGGGGTGCGTCTTTCCTACACCCTTTGCCTTGGTGGGCTCAGTTTCTTCCTTTTCATTCTGCTCACCATCACCGGAATATTCCTGATGTTCTACTACCGGCCAACGGCAGAGGCGGCTTACCTCGATGTCGAAGCCCTCTCCACCTCGGTTGCGTTTGGTTCACTGGTGCGCAACATGCACCGCTGGGGCGCACACCTGATGGTGCTGACCGTGTTCCTCCATATGTCTCGGGTGTTCTATCACGGCGCGTACAAGCCGCCACGTGAATTTAACTGGGTGGTTGGCGTGGTGTTGTTGCTCCTCACGTTGCTGCTTTCCTTCACCGGCTACCTGCTCCCATGGGACCAACTGGCATTGTGGGCTGTGACCGTCGGGACGAACATGGGAGGTTTCACGCCAATCTTCGGTCCGGGGGTGAAGTTCGCCTTACTCGGCGGAATCGAAGTCACCGGCAACACTCTGCTGCGTTTCTACGTGCTTCACGTACTTTTCTTACCATTCGTCATCGTCATCTTCATGGCCGTGCATTTCTGGCGGGTCCGTAAAGACGGCGGAATATCGGGTCCGCTGTAGAAGGAGAATGTTCGATGGTTGACATCCCAGAACATCTTCTCCAGCGCTCAGCCGAGGCCAGAGCCAAGGCGCTCGGCGTGCCGGTCGAACAGGTGCTCGCCGAGATGAGGGGCGAAGCGCCACCGGCGCCCTCTGCCCCTGCCGAGGCGCCAACGCCGCCTGAAACGGCGGCGGTTGTCGAAGCCCCTGCTCCTGGCGACCCAGACGCCACGGCCGAGCAAACTCCAGCTGTCGAGACCAAAGTCGTCGAAACAGAGGTCGTCGGGCCTGTGGAAACCCCGGAACCGGAGGCTCCGCAAGGATCCCTGGCTCCGGTGGCAGCTCCGGCCGAGGCGTCGCCAGAAGTCGCGAGCCCTCCGAGCCCTGTCAGCGGCGGAGATGCTCCTTTGGCCGCTTCGGTTTCTCCACGCCCCGTAGCCCAGCCGGAGGCAATACCTGAAGGGGTCAGAACCCAGCGGCTCCTCACCGTCGTCAAGGCAAGGGCGATTCAGCAGGTCAAGTCGTCACCAGCCGACAAAGTCAATACCTGGCCCCATCTCATGATTGCCGAGTTCACCGCTCTGCTCGTCATGACAGGTTTCCTGATAATCCTCTCCGTTATCCTCCAGGCACCCTTGCTCGAGTTGGCCAACTTCAACGCGACCCCCAACCCTTCCAAAGCGCCTTGGTACTTTCTCGGTCTCCAAGAGTTGCTGTCCTACTACGACCCCCAGATTGCCGGTGTCATAGTTCCTGGCATTTCCGGCCTGGTCGGATTCATGGCCATTCCCTATATAGATCGCAACCCCTCAACGAAGCCGTCTGATCGTAAGTTTGCGATCTTGTTGTTCACCTTCTTCCTTGCCGGATCGGCCACCCTGACCATGCTGGGAACCCTGTTCCGCGGTCCGGGATTCAACTTCACCTACCCGTGGGCAGACGGGATCTTTTTCGACGACCTCAAGGATTGGGTGGATTTCGGATGACGACGTCACAGATTCTCATCGTCGGGGTCGCGGCGGTCGGCGTCTTCGCCGTCCTCGGAGCCTTCGTTATCGCGTTCAAGCGCGGTTCCGATCCCAGTTCCGATTGGAGGCAAGACATCGATCGGGCTACAGCCAAGGCCGATCGATCCGAATTGAATGAGCCAGTATCGGTCATGGCGGGAGCTGGCGCGGCAGAGTTACCGATCGAAGGGGTGGTCGCCGAATCCGCACCGGACCCCGAAGTCGTCGAACCGGCGGCAGTGCATGCCGTAGAGGTCTTGAAGGTCGAAGAGCTGTCGCCTGAGGAGGCGGGGGTAAATCGACGAGCCTTCCTTACCAGGGCACTAGGCGCAACCTTCGGGGCCTTCCTGGCTCTGAACGGCGTGGCCTACCTCGGCTTCCTTTGGCCCCGCCTGTCCGGCGGGTTCGGCTCCGCAATCGACGTTGGGGCGATCGCCGATCTCCGGAATCAGATAATTCAGCCAGATGGATCCATCATCCCCGCCTTCGTGCCCGAGGCCCGCGCCTACATTGTCCCGTTCGCCAACGCCGACATCAGCGGTTCGCAGTTCAGCGAGGCGTTGGTGGTTGGCGAGCTGACCGCCCTGTGGCAGCGGTGTGTTCATCTCGGATGTCGGGTGCCGTGGTGCGCGTCCTCACAGGGTTTTGAGTGCCCGTGTCACGGATCGAAATACAATTCGGTCGGCGAATATCAAGCCGGCCCTGCGCCTCGCAACCTCGACCGCTTCGAAGTCGAGTTGCAGGGCGACAGGATGATCGTCAAGACGGCCAACATCATCCAGACTCCTCGGGCGCCTGTATTTACAGTCGAATATCCCCTGGGGCCGTCCTGTATCAGCCTCTCCGCGGCCCCGGAGGTTTAGGCGGCGATGCTCAACAGTCTTGTAATCACCCTGGTCGCCCTCGGCGCGATTGGCTGGTTTGCCTTCCTGGTCGGATCCGGCTCTCGCCGCGGCGGTCGCGACGAGGTGCCGGCCAATCTGTCCGCCGCTGCAACTGACGACGAGCTGGAGACCACCCGGCTCGATCGAGCGCTGATAGCCGCCGTCATCTCCTCCGCGTTCCTGGCGTTGGCCCTCCCGGTCTACTACCTCGGCGAGAACGACCGTCAACTTGGCTTTGTTGAAGAGTTCGACGAGGCCTCAGTTGAGCGGGGCCTTGAAGTCTGGGACGAGTTTGGATGCGCCGCATGTCACGGGGCAGGGGGCGTCGGTGGTGGCGTGTCGTTCCTCGAGCCCCGCTCCCAGGTAAAGGTCGACTCATGGGCGGCCCCCTCGCTGAATGACGTCTTTTTCCGGTACGAGCGTGATGAAACGAAGTTCTGGATTGTTTTTGGTCGGGCGGGCACACCGATGCCGGCCTGGGGCCTGGAGGGCGGTGGACCGCTCAACGAGCAGCAAGTTGACGATTTGCTGAACTATCTCGGAACATTCCAGCTTTCCCAGACTGAGGCCCTGATCAATATCGAGGGAAACGTCAGCGGAGCTCTCGCCCGCCTCGACGGCGCGGACGAGGCGGTCGCAAACCAGATTTCTGCCCAAGAAGAGCTGATTGCTTCAGTCGATTTTGCACCGACCCTGCTTCCGATTGCCGAAGGGCTGGCGGAAGAGGCAGCGAGGGAGCTGCGGCTCGCGGGACAGGGCCTCGACACAGACGGTGACGGCCTGAGCGACTCTGCCGAGCAGGCTCTGACGGAAATCGGCATCCTGGCGGTGGCGGCCGAACTCATTGACCAGGCCCCGACGCTCGATCCGACCAACGTAGAGTCGAGCATCGGTACCTCGGACGGTAGAGCGGCTCGCACGCTCGTCTCGCAGGTTGAGTCAAGGGCCGCAGAGCTCGATCTAATCGTTTCCAGCGCAGATTCGATAAGCGCCCAAGCCGATTCCGGCCTGGCCGCCCTCCAAGAGGCCGCCATTGCCAAGCGCTGGGCCGTTGATTTCCCAGTGGTGGCCGCGCTCACGTTTGGGGGCAACCTCGAAGATGCCCGTAGGGCCATCGGTTTGTTCAACGGATATTGCGCCAGGTGTCATACATCCGGCTATTCGGCCGGCATCGCCTTTCAGCAGCAGCCGGCCGCTGGGGGATTGGGACCTTCGTTGCGGGATGGCAGGGCCAACACTCAGTTCTTGGTCACAGCCGATATGATCGAGTTCCTCATCAAGGGATCGGAAAACGGCGCTGGATACGGAGCCAACGGAGTTGGCTCTGGGCGCATGCCAGGTTTTGGGACGGTGCTGTCTCAGCGTGACATCGAGCTCATCGTGCAGTACTTGAGGGGTCAGACGCTCGATGGAATTGGCGTTGAAAGCGAGGAGGGCTAATGCGTGAGTTCTTCAGGGCGATTCTTTCGGCCAATCTGCTGTTCACCGGCATCGTCATCACGATCGCAGCGGTGCTCACCTTCTACGGCACGATCTATCTACTCACCTATACGAACCTCGGCAAGCGGTTGGGCATCCTGGTCGTGGGAGCCGGAACGTTTGGATGGATGACCATCAACTCGATCCTCTTTGTCATGTATGCCCCCAGAGGGCCACGTCCGGTGAACATCGACGGACTCAACGCGTTCGAGATCAGGATCGTGCCAGGCGCCTTCGCAATCGCGTCCGCGATTCTCTTCACGATGTTCCTCGTGGCGCTCCACCGCTACGAGACCGACCAAGAACACGCCGAGACCTGACCAACCCTCAGTTTGGGCTCATGTCAGCCGAGTTTGCTCTTATGCAGCCGGTAAGACCCCGATTCATTGCGCGCCAGGCCCCTCTGATTGCTGTCGTCGCCGGGAGCGTATTGGCCTCGTTGGCGGTACTGCTCCGCACAGTCGGCTTCTAGCGGCGTAGCGGACGCCGATAGGCACCACTCTGAGACCAGTGCCTATTGCTCTTCGCCTTACGGCTCATCGTCGCGCGGCCTTGGCGCGGACTCTCCGCTTCGCGACTGAAGATAGAACGCCAGGATCTGAAGTTCGGTCGAGAGGTCTACCTGGCGCAGCTCTACGTGGGATGGCACGCTGATGACCGCGGGGGCGAAGTTGAGGATCGACGAGATCCCCGCTGCCACCAAGACGTCGGCGGTCGACTGGGCGGCAACGGCCGGAGTCGTGATTATTCCTATTGCCACCCGCCTGGCGGCAACGTCCCGGCCGACCCGATCGAGCGACCTGATCTCGATCCCCTGGATGTTGTCTCCGATTCGATCAGGGTCGACATCATATAGGCCTGCGATCTCGAAACCTCGATTCCCGAACCCTCCGTACGCAGCGAGAGCTGACCCCAGGTTGCCGACGCCGACGACGATCACCGGCCAATCTCGCGTCAGACCTAGCTCCCTGCGGATCTCGCCCTGGAGTTGTTCCACGTCGTAGCCGACCCCCCTGATTCCGTACGATCCGAGCTGGGAAAGATCCTTGCGCAGCTGGGCGGGTGACAGATTCGCCAAATGGGCGAGCTCAGTCGACGAGATCGTTCTTTTGTGCTGAATCAGTTGTTCGAGGCATTTGAGGTAGCGGGGCAGGCGCTCCACAGTCGCCCTTGGGATTTCGTTCGACACGTCGGCAAGCCTAGATCCGCTGGGGAAGGCGTCAGTTTGTCGTGTAGTGGCGGCGACGTGCCAGAACCGTCCTAGCCTGGCACCATGACCAACACCCCAGAGGTAGTCGTCGTCGGAGGCGGCCCAGCCGGATCGGCCGCCGCGTTTTGGCTCGCCAAGGCGGGCCACGATGTCGTCCTGGCCGAAAAGAAGGAGTACCCGCGGGAAAAGACCTGCGGCGATGGCCTCACCCCGAGAGCGATATTCGAGCTGATGAAGCTCGGGTTCGATTTTGACGTCCCGAGTTTTCACAAGGTCAGTGGGCTCAGGTCGTACGCAGGAGACGAGTTGCAGGTAGAACTTCAGTGGCCCGAGCACTCAGTTTTCCCGAACTGGGGTGGCGTGATCAGGCGTTCTGAGCTCGATCAGCAGGTGGCGGCCCTGACCCGCAAACAAGGTGTTGACGTCCGGGAGAAGGTCGAGGCCAAAGCAGTGATGGTCGATGGGCGTCTGGCTGCGATCGATCTGGTGAAAGATGGAGAGACGCAGCGTTTGAGTCCGAGAGCAGTGGTAGTGGCGGACGGTTCACTGTCGCGCTTCGGCAGGGCGTTGGGTACCAGCCGAGACAAGGCCTACCCGATGGGGTTGGCGGCGCGCGGCTACTACTCGAGTCCGATGTCAAAGGCAGATTTTCTCGAGAGTCAGCTCGACATGCGGGACGCATCCGGAGCATCGATGCCCGGATACGGTTGGGTGTTTCCGCTCGGTGATGGCACCGTCAATGTCGGAGTCGGTATTCTTTCCACGTTTTCGCATTGGAAAGAGATCAACACAACGGACGTGATGAACAAATACGCCGAGACCGCCCCTGGCTATTGGGGGCTGTCCGAGCATTCGAAGCTGACGGAGCCAAGGGGCGGGAAGCTCTCGATGTCGTTCTCAGTTGGTCCGCGAGTAGGTTCGAACTTCGTTGTGGTCGGAGACGCCGCCGGCTCGATCAACCCTTGGAACGGGGAGGGCATCTCATACGCATACGAGACCGGTCGGATCGCGGCCAGACACATCTCAGCCGCTTTGGGGGCTGACGACCTCGGCATTCTGCAGCGCTACCCCCAGGAGCTCGAGGACACATTCGGGTTGTACTACAGGACTGCCAGGGTCTTCGTGAAGGCGATAGGTCGGCCGGCAATCATGCGCACCCTGGCGCGCACCGGTATCCGATCCGAGAGCCTGATGGCTTGGACGCTCAAGGTCATGGTGAATGTCCTGGAGCCGGAGGACAAAGCATTCGGAGAGCGGGCGTATAGGGCACTCGAACGGCTGGTCAAGGTAGCTCCAGATAGGCTTGCCAACTGAGCCGGAGGGCACCGCACCTGCGATAGGGGTTTTGTCACTCCGGTACCTGCGTCCCTATTCTGCCGAAGTCGAAAGGACGGTCGTTTTGGAGCTCGGGGACTACCTCCCCATCTTGGTGATGATGGTGCTTGCAGGTGCGTTTGCAGGCGTGTCATTGGTTGTATCGAACTTGCTCTCCTACAAGCGCCCCACGCCCGAAAAACTCGCGCCTTACGAGTGCGGGATAGTCACCGAAGAAGACGCGGTCAACCGTTTCCCAGTGAAGTTCTATCTCGTTGCCATCCTCTTCGTGATCTTCGATGTCGAGATCATCTTCTTGTTCGCCTGGGCGACCCGCTTCGACCAACTCGGCTGGCTTGGCGTCGGCGCCGTTGGCATATTCACGCTGCTCATTGCCGAGACTCTCAGCTACGTCTGGAAACGGGGGGCGCTGGATTGGAACGTGCCTCGCCGGGCCAGGTACCGGACCGATCCCGTGGCTGGTTCCGTCGAGGAAGCGGCCTGATGGCGCGGCTGACGACGCCACCCAACCTGTTGACGACGACCTTTGGTGCTGCAATTCGCTGGGCCCAGACCCAGTCGATGTGGCCTGCGACTTTCGGCCTCGCTTGCTGCGCAATCGAGATGATGTCGACAGGAGCCGCCCACAACGATATCGCCAGGTTCGGAATGGAAGTCTTCCGAGCCTCACCTCGCCAGGCGGATCTGATGATCGTCGCAGGTCGAGTCTCTCAGAAGATGGCCCCTGTCCTGCGTCAGGTCTACGACCAGATGGCCGACCCCAAGTGGGTCATCTCGATGGGTGCCTGTGCATCCACTGGCGGCATGTTCAACAACTACGCCCTTGTCCAGGGGGTCGACCACGTCGTTCCTGTTGACGTATACATCCCCGGTTGCCCGCCTGGCCCTCAATCTCTCATCCACGGCATCCTCACCCTGCAGAGCCAGATCGTCGATGGGGCACTCGCAAGATGAGCGACAATGCCGAGGACCGGGAACGCAGCGGCGTGGATCACGCGCCCGTCGCTATTCCGAGGCCGCTCCCAGAAGCTGGCGTTTTGGCAAATCTCATCGAGCCCTTCGCTGACGCAGCTTGGGAATTGTCATCCGGACAGGACGTGGTCCTCCTACCCAGGGCCCAGCTCCTCGATTTCGCCGCTGCCGCCAAGGCAGCCGGATTCGAAATGTGCGTGGATGTGACTGCTGTGGACTATCAGAGGGCTCGGAGTGATCGTTTCGAGTTGGTAGTCAACCTCGTCTCGATGCGCCACGGCGAGCGCCTGCGCCTGCGCCTGGCTGTACCCGCAGAGGACCCAACAGTGCCGTCGTTGGTGTCGGTGTATCCGGGTGCGAATTTTTTTGAGCGCGAAGTCTTCGACATGTTCGGCATCTCGTTTGATGACCATCCGGACATGACCAGGATTCTCATGCCAGACGACTGGCAGGGTCATCCGCTGCGCAAGGACTTCGGCGTCGGGTCGGTGCCAGTTCAGTTCAAAGAATCTCATCGGGTGACGTGATGGGCGACAAACGCACCGAACAGGGCACCACGGAACTCTGGGTTTCTGGAACCGAGGAGCCGGACTGGCTGGTGGCTGGGACCGACGAAGGCGCCCAGCAGATGCAACGGGACGAGACCGCTGAGCGAACCATCGAACAACGTGGCACCAGGGTCATCGACGATTTCGTCATTGACGACTCAATCGATGGCGATGAGCGCATGGTCGTCAATATGGGTCCTCAGCATCCTTCGACCCATGGGGTGCTCCGCCTTCACCTCGAGCTCGAGGGAGAGATCGTGCGCAAGGTCAAGCCGATAATCGGCTACCTGCACACCGGCATGGAGAAGACGGCCGAACAACTGACGTTCCTTCAGGGTCCAACCAACGTAACCAGAATGGACTACCTGGCCCCGCTTCACAATGAGCTGGTCTTCTCGCTCGCCGTGGAGAGGTTGCTGGGCATTGAGATGCCCCCTCGCGCTCAGGCGATCAGGGTCATGATGACCGAGTTGAACAGAATCTCTTCGCACCTCGTTGCCGCCGCCACGAACGGCCTCGACATTGGTGCCATCTCGATGATGTTCTACGGCGTGAGAGAGCGAGAGCTGATTCTCGCCTTTCTCGAAAAGACGACCGGTCTGAGAATGAACCACAACTACATTCGACCTGGCGGGGTGGCCGCCGACCTGCCAGACGGTTGGCAGGACGACATCGCCGGTATTCTCGATCGCATGCCACACGCCCTGGTCGAGTACGACCAGATGCTTCGCTACAACAGCATTTGGCGAGGCCGCACGGTCGACGTTGCGATCATCACCAAGCAAGAAGCGCTCGCCTATGGCATCACCGGCCCTTCTCTGCGCGCTACCGGATGCGAATGGGATCTCCGCAAGTCCGAGCCTTACAGCGGCATCGAACAATACGAGTTCGACATCGCGACGGGTTCCAACGGTGACGCCTACGACCGTTACAGGGTCCGCATGGACGAGATCGCCCAATCGTTGAGAATCATCGAACAGGTCGCCAACACGATGCCGCCAGGCGACTACAAGGCTGAAGACGCAAAGGTGGTCCCGCCCCCTCGCAAGCGGATCAACGAGTCGATGGAAGCCTTGATCCACCACTTCAAGATCTATACAGAGGGTTTCAAAGTGCCGGAAGGTGAGACCTACGTCGCGATCGAGTCGCCGAGGGGCGAGTTGGGCTGCTATCTGGTGTCCGACGGTGGGTCGAAACCGCTCCGCATGCACATCAGGGCACCGTCATTCGCCAACCTTCAAGCGCTACCGATCATGATGACCGACGGCATGTTGGCGGACACCATCGCAGCCATCGCCTCGATAGACCCCGTAATGGGAGACGTAGATCGATGACCGATTCACCTTCCGCTGTCCGCGATCCGCGATCCGCTGTCCGCGATCCGCTGTCCGCGATCCGCTCTCCGAACGCCATTGTGCGTTGAGCGGCGCCACCAGGGGGTGGAGTGCTTTGTTTGGTGCGGCACGAAGCAACTGACGAGTGACGACCAGCAGTATGTGGGATCAATCCAGGTCATGCGGAGGGCGGTAGGCGGAGAGCGGATGGCTGAGCGGCGCCTCCGGGGTGTGGAGCGCTTTGTTCGGTACGGCACGAAGCAACTGACGAGTGACTACCACCAGTATGTGGGATCAATCCGTGTTATGCAGAGGGCGGTAGGCGGAGAGCGGAAGGTGGTTGAGCGGCGCCTTCGGGGTGTGGAGCCCTTTGTTTCGTTCGGCACGAAGCAACTGACGAGTGACTACCAGCAGTATGTGGGATCAATCCGTGTCATGCCGAGAGCGGAAGGCCTTCTACCGAGAGCGGATGGCCTTCTACCGAGAGCGGAAGGCCATTGGTTCGTATGACTGACACCGCACGTTGGTCAGAGGAGTCCGAGGCATTGGCGGAGTCCGTCATGGCGAAATATCCGCAGAAACGCTCTGCCCTCATGCCGTTGCTGTACATCGCGATGCGAGAGGACGGTTATCTCTCCGAGGCCGGAATGCGGCGAGTAGCGGATCTGGTCGATCTCGAACCCGCCCAGGTGAGTTCGGTTGCCAGCTTCTACACGATGTACAAGCTGGAGCCGGTCGGAAAGTATTTGGTATCCGTCTGCACATCCATATCTTGTTGGCTTCTTGGCGGAGACGAGGTGCTCGAGGCCGTTGAGGCCTCCGCAGGCGTTCCTAGCGGAGAAACTGACGAGAGCGGAGTCATCAGCCCCGAACACGTCGAGTGCATCGGCGCCTGCGGAGGGGCTCCAGCCGTCCAGGTCAACTACGAGCTGATCGAGGGACTCACGCCGAAAAAGGCAACAGAACTGGTCGAGTGGCTCAACGCCGCCCAACCCGCGACGCTCAATGGTGACGAGATGCAAGCGTTGTTCGGTGGGGAGCGTTCGTTCGACTGGGCCATCAACGAAACAAACGATGCCACTGGCCCATACCCGGCGTTTCAGCCTCACGGAACCATCGCTGCTCTGGATCGCTCATGACCGATCATCCGCTGATTCTCACAGCCAGGATGCACGCTCATCCTGAGAGCAGTCACACCATTGCCACATACGAGGCAACCGGTGGTTACACGGCACTGCGAACTGCCCTGGACATGGGCAGAGACGCAATCGTCGAAGAGGTCAAGGCAGCCAATCTGCGGGGCAGGGGAGGCGCCGGTTTCCCCGCCGGCGTGAAGTGGGGTTTCCTCGCGCCGGCCCGCCCTGCCTATCTCGTTGTCAACGGGGACGAATCAGAACCTGGCACCTTCAAAGATCGCCAGCTCATGGAACGGGACCCACATCAATTGGTGGAGGGGACGATCATCTCCTCGCTGGCCAACGAGGTGAATCACGCGTTCATCTATATTCGCGGCGAATACCCCAAGTCGGCCAGGCGGGTTCAGGCGGCCGTCGACGAGGCATATGCAGCTGGATATCTGGGCGCCAACATTCTCGACTCCGGTTACGACCTCGAGCTGACAGTTCACCTGGGTGGCGGTGCCTACATCTGCGGAGAAGAGACCGCCCTGCTCAATAGCCTCGAAGGTCGCAGAGGCGAACCGAGACTCAAACCGCCCTTCTTCCCAGCGGTCCGCGGCTTGTACATGGCGCCAACGATCGTCAATAACATCGAGACTCTCTCCAACATCCCCTGGATCATCAACAACGGCGGCAACGCCTATTCGGCGATCGGCCCCGAGGACAGCCCTGGCAGGCGAATGTGTTCAATTTCAGGCCATGTCAACCGGCCTGGGAATTATGAGATCGTCGAGGGGATCACCTGGCGGGAGCTCATCTATGACGTGGCCGGCGGGATTCGGAACGGCAACGAACTGAAGGCCTGGGTTCCAGGAGGCGCGTCCGCGCCCTGGTTTGTGCCGGCCGAGCACCTCGACACCGAAGTCACCAAGGCGGCCATCGACTCCAACGGTTCGATGACCGGCTCAGGTGCAGTGATAGTCATGGATCACACCACCGACATGGTGGCCGCCGCGGAGCGGCTGGTGCGATTCTTCGCGCACGAATCGTGCGGGCTATGCACCCCATGCAGGGAAGGAACCACCTGGCTGGACATGATCTTGCGTCGAATGCTGGCCGGCCACGGACGAGCCAGCGACCCGGATGTGCTCTACGACGTGTCTGACAATATTTCGCCAGGAGTCACCTGGCCGCCGAAGATGACGACGATCTGTCCCCTCGGTCCCTCAGCGGTATCTCCAGTGGCGTCCCTACTGAAACATTTTCCGGAAGAGGTCGCAGCCGCCGTCGAACGAGGCACCCAAGTCCCTGTATCGATCGGGATACGCTCGTGAGCGAACCGGCCGAATTCGTGACGATCAAGCTCAACGGCGAGGAGATCCAGGCTCCAGCGGGCGAAATGCTCATCAAGGTGGCCGAGGACAACGGCACCTATATTCCGAGGTTCTGTTGGCATCCTCGGATGAAGCCAGTTGGCCTGTGCCGAATGTGCCTGGTGGAGGTCGAGACCCCCAGGGGTACGGCTCTTGTCCCCTCGTGTGTTCAACCGGTGGCGGACGGCATGGCGGTCGAGACTGGCTCGCCTGTCGCGCTGAAGGCCCAAGAAGGTGTGCTCGAGTTCTTGCTGGTCAACCATCCGCTCGATTGTCCGATTTGTGACAGGGGCGGAGAGTGTCCGCTCCAGGATCAGGTGATGTCGTATGGGCCAGGTGAGAGCCGGTTCGTTGAGGAGAAGCGGCATTACGAGAAGCCGGTGCCAATCTCTGACCTCGTCCTGCTCGATCGAGAGCGTTGCATCCTCTGTGCCAGGTGCACCCGGTTTTCGGACGAAATTGCTGGCGACCCGTTGATCGAATTCCAAAATCGGGGAAACGGGACAGAAATTTTCACCTTTCCAGATGAGCCGTTCGCCTCGTACTTTTCCGGCAACACCGTCCAGATTTGCCCGGTTGGGGCCCTGACGGCCGCGCCGTATCGGTTCAGGGCCAGGCCATGGGATCTCCTAACAATCGAGTCGACCAGTCCGTTTCACACCGAGGGCAGTCGGATCACAGTCCACGCTTCTCAGAACCAGGTTCTGCGGTTCCTGGGCGTCGACAACGGCCTGACCAACCAGGGATGGTTGTCGGACAAGGAACGTTTCGGTTTCGAGTTCATCGGATCCCCTGACCGGCTCAAGATGCCGATGATCCGAGAGGACGGTGAGTTTCGGGAGGCCTCTTGGGGCGAGGCCATCGGGCTGGTGGCAGCAAGGCTCAAAGAAATCGTAGAGCGTTCAGGCCCGGACGCGGTCGGCGCCATCGGAGGGGCCCAGGGCACCAACGAGGACGCATACGCTCTTTCCAAGTTCATGCGGGTCGCGGTCGGGACCAACAACCTCGACGCGCAGTTGGACGATGGGTTGAACCCTGACTTCCTCGTGGGTGTCGGCTCTCGGGCAAGGATCCAAGATCTCGAGAGCGCCAAGACGATCCTGGTCTGGTCCGCTGACCTCAAAGAGGAAAACCCGATCCTGTACCTGAGGGTGCGCCGCGCCGCGCGGGAGCTGGACGCCACCTTGATAGTGGTCCACCCGGCGAGGACGGGCCTTGACGACCTGGCCGACCACAAATTTGGCTATCGGCCTGGCGATGGCGCCGATCTGCTCGCTGATCTGGCTGCCGGAACGCAAGACTACGCACCAGCCCTCGACGCACTTCAGGACGGTCCAGTGGTTGTGATCCTGGGGCGCACAGGCCTCTCCGAGGACGGCGGTTTGGCCGAGGCCGTCGCTTCCTTCGCTCGCGATCTACCCGCCGCGTCGATCATGCCGATCGTTCGTCGTGCCAACACCTTCGGCGCCCTTGACATGGGCGTCGCCCCAAGTCTGCTGCCAGGCCGTATCCCCGCCAGGGGAGCGAGCGGAGCCATCATTGAACTGTGGGGCAAAGTCCCAGCGACTCGGGGCCTGGACACGGCCGGGATGCTCGCCGGTTTGGTGGGAGGTGAACTCGAGGCCCTGATCATGGTCGGGGCCGATCCGGTGCGCGACGTACCGTCAGGTTCCAAGGCGGCCGATGCCCTCAGGGCGGCGGATTTCAGCGTCGCGATCGACCTCTTCATGACGGATTCGGCTGCGATGGCCGACGTTGTGCTGCCGGCCGAGGGATTCACCGAAAAGGAGGGAACGGTCACCAATTTGGAGGGAAGGGTTCAGAAGGTCAACCGGATCGTTCCCGGGCCAGGTCAGGCCAGGCCAGACTGGTCGGTCCTCGACGGTATCGCCGAGTCGATGGGTTCGCCTATCGGGCTGCCGTCCTCCGAAGCGATCGCCAAGGAAATCTCCACGGTCGCGACTGCATACGAGGGTGTTAGTTGGGATTTGCTCGAAGGGGAGGCTCGCGAGGGCGCTGTCGTGCCCATCGGAGATGTCAGGCAGCCACTCGAATATATTGCCGTCAACGCTGAACAGCCAGCGAGAACCAAAGGTTTGGCGCTGCATCTCGCCAGGACGCTGTACGACGACGGTTCGGCCATCCGTCATTCGCTGTCTCTCGCCAAGCTCGCCCCTGGGATGACCGCTGGTCTGTCACCCGACCAGGCCGTCGATCTTGGAGTGGAGGCTGGCGACCTGGTGACGGTGTCCATCGGGTCCGTCACCTTTGCCTGTCCCGTCAGGATCGATCGGGCGCTGGCGGACAAAACGGTCGCGATCCCGTTCAATCAGCCTGGGATCGAGACGCTCGACGCGGCCGCATCTGTGTTGGTCAAGGCTGGAGGGTCGAGCTGATGGACGGCTGGGACTTCATACTGATTGTCATTCGGGTGGTCGTGATCTTCGTGATGCTGATGATCACCACCTTGCTCCTCGTATGGTTCGAACGAAAAGTGGTCGCGGACATGCAAGACCGAATCGGCCCGGCAAGGGCCGGCCCGTGGGGAATGCTGCAGACCCTCGCGGACGGCATGAAGCTTTTCTTCAAAGAGCAGATCACACCTCGCAAGGTCGAGTTCGGCCTCTACATCGCGGCGCCGATCCTGGCCACCATTCCTGCCTTCTTGATATTCATGACCGTCCCGTTCGGTCGGCCGTTCACCCTCAACCTCGGTGGCGAGCCCAGGGAGATCCTGCTGCAAGGCGCTGATCTCAACATCGGACTGCTGTTCATTCTTTCGATGTCCTCAATCGCCGTGTACGCAGTGGTTCTGGCCGGCTGGTCCTCTGGCTCGAAGTATCCGCTGCTGGGTGGGGTGAGAGCCACCGCTCAGGCGATCTCATATGAGGCGGCCCTCGGGCTCTCCGTTATTCCGGTGGTCATGTACACGGGTTCAGTGCAGCTCTCCGAGATAGTCGAGTTTCAGCGGGCCAACCTCCAATTCCTCGGAAACGTCGTGCCGTTCATCCCCAATTGGAATCTGTTCCTGCTGGCTCCTTCGTTTGTGATCTTCTTCATTGCCGCGGTGGCCGAAACAAATCGGGCCCCCTTTGACCTGGTCGAGGCCGAACAGGAGTTGGTTGGCGGCTTCCACACCGAATATTCGGGGCTGCGTTTCGCTCTGTTTTTCCTGGCCGAGTACATCAACATGTTCACGATGTCCGCGATCGCCGTGACCTTGTTCATGGGCGGCTGGTCAGGACCAACTTGGGACGGCGTGCTCCCTGCGCTGATCTCTGGCGTGCTGCCTACGTTCTGGTTCTTTGCCAAGGTTGTGGTTCTGCTCTTTGTCTATGTATGGCTGCGGGCCACCCTGCCTCGACTTCGTTACGACCAGCTCATGGAGTTCGGCTGGAAGAGGCTGATACCAGGAGCACTCGCCTGGCTCATGATCATCGCCGTGGTTCTCGCCTGGCGCCAATTCGGAAATCCGTGGAGTTGACGTGGGTCCTGTAGCAGCGTTTCTGGCCGGCATGAAGGTTACTTTCGGACACTTTGTCCGGGCATTCTTTGGCGGCAAGGGCGAGGTCACGATCCGATATCCGGACGAGATGCGGGTCAAGCCTCAGCGCTTCCACGGACGCCATGTGCTCAACCGTTACCCGGACGGCATGGAAAAATGCATTGGCTGTGAGCTATGTGCCGGCGCCTGTCCTGCTCATTGCATCTATGTTCGGGGAACCGACAACCCCCCAGACGAGCCGGTCAGCCCCGGCGAGCGATACGGTTTTGTCTACGAAATCAACTTGCTGCGGTGCATCTTTTGCGCTCTTTGTGTCGAGGCCTGTCCGACCGAGGCGATCACAATGACTCAGTTGTTCGAGATGTCTACAACCAATCGGGCGGACGGGATCTATACCAAAACCGAACTTTTGGTCAACCCTGACGGGACTCCTAACCACATGTTCACCGATGACCCATACGCAGACCTGGGTGAGTTGGTGAAGGCGGATGGCTGGATGCGGGCTGCGGCGCCTGGCGGGCGGGCTGCCTACGAGGGCGAAACTGCCTGGACTCCCTCTGCCGGCATAGGTTCTCGGCCGCCAGAGATTGGCCAATCCGAACCGCTCGAAGCCGAGGACGAAGCCGAAGCCGAAGCCGAGGACGAGGACAGTACGACCGATGGTTGAGCTCATTCTCTTTGTCGTCTTGTCCACCGTCGTCATCGGAGGGGCGCTCTCCATGATCTTGGGCCGCAACCCGGTGTACGCCGCGATGGGAATGCTGGCGACCCTCTTCGGGCTCGCAGTCATCTACGTGATACAGCTTGCCCACTTTGTCGCGGTGGTCCAAGTGATTGTGTACGCAGGTGCAGTAATGACCCTTTTCTTGTTCGTGATCATGTTCATCGGCGTGGACAAGGCCCAATCCTTGGACGAAGGCCTGGCCTGGCAGCGCCCTGCCGTTCTGGGGGTCGTGGCAGCCATCCTGGCAATGGTTGGAGGCTTGGTGTTGAGCGGCCGGTGGGAGTGGATCACCGCTGATCGTGTGGCGCTCAGTGGCCAGGTAATCGAGATCCCTGTGCCCCCCAACGGAACGATCGAGTCCATTGGTGAATCACTTATCAATCGATGGTTGTTGCCGTTCGAAGCTACCGCCGTGCTGTTGATAATCGCTTCGGTCGGCGCCATCGTGCTGGCGTTCTATCGGCCACGGCGTCTCCAGTCGGTTGGGGACGACGCAGAATGACTGTCACTCCAGACTGGTATATGACTCTCGCGGCTGTGCTGTTCCTGATCGGAACGATCGGGTTGCTCCTGCGGAACAACGCGCTGATGATGTTCATGTCTGTCGAGCTGATGCTCAACGCAGTCAACCTGACCTTCGTGACTGCCGGAGGGGCGGTCGGGAACCTCGACGGCCAAATGGCGGTGTTTTTCGTGCTGGTCGTGGCGGCCGCGGAAGTGGCCGTCGGCCTGGCGATCATTGTGTCAGTCTTCCGATCGAGGTCCACCGCTACGGTGGACGATTTGGCGGAGTTGAAGGGATGACCACCCAGCCGTCCGCCGTCCGCCGTCCGCCGCCCGCTATCCGTCGGTCAGCCCGCGCATGTGCAACAGCCTTCAACTCGGCGGGCTGGATACGCAATGACTGATTATCTCTGGCTGATCATTGTTTTGCCGCTGGCGGGCGCCGTTCTAAACCACTTTGTCGGTCGTCGGATCGGCGAACCTCGCTCCGGCTGGCTGGCCGTCGTCGGTGTCGGTTCCGCCTTCGTCTATGGAGCCGTGGCGGCGGTCCCATTCTTCCGGGGTGGAGATGTCGCGGAGGAAGCCGTGACTTCTGTTCACCTGTTCGATTGGATTCCGGGAATAGGCGCAACCGCCGAACTGCTGTGGGATCCGCTTGCGGCCACGATGGTCATGGTGGTCACCGGTGTCGGCACGCTCATCCACATCTACGCAATCGGCTACATGCATGGCGACGAGCGGTTCAGCCGGTTCTTTACCTATCTGAACTTCTTCGCGGCTTCGATGTTGATCCTGGTGCTGGCCGACAACTTCGCGGTCCTGTTCGTGGGATGGGAGTTGGTGGGCCTCAGCTCCTACTTGCTGATTTCGTTCTGGTTCTCGAGGCCAAGCGCAGCCGCAGCAGGCAAGAAGGCCTTCATAGTCAACCGGATCGGTGACTTTGGGTTCATGGTCGCCCTGATGATCATCTTCGTCTCGTTCGGAACACTTTCCTACGGCCCGATTCTGGAGAACCCAGGTGATGTGATCGGGGTAGGCACGGCCACCGCCATCGGACTACTCCTACTGGTCGGAGCTGTCGGCAAGTCCGCGCAGATTCCGCTCTACATATGGCTGCCGGACGCAATGGAGGGTCCAACGCCTGTCTCGGCGCTGATCCACGCAGCGACGATGGTCACGGCCGGCGTCTACATCGTCGCGAGGACCGCTTCGATTTTCGAACTTTCGACCGTGGCCGGTGGTGCGGTGGCAACCGTGGGCGCGCTGACTGCTCTGTTGGCGGCGACAATCGCCATTGCCCAGCGTGACATCAAGCGAGTCCTGGCCTACTCGACGATCAGCCAGCTCGGCTACATGTTCATGGCGGTAGGTGTCGGCGGGTACGTGGCCGGGGTATTTCATCTGGTCACCCACGCTGTGTTCAAGGCTCTCCTCTTCCTAGGTGCCGGCGCCGTCATCCACGGCATGGGGGACGAGCAGGACATGATGAAGATGGGTGGTTTGCGCAAGAAGATGCCGCTCACCTGGATCACGATGGGGATCGCGACGCTCTCGATTGCCGGCATTCCCCCGCTGGCCGGGTTCTGGTCCAAAGATGAGATCTTGGCTGTGCTCTTCGAACGGGGAGGATATTTCACGGTGCTCTGGGCGGTCGGCCTGCTTACCGCTCTCCTGACAGCCTTCTACATGGGCCGCCAGTATTTCCTGGTCTTCGAGGGCAAGGCGAGGTGGGACGAAGGCGTCGAACCTCACGAGTCGCCAAGGGTTATGACCAACCCCCTGGTCGTCCTCGCTGCACTGACAGTCCTGGTCGGTCTGATCAACACGCCGTTCCGCTTGTCGTTTGAGAACTTCCTCGAACCTGCCTTCGAGGCGGTAAACATCGCCCAGGGTCCTGAAAGTGCCGGCTCGATCACCCTGCTGGCCGTCGTCTCGGTGCTGGCCGGGGTGGCAGGGCTGGTGATGGCCTACCTCCTGTATGGGCGGGCGGATGAAACGACCCGCCAGAGGATGCTGGGTTTGGTTCGCCGACCGATGTTCGTGTGGGAGAACGCCTACTGGGTGGACCGAGTGTATGGCCGGCTGGTCGTCGCGCCGGGGAAACGAATCGCGGTTTGGATGGCGGAGTTCGTAGACCAGGTGGTTATCGATGGTCTGGTCAACGGGGTAGGCGGCACGGTTAGACGAATCGGTGGATGGGTCAGACCCCTTCAGACCGGATTCGTGCGCTCATACGGGGTACTGCTGGCAGGCGGTGCCGTGGCCCTGGTCGCCTGGATCATGTCGAGGGGCTTATGAGGGCACTGGTCGCCAGTCCCGCCAATCTGCCGGCTGAGCGGAGGTCCGGCTGATGGACTTTCCGATTCTCACTGTGCTGATTCTTCTCCCTGCTGCAGCCGCGGTGATCGTCATGCTGCTGCCAGAGGAGCGACAAGAGCTGCATTTGCCTGTCGGCGTTGCCCTCAGTCTCGCTCCCGTGGCCCTCGGCGGCCTGTTGTTCTATCAATTCGAGAGAGGCACCTCCGAATTTCAGTTCGTCGAGCGGGCTTCCTGGATCCCTCAACTCGGAATCGGATGGATTCTCGGAGTGGATGGCATTTCAGTGCTACTTATCGTTCTCACCACCATCCTTGTGCCCATCGCTCTGGCCGCCTCAACGTCGATTACCGACCGCTCGAGGTTATTCATCGCCATGACGCTTCTGCTCGAGGCCGGGCTGATCGGAGTGTTCGTTGCTCTTGATCTGTTCTTGTTCTTCGTCTTCTTTGAAGTGATTCTCGTTCCGATGGCCTTCATCATCGGCATCTGGGGATCCGAGAACCGGGTATATGCGGCAGTCAAATTCTTCATCTACACCGCGTCCGGGTCGGCCCTGATGTTGGCGGGAATCATCGCCCTTGCCTTCATCCACCGGTCTCAGTTCGGAGTGTTGAGTTTTGCCTACTCTGACATGCTCGCCCTCGATCTGAGCCTGACCACCCAGCGATGGCTGTTCGGCGCATTTGCCCTTGCCTTCGCCATCAAAGTACCAATCTTCCCGCTGCACACGTGGCTGCCTGACGCCCACGTTCAGGCGCCAACTGCCGGATCTGTGCTCCTGGCAGGTGTGCTGCTGAAGATGGGCACATACGGGTTCCTGCGCTTCAATCTGCCGCTGTTTTCCCAAGCGACCGTCGACTTCGTACCCGTGATGGCAGTGCTGGCCGTTGTCGGAATCATTTACGGTGCCGCGGTGGCGATCGTGCAGCACGATCTCAAGAGGCTCGTCGCGTATTCATCGGTCAGCCACCTCGGTTTCATCGTGCTCGGAATCTTTGCTCTGACCGAGCAGGGCCTACAGGGGGGAGTCGTGCAGATGGTGAATCACGGCCTCACCACTGGAGCGCTGTTCCTCTTGGTCGGGATGCTCTATGACCGGCGCCACACCAAGGAGATATCAGAGTTTGGCGGCCTCGCGAATACGATGCCGATCTTCGCAGGGGTGTTTCTCTTCATGGCGTTCGCTTCGATCGGGCTGCCAGGCCTCAATGGCTTCGTTGGCGAGTTTCTCATTCTGATCGGCAGCTATTCGACCTTGCCGGTTTATGCGATTTTGGCCGCCAGTGGCGTGATCTTGGCTGCGATCTATCTCCTTTGGGCCTATGAGAGGGTCTTCACCGGGCCGGTCACGAAGGATGAAAACCGCGCTGTTCGAGACTTGGGAGCCCGCGAGATTGCCATTCTCGCCCCGCTGGTCGCACTGATCATCCTTCTCGGTGTCTATCCGAAGATCGCCCTCGACGTGATCGAGCCCTCCACCCAGGCGGTGCTGGATCGGGTCGAGGCAACCTCGGATTTCGAGGTGCCAGCCGTTGGCCGGGTCGCCGAGTTGGCCAGGAGCGGTGAGTAATGGATCTTTTCTATCTCAGCGTGGCAACCGAGATTGTGCTCGTGGCAGGGGCCGTACTGGTGCTCATGGTGGACGTCTTCAAGGCGCCTTCTGCCAAGGTTCACGCTTCGATCGCAGGAGCAACCCTCGTGACAGCGGTTGGCCTCACGATCTGGCAATGGGATCGAGTGGTGGACGTCGGCCCGTCCTCGGGTTTCGCGGGGATGGTTCAGCTCGACCGCCCGGCGGTGATCGTGAAGTTCATCCTCGTCGGCGTTGCGGCGATGGGTTTGGCAGCGGCGTGGGAAATGATGGTCAGTCTCGGCCCTCGCCTTGCAGAAGGATTGTCGCTGGTGTTCGTCGCAACGGCCGGGTTCATGATGATGGGATCAGGCGCCAATCTGATAATGATCTTCTTGGCCTTGGAGATCGGGTCGATCGCCCTATACGTGTTGGCAGGCATCGCCAGGGAGAGCTCAACTGCCGACGAGGCAGCTCTCAAGTATTTCCTCCTAGGGGCGTTCGCCTCCGCCATCTTTGTCTATGGAATTGCGCTGGTGTTCGCGTCGACCGGTCGACTCGACGTCTATGAGATCGGTGCATTCTTGGGCGCCAACATCGTTCTCAAGCCTGCGGTGTTGTTGATCGGCATTTCGCTGATCATTGTCGGACTGGCGTTCAAGGTCACCGCTGCCCCGTTCCACTCGTGGGCGCCAGACGTCTACCAGGGGGCGCCGGCTGGGATCGTCGGATTCATGGCCGCGGCGGCCAAAGTCGGCGGTTTTGCGGCCATGGTCCGGATCCTCAATGTCGCTTTCGCACGCTACGAATTCGCATGGAGTGGAGGCCTTGGGGCACTCGCCGCGTTTTCAGTGGTGCTCGGAACGTTGTTCGCCATCCAGCAGTCCGACTTTCGCAGACTATTGGCATATTCCGGCGTCGCCCATGCCGGATTCATTCTCACCGGCGTCGCCGCAGGTGTTGACGGTTTGCCAGGGGTTTGGTTTTACCTGGCAACCTACGTGGCGATGCTGATCGGATCTTTCACGATCGCAGCCCTGATGGGCAGTCCGACAGGCTCCGGCTTGTCGATCTCGGCCTTCGCCGGTTTCGGCAAACGATCTCCGGTGCTGGCCGGCTCGCTGGCAGTTTTCATGTTCGGTATGTCAGGACTTCCCCTGACTTCAGGCTTTGTCGGTAAGTTCTCGGTCTTCACGCAAGCCTGGATCGCCGGGTTCGAGTGGCTGGTCGTCGTGGGTCTGCTCGCTTCCGTAGCCGGGTTCTTCTTCTATCTGAAGCTGATCGTCACAATGTACTTCGAGGCCCCGGTGCTGGCCGAGGCGCCAGGCACAGCGACTCTCAAACCAGAGCCGAGTTTCGTTGTGAAAGTCGTTTTGGCCTTCGCGGTGCTGGTGACGCTGGTGCTCGGTGCCTTTCCCAGTTTGCTGCTCGACTTTGTCGCAGATGCCCTTCCTTTCTGAGCGCCGATCTGCCAATCGAGGGTTGTCTGGGTCTGCGCGGATGCAGGCAGGCGTGCTGTTCGCAATAGCGCTGCTGTCGCCCCCGGTTCTCGGAGCATCCGAATCCGGTGAAGTATTGGCCGCGAGGTCGAGCGCCGATGTGGTGCTCGTGACGGAGGACGAAACGGTACGTGAGGATCTGTACGCCGGCGGAAACACCATCACCATCGAAGGCACGATCGAAGGCGATCTGATCGTTTGGGCTTTCAAACGCCTCGAAGTAACCGGGACCGTCGAGGGCGATATCATTGGTTACGCAAGCACCGCGAGGATCAATGGGACGGTTGGCGGCTCGATCCGGCTGCTGGGTGGAGACGTTTCGGTAGCCGGCGAAGTTGACGGCGATCTCATGGCGATCGCCTGGTCGGTGGTGACCGACGCAAGCATCGGGCGTGACCTGTTGAGCTGGTCACGCTCACTCCTGGTCGGCGGCGAGGTCGGTCGTGATGTGGAAGGCCAAACCTTCGGCACTGCGGTTGTCGACGCAAGGATCGGTCGTGACTTCGAGATGTCGGTCAACGGCCTAGAAGTGCTTGGTACAAGCTCGATCGGACAAGACCTGGCCTATCGGTCCGCCGCGACCGCCAAGATCGACGAGTCCGCCACAATCGAGGGGACCGTGATCCGTCGATCTCCGCTCGAGCCGAACATTCGGGTCAGAGGTGTGCGTCTGGTCGCCGTCATTCTTGGATCGATGGCGTTCCTATGGTTGGGTCTGCTTTCGATCTGGGTCATGCCTTCGACTGTGCGCCACGCGGTCGACGTGATCGATACGAACCTCCCGAGGGCGTTTTCGTCTGGCCTGGTCGTTGCGTTGACCCCGATCGTCTTGGCCATCGCCGTGATCGTTACCGCGGCAACGGCGCCACCTGAACTGGCCCTGACTATCGTCGGGGTGGCTGCACCATTCTGGGTGGCGGTTCTCGCCACCTTGATGGTGGCCATCACCGTGGCGCCTGTCCCGATTGCGATCGTGATCGGTCGATCGATCGTGGGTCGCAACCGCAGCGCCTTTGGTTCCTACCTGGTTGGGGCACTGCTGCTCCTGTTCATCCTGGCCGTTCCGATCGTGCGGCTGATCGTTCTCCCTGCGGTCGGCATCGTCGGTTTGGGAGCGCTACTCAGGGGAGGGCTTCGGGCCAGGGGTTCGCTTCGTTGGGCGAACGCAAAGAAGAAGACCTCCCGTCCCCAGACCGAGGGTCTCGGCTTCGAAGCATCCGAAGACGACTACGCCACCTCAGACGAGCTCGACTTCGGCGAAGATACTCCCGGCACCGACCTCGAATAGCTCCGTCAGCCGAGTCCACCCGCCAGGTTTGCCGCAGCGGGGGATTGTTTCAATCTGATCATGGCGACCACCCCGATGGCTGGGCCGACCGCCAAGATCGGAAAGGCCCATCGCCAACCTATTGCCTCAGCGATGACCGGCACACCACGGATCGTGACCAGGGTCAGGAGAAACCCGAGGGCGGTTTGCAGTGTGAGGGCGGTGCCTCTGACTTCATTGTCGGCCGTCTCGGTGACCATTGTGGAGAATTGTGCGGAGTCGGCCACAACCGTGAGTCCCCACACGACGAAGAGTCCGACAGCCAGCACCGGCGACAACCCGAAGACCAATGGGGTGAGCAGGGCGCACGTCCCGGAGACCGCCATCGAACCGCCGGCAATCTTGGTCCGGCCGATCCGATCGGCCATACCGCCGGCCAGCCAAGAGCCGAGTCCGCCGATCCCGATGATGAAGAACGTTGCGGTCGGGACCCATCCGTCGCCGATCCCCCCTGCAGTCGACGATGCAGCCAAGAAGGCGGCGGTCCAGGTCCACATCGCGTACAGCTCCCACATGTGTCCGAGGTAGCCGTAGGTCGACAAGCGCACACCCTGATTGCTGGCCACCTTGCCGATCTGTCGGAACGAGAAACGATGCCCTGCCACCTCGTATGGACCGTCCTTGACTAGGAAGGCCAGAAGGGCCCCGCCGGCGGCGGCGGCGGCAGAGGCGGCGATCACAACGCCCTGCCAATCGAAACCGAGGCCCCTGATGAGGTGAGGGGCGGCACTGCCGATGGTCAGGGCGCCGACCAGCGTGCCTAACGCCATGCCCCGACCTTTGACGAACCACCCGGCCATGACCTTGAGCCCCGCCGGGTATACGGCGGCGAGGGTCACGCCGGTCAGCAGCCTGAGGGTGAAGGCCAATGGGTAGGTGCCTGCGTCCATGGCGAGCAATGAGAGGTTGGCGATCGCGCCGGCGAATGCTGCGATCACGAATAGGCGGCGGCTTGGCACGGCGTCTGCCAGGCCGGTGATTGCCGAGATCAACGCTCCGGCGACGAAGCCGATCTGGACCGCCAGGGTGAGGCCGGCAGTCTGGCCGCTCGACAGTTCCCAGAGCGTCTCCAGCTGAGGGGCGACCGCGGACGCAGAGAACCAGAGGGTCAGGACCAATAGCTGGCCCCCGGCGATCGCGAACAGTGCTCGCCGTTGGCCGGGGACATGATCTTGGTTCGCTGCTGTCGCCGATTCTTGGTGCACGTACGAAAAAGTAGTCTGACCCCCTCCAATATTCCCGATCTGACGGCAAGGTGGCGGTCTGTGAGTAACGTGCATCGCCATGCCGCGACCCATGATGCCCGCCCCAGCCGATGTCATCTCCCTACGTGGGGTTGGTGTGATGAGGAGTGGCCACCGGCTTATCACGGATGTCGAATGGGACGTCAACCGCGGCGAGCGCTGGGTGGTGTTCGGCCCGAACGGGGCAGGCAAGACGACGCTTCTGGAGGTCGTGTCCACCTACACATACCCCGCCTTCGGTGACGCCTGGATTCTCGGGCGCCAGCTTGGGCGCACCGACGTGAGAGCCCTCCGGCCCCGGATCGGCTACGTCGGTCCCGGCCCGTTGAGGTACGTCCGCCTCCAGATGGTCGCTCTCGAAGTGGTCTTGACCGGCAAACACGCTTCCTTCGTCGACCCTCGTTTCCACAAATACGAGGAGGCGGATTGGCTGTCGGCGCAAAACCAACTCGAGACGATGGGAGTCGGCGGTTTCGCCGAACGGGAGTTCGCGACCTTGTCCGAAGGGGAGAAGAAGAGGGTCTTGATCGCCAGAGGCTTGATGGCCGAACCCGACCTCTTGCTCCTCGACGAACCGGGCACAGGGCTCGATCTGGGAGCACGTGAACAGCTGGTCGCGTCATTGTCTGAACTCGCAGGAGTCATATCCGGCGGTGATCCTCGTGACCCATCATCTCGAGGAGATTCCGCCAGGATTCGATCGCATCCTGCTGATGGGTGACGGCTGCGTGGTCGGAGCCGGCCCGATCGGTGAGACCCTGACCTCAGAGCTGTTGTCGACCACGTTCGGGATGCCAATCGAGGTCGAACGAAGAGGAGAGCGTTACACCGCCTGGTCGCCTGGCTAGATTCAGACAAGAGGAGGACGTCAGATGAGAGCCATAGTTGTCGGTGACGCCGGAGGGCCAGAGGTTCTCCGGTTGGAAGAAGTCGAGGATCCGGAACCGAGTCCAGGCGAGGTTGTCGTAGAAGTCGCCGCGGCCGGACTGAACTTCATCGATACCTACCAGCGTGGTGGGCTCTACCCGATGCAGTTTCCGTTCACCCCCGGCCTGGAAGGTGCCGGAGTCGTCGTGGGTGTTGAGGGTGATGTTGGCGAGTGGTCGGTTGGCGATCGGGTCGCCTGGTCCTCTGCCCTCGGGTCATATGCCGAACAGTTGGCGATCCCCTTCGACAAGCTGGTCAAAGTCCCGGAAGGTGTCGGCCTCGACATCGCCGCCGCGGTGATGCTGCAAGGCATGACAGCCCACTACCTGGCCTTCGATACGTTCCCCTTGGTGTCCGGCTCGGTTTGCCTGATCCACGCGGCCGCGGGAGGGGTGGGCCTGCTTCTCACGCAGTTGGCCAAGAAGATGGGCGCGACGGTGTTCGCCACGGTTGGTTCGGCCGCCAAGGCAGATTTGGCCACCGGGGCCGGCGCCGACCATGTGATCAACTACTCGGAGGTGGACTTCGCCGAGGCCGTTGTCGAAATTGCCGGTGAAAGGCCGATCGACGTCGTTTACGACGGTGTCGGACGTGCGACTCTCATCAAGGGGCTAGGCCTACTCACGACTCGAGGTTTGATGGTCGCGTTTGGCAACGCCTCTGGTGCCCCCGAACCGCTCGACCTGCTCGATCTCATGCGCAACGGTTCCCTCTACCTGACCCGGCCCACCTTGTTCGACTTCGTGGCAACTCCCGAAGAGCTGCGTTCGCGGGCCAGCGACCTGTTCGCCTGGGTCGGAGGCGATCAACTGAATGTGCGCATAGGAGGGCGCTATGACCTCCAGGACGCCGCGGACGCCCACCGGGCTCTCGAAGGCCGCCAGACCACCGGCAAGGTTCTGATCATCCCCTGACCAGGGTTGGCCCCAGGTCCAACTGGTCGGATGCACACGTGCGGTCGGGTCGAGGCGGGCTGGTCTGGTCTACTTCACGAAAGTGAGGTATCCTTATTGGGACCTGCCGCTCTGGCGGGTTGACTTTTTCCACCTTCTCTTTCGCTCGATTAACAGCAGCGAGGCGCGCACCCTGACCAATGCGTTTGGGAGACGGTGGTGGCTGCCAGGAGATTCCAACATGCTCAACCTCGTCTTATCTTTCGCGCTCGCCTTTGGCGTTGCTGCCGTCGAACCGCCGGAGCTGACCCTCGACCTCGACCCACACATCGATGGCGGTAGCGAGATCGTGCTCGTCTTTCCCCAAGACGGGGAGACCCGGTTCGACAACACGTGGGGTGCGTCCCGCCCTGGCGGCCGTCGCCACCAGGGCACCGATCTGATGGCCGACAAGATGACGCCTGTGCTGGCCGCTGTCGACGGGGTGGTCGTCTTTGTGGGCGATAGTCCAAGGGCAGGCCGCAACGTTCGCATTGAACACGCAAATGGGTGGGAGACCTGGTATTTGCACCTGAACAACGACAACCTGGGAACCGACGATGGAAAGGCCGACTGGTCGCTCTCGTTCGCAGAGGGAATCGAGGAGGGCGTTGAGGTCCGCGCCGGTCAGGTCATAGGCTACGTCGGGGACTCAGGAAACGCTGAGGCCTCAGGATCCCATACCCACTTCGAACTGCATTCGCCTGGCGGTCGGGTCAACCCGTACCCCTTCCTCGAGCCAGCCTACGCTCGGTTCCAACTCATCTTGGAAGAACGTCGAATTGCCGAGTTGGCGAGCGTGATCGCCGATGTGTCCGGCCAGCCCTTAGATAGTCTTCTGACCGACTGGATCGAATCGCCGTAGGAACGTCGATTCGGCCTGGGCTCGAGCGACGGTAGAACAACGATGCAGGAGGGTTGGATGGAAGATGTGCAGACAGCCAA
>QIDH01000093.1 GCA_003229305.1 Acidimicrobiia bacterium | reverse complement strand
CCTCGATCTCCTTGAAGCCGATCTTGACCAGCAGATCCCAGATGCGCCGCTTGCGGGTGATGTCCATCGGATCGACCAGAGCCTGGTTGCCGTCCCGAAGGTCGACCGAGCACCATATCGGGGCCTTTTCCAGCCGCCGATCCGGCCAGGTCCGATCCGGCAATTCCACCGCAGGATATGGGCGGTACTTTTCGAACGGCATACTGTTCATGGCTTTGTCCTTGTGGTTGTCTAGGCGACCGTTTGTTTGTTGAAAACAAGAAACCCCCCGGGCTCTGCGCACGGAGGGTTCGGCGAACACCGGGATGTGGTGTTCGCCTACAAGAGAAGGAGGAGGCTGGTCGGGTAGGTCATCGCAGACAGCGTGGCCCATTGCGACCAAAATGTCAACCGGAGTGGCGGCTGCTCAGGTTGGCGGGCGTACTTCCACGACTGCCTGGCCCAAGACGACACCGTTTACCTGGAATTCGATTCTGTGCGGACCGGGGTGGATTGTGCGGATCGAGACATGTTTGAACACGTGCCGTTTCGTGACTGGCGTGGGCTCAGGGCCGAGAGTGCAGGTCTTCAGCTTGAACACCTTGCCGTCCTTGGGTCCGTGCACACCCTGGTAGTGAATGATGTAGTCGACGGCGGCCTTGGTCGGCCGCTCGGCGGTCAGGTCCGCAGATATCGTCACCGTCTGACCGATGTCGATCGCGTCTGGCTCGACCACAAGTTCACTCGCCGTTACCGCAACGTCGAGGTCGAAACCGAGCACACCAAGCGCACCCCGATGACCCTGCTTCACGAGGCTGCGTAGCCCATGGCGGGACACCCAATCGCCGTGCGTTGATTTGGCCGCCCAACGGCCGGCCAGATCAACTGCCAGGTCAGGGTGGTCTTTGCCGATGTCGTTCAGGTGGTTCGCCACGGACCGTCGCACGTATTCGGACTCGTCGTCGAACAGCCTGTCCAGCAACTCGATCGCCGGCGATGGATCCTCCATCAACCCTCGCAGGCGACTCGCCCACGGCAACCGGGGACGGGTGCCTTCAGAAACGAGGCGCCTGACATGGTCGTCAGAGTGGGTCACCCATTGATGCAAGTACTCGAACGTTATGTCCGGCTGGGCTTCGATGAAAAAACGGATTGGGAACTCACTCGAGAAACGGGGTGACAACTTGGCGAGCAATGGCAGGGCCACATGAGGGTGGTCGATCCCGGTGTCTGCCACGTACTTGCCGCATGGCAGCGTCATCCAGCCAGCGAAAGACTCAGAATCGAGAGCCCGCTCTAGCACCGCGGCCCCTTTCGGAAAGTCGTCCGGTAGGCAGATGGACAACACGGCTGCCAGATGGTTGACGCGCTCGAGGAGCTCCATGTCGTCGAGTCCTTCAGCTGCGAGTTCAGTCCATCGGTCTGTTGGGAACTCATCCGAGGCGAGACTCAGCTCCGATCCCAGCTGCCGAATCGTCTCGATCGAGAATTCGTCTTTGAATGCCGCCAAGGAATCAGCCTCCCACAAAACTCGGAAATTTGGTCTGAATACGGTCCCAGATCCGCGCAGGAGCCTCGAACTGGTCGGCACGATACAACGAACCGATCGCCAGCGGCAGGTCGCGACCGGTGATGATTCCGCCTTCGATTGAAGCTTCGATCTGGCGGCCGCAGTGCATCCATGAATCCACAGGAATCACCTCTCGCTGTCCGGTGATCCTATTGGCGGCCTCTCACACTATTGGACGCGGACAAACGACGCTTGTGACATCGGCTCGCGATGCGGGCTCAGGACGAGTCGCCTTTCGCACCTAGAGCTGCAACGCCTGGTCCAAATAGTCGCCGATCTCGGCGCCGGGAAATGGCCGGTCCGGCGCCAGCTCCAAATGGCGGGTCTGGCTTCCGTCGCCAGTGAGCAAACCGTGCGGATCCTCGATTTGCACACCATGTTCAAACACAAGGCGCACCGTGGTCTTGCGTGGAAACACGCCGCAGACATAGCCGGCGTCCGGATGTCGCAGGCCAATTGCATGCCAACCCGGATATGCCCGCTCCTCGAACTCGGGGACGAGGTGGCAGAGCAAGGTTCGAAGCCGGTTGGCAAGCGCCCTGACCTCCGCGCCGTGGTCGGAGAGGATTTCGTCTGGCGTGGTCATCCGGAAGGATTGTACGGATTCGCCGGCCGAGCACCTACCCTCTCGGGCACCGCCGATCGGAGCTCGTTTGCAACCAGTTGAAATCGCCCGCTGGCAAGACGTGCCTGATCGCCACCCGGTCGGCGCGTTGGTCGGCAAGGTGGACCTGGTAATCGTCCGCTGCGACGACGAGCACTCCGTTCTATACGGCCGGTGCCTGCATCGGGGTGCTCTGCTCGAAGACGGTCACGTTTCGGGTGACAACCTGATCTGCGGGCTGCACGGTTGGGACTATGTCTATTCGACTGGGGTCTCCTCGTACGACAACGCCGAGCGGCTGAATCGTTTCTCGTCATGGATCGAGGACGGGTCTGTGATGGTCGACGCCGACGAGATCGTGGCGTGGGAGAAGGAACACCCTCAGCCATACGACCGCACGTCCTACCAGGGCGCTTACCAGGACCCACACGGAACACCCGAAGAAACACATGTTGGATTCATCAGGCGTCTCGCCACTGAGGGCCTATCCGTGCTTGGCCACCACGGACCGGTGGCCTCGATGGGAGTGCCGCAGAACCAACTCCCCATGTGGGACGACATCCAGTTTGTCACCGCCCAGCTGGCCTCGAGGCCTCTGCTCGATGAGGCACCGGTGGCCACCGGCGTCGTGATCGGCCCTGGCTCCGCCAAGCCGCTACATCTGGACATCCCTCTGTTCGTATCGGACATGAGCTTCGGAGCACTGTCGCTCGAAGCAAAGGTGGCACTGGCCAAAGGTGCGGAGCTGGCCGGAACAGGTATCTGCTCAGGGGAGGGCGGCATGCTCCCAGAGGAGCAGGCTGCCAACTCAAGATACTTCTACGAACTTGCGTCCGCCCGGTTCGGATTCAGTTGGGACAAGCTCGACCTCGTCCAGGCGTTCCATTTCAAATTCGGCCAAGGGGCCAAGACCGGCACCGGCGGTCACCTTCCGGGCGCCAAGGTCTCGGAGAAGATCGCCGCGGTGCGTGGCCTCGCACCTGGTCAGGACGCCATTTCGCCCGCCACGTTCCCCGATCTCGCCTCAGTCGACGACTTTCGGGATTTCGCAGACGAGGTCAGGGAACGGACAGGGGGCATCCCGATCGGCGCCAAGCTGTCGGCCCAGCACATCGAGGCCGATCTCGACGCTGCCCTCGCTTTCGGAGCCGACTACGTGATCCTCGACGGCCGCGGTGGTGGGACAGGAGCAGCGCCGACCGTGTTCCGTGATCACATATCGGTCCCGACCATCCCGGCGCTGGCCAGAGCCCGCCGCCACCTCGACGCAGCGGGTCGCCAAGATGTGACCCTCGTCATAACCGGAGGGCTGCGGACTCACACCGACTTCGCCAAGGCGATGGCCCTGGGCGCCGACGCCATCGCCGTTTCGAACGCGGCGATCCAGGCGATCGGATGCATAGGAATGCGAGCATGCAACACCAACAACTGCCCGGTGGGCATCACCACCCAGCAGGAGCACCTTCGTGCTCGGTTGCCTGTCGACGAGGCCGCGCAACGCCTCGCCAGGTTCTTCGCCGCAACCACCGAGTTGGTTCAGGTACTGGCCAGGGCAATGGGTCATGCGAGCCTCTCAGGATTCACGATCGACGATCTGACCACATTCGACCGAGAAATGGCCCACCTCACCGGCATCGCCTACGGCGGAGTCAGTCTGGGCTGACAGCCACAGCCACTTGTGCACAGATCCGTTGCCGGTTCTGTCCGCTGATCAGCCCTTGACGCTGCCGGCTGTCAGGCCTCTTACGAAGAAGCGCTGTAGACCGAAGAACACCGTCAACGGCAGGATCATCGTCACGAAGGCCCCTGCCGTCAGCACTTGCCAGTCCTGTCCTCTCGAACCAACCAGTTCGGCCAGCTTGATCGTCACTACAGACACGTCAGGAGTTCCGCCGAGAAAGACCAGCGCCACCAGGAAGTCGTTCCAAACCCATAGGAACTGGAAGATCGCGAACGAGGCGATCGCCGGAACCGAGATTGGGACCACAAGGCGGATGAAGGTCTGGAAATGCGATGCGCCGTCGATCGACGCGGACTCCATCATCGAAGCCGGCAACGAACCGATGTAGTTTCTTAACAGATAGATGGCCAGGGGTAGCCCGAAACCGGTATGAGCGAGCCAGACACCCATGTAGGTACCGCTCAAATCCAGGTCGGGGATGATTGGGATACCGAATGCGTTTGCGCCGCCCGTATATATCTTCAGCAACGGGATAAGGGCCATTTGCAGGGGAACAACCATCAGGCCGACCACAACTACGAATAGAACCTGCCGCCCTCGAAAATCCATCCAGGCGAAGGCATAGGCCGCGAAGGCGGCAATGGTGATTGGGATGACCGTGGCCGGGATAGTGACCGCCAGGCTGTTGAGGAAGGCGTTGCCCATCCCGTCTGCGTTCATCACCTGTCGATAGTTCTCGATTGTCCAGGTTCGACTATCCGCCAATTTGTCGAATACCGTCCACCAACCTGATGTTGTGATGGCGTCGGCCGGACGGAACGAACTGACCAACAACCCGGCCGTAGGCACCAGCCAAAGGACAGCGATGATGACGACGATCAGCTTGACCAGCCAACGATCAAGGATGCGCTCCATGAGCGTCTTGGGGCGGGCCTCTTCGCCCATGCCGATTTCATAGGCGACGCTCATCGCATGGCCTCCTCTTCCCTGAATCGCCGGACGTTGAGCACCATCACCGGGATGACCACGATCAACAGGACAACCGCGATTGCTGCACCCTTACCGTCGTCGAAGAATCTGAAGGCCTGGCGGATCATGTTCGTGGCGATCACGTCCGTGCCAAATTCACCGCTGGTCATCACCCAAACGATGTCGAACACCTTGAGGATCAGGATGATCATCGTTGTGGTGACGACGACGAGGGTCGACTTGATCGTGGGAATGACAACCCGCCAGAACAATTGCAACTCGGACCCCCCGTCGATCCGTCCCGCCTCGAGGATGTCATCAGGTACGCCTTTGATCGCAGCTGAGAGGATGACCATCGAAAAGCCAGTTTGGAGCCAGACCAATACGATGATCAGCAAGATGTTGTTCCATGGCTCCTTGCTCAGCCAGAAGATCGGACTATTGCCGAACCAGGTCCAGATCGCGTTCAACAGTCCGATCTGAGGTCGCCCGGCCGCCCGGAAGGTGTACATGAAACCCCAAACGACTGAGGCGCCGACGAACGAGATCGCCATGGGGATGAAGATGATCGACTTGGCAATTTTTTCTGCACGGGGCTTGAGTCGATCCACCAGGCTGGCGACGGTCAAGCCAAGCCCGACCGCCAGAGCTGTACCGAGGATGAGCCAGATGACACTGTTGCGGAACGCCGTCAGCATTTTGTCGTCTGTCAAGGCGAAGGTGTAGTTGTCGAGTCCGATGAATTCCTCACCGTCCTTGTCAAGGAAGCTCAACCAGATGGTCTGCACGGCTGGCCAGACGAGGTAGAGGCTGAGGATCGCAACCGCGGGACCGACGAAAATCCAGGGTCTCACTCGTTGGGCGATTCGGGCAGGGAGTTGGTCGTTGACGCGGTCCATGCCCCAGTACAAGCCGAAGATTCCGACCACTCCGACGAAGATCGCTACCACCACGATGAGGATGCGATTCGCGTCGCTGTCTCGTAGGAACCTGAATACCCAGAACAGGACCATGAACCCGATAGCGGGTATGCCAACCGCGGCGAAGAACCTGATCGGCCCGATCGTCAACCAATCCCGGAGATTGGTGGCGTTGTCGCCTTCGCCGTCCGTCGAATCGGCCGCCGCCTCTTCCGAGTCAGGCAGCACAGGAGCCTCACCACTCACGTCGGGTCCTCGTTCACTGAGTCCTCCCACCTAGGACAAAGGGCGGTTCCCGGCAAGCCAGGAACCGCCCTTCGATTCTTCATGTTTTTTCGTTTATCAACTGCTCGGCCAAGAGTCCTGAATTGATTGCAGCACATCATCGAGACTGTCAGGCCCGCCCTGGACGTACTCGACCATGCCGGTCCAGAACGTCCCTGCACCGACCGCCGCCGGCATCAGGTCTGAGGCGTCGAAACGGAATCCGCCCGCCCCCAGTGCTCCGGCCAGGAGTTCACCCTGCTGCTTCTGGAACGGATCGACATAGTTGCTCGTGTCGAATCGTGAGTTCGGCGACAAGTAGCCTGCCTGGGCCTGGGCGAAACCTTCGCCGCCCTCTGGGGAGACCAGGAACTTCACGGTCTCGGCCACCGCACCCGCGTCGCTGAACACGCCGAAGAGGTCACCGCCGCCCAGCATTACATCGCCGCTGCCGTCGATGGAGGGGAACGGAATGGCTTCCGTCTGATTGTCTACGCCGGGACCGAACGTTCCGTCAGGGAAGAACCCGGTGATGAAACCGGCCTGCTTCGCCAGATAGCACGCTGGCGTGTCGTCGAACATCGGCGTATTCTGATCGCCGAATGGCGTCGCCAAAATGCCGTCCGTGCCCCCGAGGACGTTGCCTTCCGGGAACATGACATCGCCGAGGAACTGAGCAGCCTTGGCGATTTCCGGGTCGTTGAACGGGATTCCGTTCGATACCCAGTCGTCGTAGACGTCTGGTCCAGCGGTGCGAAGGACAATGTCCTCCATCCAGTCGGTCAGCACCCAACCGGTTGCTCCGGCGCTCTCGATACCGAGACACCAAGGCGTGTTGCCGTCGGCCAGGATCTGGTCCTGGAGTGCCAGCAGGTCGTCCCATGTCTCAGGAACCGTGTAGCCGGCGTCCGCGAATTCGGGTACCGGAATCCACAACCAGCTCTTGGTATTGAGACGGAACCAACCGCCGAATACACCGTCTCGGGCGTTGCCCGTGTCAGCCGCGACCTGACCTGGCAGCTCGACCAGATAATCGCTCAGGTCGGCCCGCGCTTGGTCCATGTCGACGCCAAGGTCATTGAAATCGATCATGTCGTCGATGAAGTTGGCCCAGAGGCCTGGCTGGGGGAACATGGCGATGTCAGGGGCGTTTCCACCGTTGATTCGAATACCGATCTGGGTCTCGAAGTCGCCAGAGCCTTCGTAGACGACGTCGATTCCGGTAGCCGCTTCGAATGGAGCGACGGTGTCGGCGAACGCATCGGCGTCCGCGTCCACAAACGCTCCGAACACGTTCACTACCTCGCCTGCAAAGGGCTGGGCATCGCCGCCGCCGGCGTCTCCGCCAGCTGACGTCGTAGCGGTATCGTCGTCTCCGTTGCCACAGGCGGCGGCAACCATTGCGAATGCGAGCAATATTGCTAACAGTCGCCAAGTTTTTTCGGGTCTAAATGTCATTATTGGGGCATCCTTCTCTGGAGTTGAAAGCGCTTCCAGTCTTCGCCAAGAACCCTAAGCATTTCACTTGGCCCGTGTCAAACGGTAAACGGTCAGCGGGGTGGAGCCGTAGAGCCACGGATGATCAGGCTCGTCTCTGCCTCTTGTCGTAAGGGCTCATGGGACTCTTCTATCTGGTCCAAGACCAGACGGCCTGCCAGAGCGCCGTGCCCGGCTACCTTTTGTTGCACGGTGGTCAGGTCCATCACCCATGACATCGGGTGGTCATCCACCCCGACGACGGAAATATCGCCAGGCACGCTCAGTCCGCTGTCACGGATCGCCTTGAGCGCACCGAACGCCATCTCATCCGACATAGAGAACACGGCCGTCGGGGGGTGACGTAGCGCCAAAAGCTCTTGCATCGTCTCGTACCCGCTTCGGACCGAAAAGGTCCCATCGATGGTGAGCTCCGCCCGCCTGGCGATGCCCACTTTGTCCAACGCTTGTCGGTAGCCCTCACGCCTACGATCCGGCACCAGATAACCAAGAGGGTCGTCGCCCGCTCCTCCGAGGATGGCTATGTCGATGTGGCCGAGATCCACCAAGTGCTGGGTCGCGCTCCTGCCGATCTCGACATCGTCCACAACCACACTCGTGAAACCGCCAAACTCCATACCAACGCTCACGATGGGCCCACCCAATTGGAGCAGGGTTCCGGCTTCGGCCTCGGTGAGAGCAACATCGACGAGAATCATCCCGTCAGCCCCCCTCAGCCTCGAGCTCATGATCAGCCGGCTCCTCGCCTCCTCGTCACCGGCTACGAAGACGAGGAGTTCGTAGCCCCTGTCGGTCAGGACACCCTCGGCACCGGCCATCACAGTTGCGAAGTACCAGCCATCAAGGATGGGCACGACCATGGCGACTGTATTTGTGCGACCGCTCGCCAACCGCGATGCGGTCGGGTCGGCTCGATACTCGAGTAGCCGAGCGGCCTTGCGCACTCTTTCCCGAGTCGATGGCGCAACGTTGGGCATGCCGCGCAGAGCGCGACTCACCGTCGCGGTGGAAACCCTGGCCTCCCTGGCCACGTCCTCGATGTTGTTGCGCCTGTCATTACTCAATGCGTTCACCTCTAGCGGCTCAAAGTTTAACTGGCGACTGGCGTTGCAAGCGATTACAAGGACCTGGCCCTGGGATGCTGCTCCAGGCTTGACCTTCCGGGTTGAAAGCGCTTACTTGGTCTGGTGCAAGAATTTGACAGACGCCCGCAGCTGATCACTTACCCCGATTCGTTTGGTGGATCGATCGGCAGACTCAACGAGCTGCTGAGATCCGAGATGAACGGCTGGTTCACCGGGGGCACCCACCTCCTACCGCCGTTTCCGTCCTCGGCCGACCGCGGGTTCGCGCCGACCCGCTACGACCAAATCGACCCGGCCTTCGGCAGTTGGGAGGACCTGGAGGAGCTCGCCTCCCTTGCTCCGCTGACGCTCGACGTGATGGTCAACCACCACTCTGCCCAATCCGCCGAGTTTCGCGACTTCGCCATCTACGGGCGCGCCTCGGAACACGCAGACATGTTCATGCGACCAGACAAGCTGTGGCCAAACGGCTCCATCCCAGACGAGGACCTGGACGCGATCTTCCTGCGGAAGCCAGGCGACCCCTTCCTCGAATTGGAAATCGAGCAAACCGGAGCGAAGGAGGTCGTGTGGGCGACATTCGGAACCACCCGCAACGAGAGCGAACAGATCGATCTCGACTGGGAGTCCCCACTTACCCGCAAGAAGTACGACTCGTGGTTCCACAGTCTTGCTTCGGCAGGCGCCGCTGAAATACGGCTGGATGCCGTCGGCTATCTGTCGAAACGTGCCGGTACGTCCTCATTCATGGTCGAACCCGAGATATGGGATATTTTGAGCAGCCTCTCAGAAACCGCCGGTCGGCACGGCCTAGCGGTCCTGCCTGAGATACACGCGGGCTCAGACAAGATCAAAGCATTGGATGCTCGCGGGTACTCTCGGTACGACTTCATCCTCCCCGGCATCATGCTCGACGCTCTCAGGAGAGGGTCGTCCGGCCGCCTGGCCGAGCACCTGTCGACCTTGCCGGCCAAGGTGGTAACCACCCTCGATACACACGATGGCATCCCAATCCAGCCCGATCTGGTTGGGGCTGCCCCGCACGAAGACCTGATCGCCCTTTGCGACGTGCTGAGCGAACGGGGTGCCAATCTCAACCGGATCCTCGGGGCGAAGCAACGGGGTATCGACTTCGACGTCCATCAGGTGAACATCGCCTACCTCGACGCGGCGGGAGGCGAGGACGGGCTCGCCATCGCCAGGGCGGTCCAAGTTTTCGGCCCCGGCAGACCCCAGGTCTATTACCAAGGTCTACTCGGCGGAACAAACGACCACGAAGCTGTGGACGAATCCGGCGAGGGTCGATCTATCAACCGGACCAACTACGACGTGGACGAGGCTCGTCGGGCGCTCAAATCCGATGTGACCCAGCGGCAACGTCGCCTGCTGGAAATCCGGTCCATGCACCCGGCCTTCCAATCCAAACACTCGATGATCTCTGCATCGGCCGGAGATGAGCTCACGATGCGTTGGGAGAATGATCGGGACTGGTGTCAGCTGACAGTCAATCTCAAAGCGGTTGCCGCAACCATCACGATGAGCCCCTACGAGGGCCTGGAACCAGGTCCGGTCTAGCCACAGCCACAGCCGATTGTGCTGATGTAGGCGGTGCGCAACTTCGAGATCTTGCCCGAACATCTCCTCCCCACCTCGACGAAGTCGAGGCTCCGAGAGGACGAGGCGTTGGGGGAGGACGATGAAGCAGCTCGCTGCTGAATCAGGAGGGGGCGGCACCCACCATGAGAATACGACCCGAGTCCAACCCACAACCCACATACTTGCCAGGGTCCGACACCCCCCTCCAGACGTCGAGCTTCGCTCGACGGAAGAACTGATATTCCCTAGTCAGGCCAGGAACAATGCAGGCTCTTCGAGGTTTTCCATCAGCATCTTCGTGAAACGCCTGCCGAGGCCCCCGTCGATGACCCTGTGGTCGTAGCTGAGGGAGATCGGCATCATCGTGGCGACCCCCAGTCGACCGTCCCTCACGACGGGCGCCTCTTCTGCCTTGCCGATCGAGAGGATGGCAGTGGTACCAAGCGGGATGATGGGGGTGCCGAAACCTCCGCCAACCGCACCGATGTTGGAGAGGGTGAACGTTGCACCGACGAACTCTTCTGGTTTGAGGGTGCGCGCCTTTCCTCTCGCGCCGAGGTCGACAATGCTGGCCGCCAGATCGAGGGTGGCCAGTCGGTCCGAACCACGGACAACCGGCACGAGGAGTCCGTCATTTGTGTCCACGGCAATTCCGATATCCATCGCAGAGTGCAGGATGAGCTCGTCCTGGTCCAAGGTTGCGTTGAACTCACGGAAGGCTCTGAGCGCGGGAATCAGAGCCCTGATGACCAGTGCTTCCATTGGAAAGGGCAAACCCGACCGCTCGGCAAGGGCGCGGCGGGCTGCGAGCAGCCGTCCAGCATCAACGGTGTCGAACGTCGTCACGTGAGGTATCTCGGCCCAGGCGCCAGTCATGTGTTTGGCGATGGTCCGGCGCAACATCGACATCTTGACTCTCTCGTCTTCCGTCGCGACAACTGCACGGATCGAAGACGGCGGGCTGATTTCGGGTTGTCCGACCATCGCCATGACGTCTTCGCGGGTAATGCGACCATCTGGGCCGCTGCCGGAGACGGACGCGAGGTCGACACCATGCTGACGGGCAAGCTTGCGGACAAGTGGGAGCGCCTGTGGCACGCTGGATTTCGGAGCCGCATTCGACGAGCGACTCTCCAGAATCTCTGCGTCGTCGCTCAGCGTCCCAACCAGCGGCGCGTCTCCAGACCCGCCGGGATCTTCGTTCCCCCACTTCTCTCCAGGCTCGCCGATGACCGCCAGAATCTTGCCAACATCCAGCATTTCGCCTGCGCTAGCGCCCTGATGAAGGAGCAGACCGGCGACGGGCGCGGGAATCTCAACGACCGCCTTGTCGGTTTCCAATTCGACCAGCGGCTCGTCGAGGCCGACCGGCTGGCCAGGCTCAACCAACCACTTGACGATCTGAGCTTCGGTGAGCCCCTCACCGATGTCTGGGAGCAGGAACTCCAACGCCATCTTCACGCCTCCAAGGTTGTTCGGGCGGCAGCCACGATTCTGGCGACGCTCGGCAGGTAATAGGACTCTGTCTTCTTCAACGGGAACACGGTATCCCATCCGGTGACCCGTTCAACCGGAGCCTCCAAGGAAAAGAGGACCTCGTGCTGAAGTTGAGCGACGATCTCCGCTGCGTATCCGCCCGTTCTGGCGGCTTCGTTGACGACCACCGCCCTGCCGGTCTTGGTCACCGAAGTCACCAATGTCTCCACATCTAGGGGTACCAGTGTCCTGACATCGATCACCTCGGCGGACACCCCTTCGGTATCGAGTTGTTGGGCCGCCGCTCTGCATTCTTTGGTCATCGCCCCGTAGGTGATGATCGTTACATCTTCACCTGCTTGGATGATTCTCGCCTGACCGATCGGTACGTCAAAAGGTTCACCGGGAACCTCCTCTTTGACTGCCCTGTACAAGCGGATCGGCTCCAAGAAGATCACCGGATCCGGATCGGCGACCGCGCTCGTGAGCAGGCCTTTGGCGTCGTAAGGCGTAGATGGCACGACCACCTTGAGGCCGGGCGTGTTCACATAGATCGCCTCATTCGACTCGCTGTGGTGCTCCGCCGCGCCGATCCCTCCGCCGTATGGCAGACGGATGACCATCGGGACGGTGAATCGGTGCCTCGATCGGTTCCGCATGCGGGCGACATGAGAGGCGATCTGGTCGAAGGCCGGGTACGAAAAACCCATGAACTGGATCTCGACGATCGGGCGCATCCCGCCGATCGCCAATCCCACTGCAGTGCCGACAATGCCCGATTCGGCCACGGGGGTGTCGATCACTCTGTTCTCGCCGTGGCGCTCCTGGAGTCCACTACTCACCCTGAAGACACCGCCGTTGCGCCCGACATCCTCGCCGAGCAGAACGACTCGATCATCGTTTGACAGAGCATCGTCGAGGCCAGAGCCGATGGCTTCTGCCAGGTTCATCACGACCATCACTCGCCCTCCAGGTGGGGGCGCATGAGCTCGCGCTGGGCGATCAGGTTCTGAGTCGGAGTCTCGAACATTCCGCCGAACATCATTTCGAGATCTTGAGATTCGACTGCCTCGGCCTGGCCGACTGCCGACTCGATGACCTCGGATTCGACGTTTTCGATTTCTGCCTGCCAGGCCGGATCCCAGACGCCCATAGCCTCCAAATACCGACGCACCCTTTCGATCGGATCCTTGAGCCGCCACTCGTCTTCTTCCCTTCGTTGGCGGTAGCGGCCGGGGTCATCATTAGTTGTGTGTGGGCCAATCCGGTAGGTCAGGGCTTCGATGAGGGTTGGACCATCGCCAGCCCTGGCCCGTGCGAGGGCAACAGAGGTCGCGTCATACATCGCCAGCAGATCATTTCCATCGACGAGCACCCCAGGCATCCCATAGGCGTCGGCCTTTTGGGCAATCGTGTCTGAACTGGTCTGGCGGTCGGTCGGCATCGATATCGCGTAACCGTTGTTCTGGCAGACGAACACCGTGCCAGTGCTGTACACGGAGGCGAAATTCATGGCTTCGTGAAAGTCGCCCTCCGAGGTCGCCCCGTCCCCGAAGTAGGTCACCGAGGCCGTGTCACGACCTTGCAATTTGGCCGCCCAGGAAAGGCCCACCGCATGGAGCATGTGGGCGCCGACAGTGATCGAAGGAGGAAGCACCGGAACATCATCCGGCGGTCGACCGCCCCGTTCATCTCCTGACCGCCACAGGAACAACGACTCCCACGGGTATCCCTGCATCCACATTGCCGCCGCGTCCCGATACGTGGCCACCATCCAGTCGTCCGAGCGCATTGCGGCAGCCGAGCCAACCTGAGCGGCCTCCTGACCTTCGAACGGGGCGTAGGTGGCCAGCCTCCCTTGCATTTGTAGAGCTACCGACTTCCGGTCGAATAGACGAGCGGCAACCATGGACCGGTACAGTCGACGGACATCGTCTACGCCGAGCGGCGAATCGGCAATGAGGGTTCCTTCAGGCGTAAGAATCTGTTCCATCTGCGAACCAGCCTATTGCCGATCTAACGAGATGGCTCCCGTGGCTGCGGCTCTCAGTACCTCATACATTGCAGAGTCACGGAGGCCGGTCACGGCCGGCAGCTCCACGTCCAGCCGGACGAAGCCCTCCTCGTCGTTGAGGGTCACAGACGTCCCTGCCTTGTACATGCTGTCGATCACGGCCCGATTCGATGGAAGCGCGTACGAGCGGAACGCGGTCACGCCGTGTTCGAGCGCCGTCCCTGACAACAATTCGAGGAGAACCCTGGCGATCCCCTTGCCCTGGTAGGCGTCCACGACGACTACCGAGGCCTCGGCAATCGTCGGCTCGTCTTGGGAACGAATGTACCTCGCTACTCCCAGGCCGCTCGGTGGGGTCTCCTTACTCGTCGCAACCCAAGCAAAGTGATCTCGATAGTCGATCTCCGTCAGGTACGTCAGCTCACGTTCCGACAACCGGTCGACTGACCTGAAGAAGCGGGAGTAACGGGTTTCGTCAGACAAACGCGCCAGACCTTCGGCGATGCCTTGCCTGTCGTCCGGCACGATCGGACGAACGCAGATCGTCGTTCCGCCATCGAGAACCACATCCGTGGTTCTCACTCGAATGAATTCGGAGTCGACAGTTGGGGCCTGCATCAGGTCACGAACGATAGGTGCACGGCCCCAAGCGCGGGTCGTCATTCGGCTGGCGGGCGTCGGCTTACGCTCCGCCAGTCACGGTTCGGTGTTCTCGACGCCAGAGCAGGCCAATGGTCAGGAGCGCAAACAACGACGAGAATCCGAGGACCGCAGCCGGTTCCGCGACGGAGCCGGTCGAAAGCGGCCCGGCTGAACCCACAGACCAGACCAAGACGGACCCAGCCCACATGACCGCCCACGGAGCCCAGTGGGCAACTCTCGGCATGGACCAGGGATCTAGTCGATACACACGGCCGGCCGGAGACCCAAGCATGGCGAGCTGGATCACCAAGTAGAACGCGGCGGGATTGATCCGGCCGGCCGCCAAGAACGTCATGGACAACCCGATGCCAACGCCGAGTGCTGCATCGAAGCGAAAACCGGTCATGAGTCCAATCCCGATGGTCAACTCAGCCAGCAGTACGAGCGCCGCGATCAACGCCGGTGCTTTGAGCAGGATTGCTTCCGCGAACACCTGAAACCCGGCCAATGGCTCCGCGCCAGACCCGCCGGTGAGGAAAGAGGTCACTACCGTGCCATCCCACCACGACGGATCGGCCACCTTGTCGAACGCCGCCCTCAACCATGCGAACGCGAGGAATGCTCTCAGCAGCAGGAGATGCGACGTCGCTACATCAACTGGTCCCCTTGTCACCCACCCGCGCCGGGTTCCGGTTCGCCTGAAGTCGCTGGTGAGATCGAGGTCGATCTCCGTGCGGGGGAAGATTCGAGGCGAAGGCGGCAACTCTGACAGAGAGGTCGGCTCGGAGCGCGAGGGCGGACCGGAGCGTGAAGGCGGTTCCCACCACGGGTCCTCCTCCGAGATCACTAACGAGGTGCCGCTGCCTTCTGCATGGGCCGACGGCCGGAAAATGGACATTCACCAGTCATATCGCCAGGTTCGTCCAAAAGGTTTACTCGACGGCTGGACGGTCAGGGATTCAACCGGCCTCAGACGCCCGCTCGTTCTTCGTGTGGCGCAGGCAGCTCGTCGATTGTCATCAACACCTGCCGCGCCTTGGAGCCCTCTGAGGGACCCACGATTCCCTTGTATTCGAGGATGTCCATCAGCCGGCCTGCTCTGGCGAATCCAACCCGCAGCTTTCGCTGCAGCATCGAGGTCGACCCGAGCTGGGACCGAACAACCAGCTCGATCGCCTGACGGAGCAACTCCGGATCTTCGCCCTCGTCTGCCTCCGCTGTCTGCTGCCTAGTCGCGGCAACCTTCTCTGCTATCTGCTCGTATTCGGCAGCCATCTGCGCCTTGACCCAATCGACTACCGAGTGAACCTCAGACTCTTCCACCCACGCTCCCTGCACCCTGATCGGGCGCGGTTCGCGGGCCGTTACGACCAACATGTCGCCCATCCCGATCAGCTTCTCGGCGCCGACAGTGTCGATGATGACTCTGGAGTCGGTCTGCGAGGCAACCGAAAAAGCCAACCGACTCGGCACATTCGCCTTGATGACACCTGTGATCACATTGACGGAAGGACGTTGTGTGGCGATCACCAGGTGGATTCCGACCGCCCTGGCCATCTGGGCGATCCTCACGATGGCGTTTTCGACATCGCGGCCTGCGACCATCATCAGGTCGTTCAACTCGTCGATGATTATGACAAGGTAGGGGAATCGATCGAATCCGTCCGGATCGAGGCCGCCTGAATCGAATTTTTCGCGGTAACCGACGATGTCCCGAACCCCGGAATCCGCCAACAGGTCGTAGCGTCTGTCCATCTCACCAACGGCCCATTGCAACGCATCTGATGCCTTCTTGGGATTGGTGATCACCTTCGTCAGCAGGTGAGGAACGCCGTTGTACTGCCCGAGTTCCACCCGTTTGGGGTCGACCATGATCAGCCGCACGTCTTCTGGCCTGGTCCGCATCAACAAAGAAGTGACGAGGACGTTGATACACGAGGACTTGCCTGCCCCCGTCGCACCGGCGATGAGGACGTGGGGAAGTTCGGCGAGATTGAGCATCTGCGGCGCCCCTGAGATGTCTTGACCGAGAGCCACAGCCAGTGGATGCGTCTGCGATTTGGCCTCCGGCGAGCCAAGAACGTCTCGGAGAGTGACCATCTGTCTACGCCGGTTGGGGACTTCCACGCCGATAGCCGATTTTCCCGGTATAGGAGCGAGCAATCGCACATCTGGGGTGGCCAACGCGTAGGCGATATCGTTGGCGAGGTTGGTGACCCTTGATACCTTGACGCCTGGTGCCAGCTCGATTTCGTAGCGGGTGACGGTCGGCCCGGGGACGATCTTGGTCAGCCTCGCGTCGACATTGTGCTGTCGGAGCGCCTCCTCGAGCTCGCGAGCTGTCTCCTCCAGTTGACGCCGCGACTGACCCTCGCCTCCACCTTCGGACAGAAGATCGAGCGGTGGCAGCTGATAGGTCCCGGCGGCGACCTTGGGCACCGGTTTCGCCCGAGGTGCGGCGCCAGGCTTGGGGCCAGGTTCATCAGCCGGTTTGGTAGGCCCGCCCTTCTTTGGCCTCGAACCGACGGGACGCCGCTGTTCGATGATCAGCGGCGGCGCCTTGTGGACCCGTTCAGGCGCGGGTTCGGCCCGCCATTGGATCACCCTGAGCTTGGCCAGATTGAACAACTCCAGGATGGCCCGGGCTACTTCACGAATCGAGGTTCTTGTGGACAGGAGGATTCCAACCGACGTGATCGCAGATAGAACCAGGAAGGCCCCCCAAAAACCGATCACTCTCCTGAGCGGGAAAGCGACCAAGGAGCCAAGCGCTCCCCCTCGAGTCTTGACGAGTTCGATGCTGTCGGCCAACGCGACGCTTCCGGTGAGAAGATGGAACAGTGAGAGGGAGCCCACAAATGCCACAAGGGCGCCCCAACCGATCTTCCCGTAGTCGTTTCGATGCCGACCAGTGATGAGAATCGCACCAAGCGTGACCAAACCGATCGGGATCGAATAGGCCCACACGCCCGCCAATAGCTTCAAAGAGGACGCAATCCAACGTCCGAGCGGACCGGCCGCCCCGAGGAATGCCAGAGCGACCATCGCACCTGAAACTGCCAAGACCAGGCCCCATACATCGTCGGCTTGGCGGCCGATGCCGTAGCGGAGCCATTCCCGAAACGCGCTCAGCCGACCTGGCCGAACCGCAGCTCGGGATTGAGTTTTGGCCTTCCGCCCAGCAGCGGGTCTGGCCCTGGTGACCTTGGTCTTGTTCGCCGGCGCCCTTCTGGCCTTCGTCGAAGAGCCACTCGGACGCCGATTTCGCGGCGATGACACCCGCTTCCGCCCCTTGCCCTTTTGGCGGGTGGGTGTCCTATGTGCCATGTGTTTGAGACTCTACACCCCTGGAACACTTCGGCCAACGACTCTCCGCGCGATCGTTCGCGCGATCCGCGCGAATACGAAGGTGAGAGCGATTTCGGAGGCCAATCGTTCTCACTCACCGGACCCTGAATCAATCTGCCAACCGAACCAACGCTCTAGGCGTCAGAGTTCCACGACCACCGGGAGGACGACTGGCCGCTGTTTGGTCTCGCTCTTGATGACCCGTCGCACTGTACGGCGGATTGCCACAGACAATGTCTCTTCTGTGTTGCCGAACTCGTAGTCTTTGATGGTCGTCTCGACCGCCTCTGCTGCCTTGGCGAGAACCGGTTCGGGATCGTCGATGAATCCGTGCGAATTGAGATCTGGACCGTCGATGATCTCGCGGGTCTTTGCGTTGAGGGCGACCATCACCACGACTACCCCATCGTCTCCGAGGTGTGAGCGATCACGCAGGACCGCATCTCGTACATCGCCGACACCGGATCCGTCCAAGTAGACGTAGCCCGCCTCCACCGCGTTGCGTTCGACGATCGTCTTGTCACCATCGATCACTATCGCGTCGCCGTCTTCGAGAACGTTGATCTGGGGTACGTTCATCTCTGCCGCGAGATCCGCGTGGGCAAAAAGGTGGCGATACTCACCGTGGATCGGTACGAAGGCGGTCGGTCTCACCACGTTGAGGAACGTCTTGAGTTCCTCCTGGGCCGCATGGCCTGAAACATGCACGTTGGCGTTGCGACCGTGCATCACTCTTGCCCCCGCCTTGTTGAGACCCGAGATCACCTTGGAGACCGCAGTCTCGTTCCCTGGGATCGGGGTGGCCGAGATGAGCACGGTGTCTCCCTCTTCCAGAGTCACCCACCTGTGGCGACGGGCCGCCATCAGTGAAAGTGCTGCGAATGGCTCTCCCTGTGACCCGGTTGTGATGATCATCGTCTGGGCTGCGGGTCTCGACAACAGCTCCTCAATGGGCAGGATCCGATCTTGAGGGAGATTGAGCACGCCAACTCGCTGACCGAGAACGACGTTGCGTTCCATCGATCGACCGAGGAAGGCGATGTAACGACCCGCAGCCAGACCCGCATCTGCTATCTGCTGAACCCTATGGATGTGGCTCGAAAAGCACGCCGCAATGACCCGGCCGTCCGCTTCTTTGACGATGTTGTGGATGGTCTGTTTCAAGGACCGCTCCGAAGGGATGATCCCAACCCGCTCAGCGTTGGTCGAGTCCGAAAGCAATAGGCGGACGCCCTTGCGTCCCAGCTCGGCAAAGGTAGGAAGGTCGGTGGGACGAGAATCGATCGGCGTCGGATCGAGCTTGAAATCTCCGGTGTGCAGGATGATGCCTTCAGGGGTGTCGAAAGCCACCGCGGCGCCGTCCGGGACAGAGTGTGAGACGGGGACCAACTGGAACTTGAACGGCCCATCCGTAACCCACCTCGTGTCTGCAACTGGGCGGAACACTGCTTCGACCCTGAGCTCCTCGACTCTGGGTGCGGCCAACTCCAGGGTGAGTCTCGTCCCGTAGACCGGGACGCTCAGTTCCCGAAGAAAATAGCTGAGGGCGCCAATGTGGTCCTCGTGCCCATGGGTGAGGATGACGCAGCGCACATCTTCGGCCCGCTCGACGAGCCAACTCCAGTCGGGAAAGACAAGATCCACGCCGAACATGTCCTCCTCAGGGAACATCAGGCCACAGTCGATCACTGCGATCTGGCCGTCAATTTCGATTGCCGCACAATTACGGCCGATCTCGCCGAGACCCCCCAGAAATGTGACCTTGACGCTCACAGCGCCTCCGAAATTCCGACGGCTTCAACAATCGCCTTCGTCGTTTCTCCTGCCGCGGCCAGCAGCGGCAGCCGCGGATTGCCAACCGGCTCCCACAGCTCGGTGAGTCCTGCCTTGGTTGGCGACGGGTTCGGTTCCATGAATCCAGCTGCGAACAGAGGCATCAGGCCACGGTGGAGCCGCTCGGCTTCACGGACATCACCGGCAGTGAAAGCCTCGATCATCCTTTTGATGTTGAGTCCTGCGAAGTGAGACAACACCGAGATGCAGCCGACCCCACCTACCGCCATTATCGGGAGCGTGTAGGCGTCGGCTCCCGAATAGATCGGGAAGTCGAGCGGCAGCCACTGGCGACACGCAGAAGTGAACCCAATGTCCTCCACGGCATCCTTGGTGGCAACGATATTCTCGTGCTCGGCCAGGCGAGCCAAGGTCTCGACCTCGACCAGCCGCCCAGTGCGCGATGGGATGTTGTAGATGATGAGTGGAAGATCCGTGGAACTGGCGATCGCCTCGAAATGGGCCCGTATGCCTTCTTGGCTCGGCCTCGAGTAATAAGGAGTCACCGCCATCAATCCATGCACCCCGACCTCGGCGGCTTTGCGACTCAGCTCGACGGAGTGCGCGGTGTCGTTGGTCCCGGTTCCGGCGATGACGTGACAGCGGTCTCCTACCGCATCCAGAACCGCCCTGTACATGGCAATCATCTCCACGTCGCTCAAGGTTGGGGACTCCCCGGTCGTCCCCGTCACGACCAACCCTTCCGAGCCGGTGTCCACCAGGTAGTTCGCGAGCCGGGCAGTCCGTTCGAAATCGACCATGCCGTCCTCACGGAACGGCGTGATCATTGCAGTGAGCAGGGACCCGAATGGTGCCATCGTTGCGAACTTCCTCTCTCGACGCTGTCAGGTTAGGGGGCCGGACCCGGGTATCGTGGCCCAATCATGACCACATATGTCAGCGACGTCGAAACGACAGATTTCCAAAGAGAAGTCCTGGATCGGTCCCACGAAGTTCCTGTGCTGGTGGACTTTTGGGCGGACTGGTGCGGTCCGTGCAAGGTCCTCTCACCCATAATCGAAAAGGTGGTCGGCGAGGCAGGTGGCCGGATCAGGCTTGCCAAGATTGATTCCGACCGGAACCAACAGTTGGCAAGCGAGTTCGGCATTCAGGGCATCCCGACCGTGATCGCCTTCAAGGACGGCCAGCCGGTCAGTCGGTTTACCGGCGCACTGCCAGAATCACAAGTCCGAGAGTTCATCGAAGCCCTCCTTCCATCCGATCTCGACCAGGCCGTTGCGGATGCGGATCGTCTGTACGAGGCAGGCGACGAACCGGGCGCCGAACGTTTGTTACGTGGAGTTCTCGAGGTGGACAGCACCCACCACGATGCGGCGGTCACCTTGGCAGGCCTGCTGCTCGATCGAGGTGACAACGAAGAAGCGATCAACATCCTTGAGCCCGTTTCGGAGACCCAAGAAGTAAAAGCGATGCTGGCCGCCGCCAGGATGAGTAGTGCAACCGACCTGGACATCGGCCAACTGGAGGCCGCCGTTGCCGCCGACCCGGAGGACGAATCCGCGGCATTCGATCTGGCAAGAGCAAAGGGCGCCGCCGGTGACTACGAGGCCGCGCTGAATGGTCTTTTGGCACTGGTCGAAGCGAGGGGTGAACGCTCAGACGATGCCCGCATCGCGATGCTCGACATCTTCGAAGTTCTCGGCAGCGAAACACCCATGGTCGGCGACTATCGCCGCCGCCTGGCCACCGCGATCTTCTAACCAGTAGGGCCGCAGCGCTGTTCGCGGGAATTTGGAACGTCAAATGCTGCACGTGTTCCGAGGAGCCGCACCTTGGGATCAGAGGTCGGCGGCACGAATCGGCACTCCTTGATCTCCGGCAATCACCGCTGCGAGTCTCTCCAGCTCAGATTCCCATCCAACCGAAGCCAGCGCACCAAGATTCAGCCCGTTGGCAGTGAGCTGGAAGGCTTGGCCGTCCGCTCCGGCAAATCGGGATTCGTCGAGATAGAGCCGAGGCTTGACCTGAGCGGGATCTCCATCCTCAGGGCAGAAGGTAAGGCAGTTTCCGCAGTCGTTGCACAACTCGGCCAGTACTATGTATTGCCACCTGCCACCGATTTGCTCTGCCAACTCGGCGGGCGATGGCAACTTCATGAACGCTCCGTTCGGACAGACCGTTACGCACAGATTGCAAGCGACACAACCCCACATCTGAAGTTCGGATTCGACCCGCCGAGGCATTTTCGAATTGCCGATCTTGTCGTAGAGGCCGACCCCTTCGCCGGTGATCGAGGACACGTGTGCTGCCACCCAGTCTCGGTGCCCGGCTGCGACCGCTTCTGCGTGCCTGGCCTGCCGCCAATCTCGCAACGAAGTCATGCCGGCCTTGCCGATCTCCGCCACTAGTGCATTGAGCATCGGCTTGAGCCTGCCGTACCCGCCGGGTTTGAGTAGATCGGAACAGATCGTGGCCGGAGCCACTCCCATGGCGATCGTGTCCGCAACGTTCGTTTTGGTCACTCCAGCGGAGAACGTGACCGGCGAGGACCCTTCCTGACCCGGGAGGTCGAATACGCCTGGGAGGGCCTCGACCAGGCGATTGAGGATCGACGAAGCGATCACATGAAGCGGAGGGCCTGACAGATACATCGGATCATCTGGCATCCAACCCTTCTCGTTCACCACGACGAGGGTGTTGCTGAGCTTGATACCGAACCGCCGGCCCCCGGCGTCAGCGTGGGCTCGCAGACCCCCAATGAGTTCGAGAGCCCGATCGAACTGAAGGTCGGCGTCAAAGGCGTCCCTCGAAATGGTCACATCGTCGTAGCCGAGCGTTTCGTGCAGAAGAGCGTCCACTCTCTCGAACCCCAGCAAGGTCGGATTTAGCTTGACGATTGCATCGAGACCGTGAGTGTCCATCAGGTATCGCACGATGCTCTCGATCTCGTCAGGAGGGCATCCGTGGAACGTGGACAAGGTGAGAGTGTCAGCGATCTTCGTCGGGAATTCGAAATCTCTGAACTCTTCGAAGGGTGCAGGAATCTCGGCCCGCAGGGCATCGATCCTCTCGGAAGCGTCTTGAAGGGTGTTGATGAAGTTCGTGATCTTCGGAGAAGAGATCCCTGCGAGGTCATACCCAACGGACATGTCAAACACCAAGGCGCCGGTTTCCGGACCGACGTGATCCGAGAGGGGCTCCCAACGTTTGAGGATCTCGATGATCATCCAGGCCTTGACGTATTCATCGATCGAGGCCGGAACACTCAGTTCCTGGCTCCATTCGATGTTGTACCCGATTGTCTGCATGTCGATGCAGGGTCTGGCGATATCCAAATCGTCGATGACCTGCACCGTCTTGAGCTCGAACACTCTCGACCCGCCCAGCCAGGCGAGAACGATGTTCTGGGCCATCTGGGTATGGGGACCGGCGGCCGGACCGAGCGGGGTCGCGGCCGGCCTGCCAAGGAACTCGATGCCAAGGTCGACCTCGGGATCCGGCTTCCAGATCCGGGCAGAAGGCAGGTCGAATATCCGGGTCCTGGTCTCCCACTCGTGGGCAATCCGGCCGAGCATCGTGGTCAAGCTCATCGGCGTAAGCGGCGGCTGTTTCATCTCTTCCGTCACAATCTGGCATGCAATCTGGTCGCCTGTTCGGCGGCCTTGGCCCTGATCTCGTCCCCATCGACCAACGTGGGCGATCCATCTGCGAACACCAGCTGGTCATCGATGGCTATCTCGATTGGACGCACTCCAGGAGTGAAGGCGAGGTGCCAGGGATCGATCGGCTCGTATGACCAGGACACGGCATCCGTCCTGGCCTCCGGAAAGAGATCCCAACCGGTCTCCAACCAAGACCAGGCAGCATCTGGAGTCGCAGTGACATCCGATTCACGATGTTTGAGATAGGCGGCTCTGAACGAGCCGAGCATGTCGGCACCTATCCCATCCGTTCCAAGCGCCACCGCGTTGTTGAATCTGACGGGGTTCGCGTAACCGACCGCGTTGTTCATGTTCGATTCGGGATTGTGCAGAATCGTGCCAGCCAGCTCGGTTTCGAGAGACACACAGTGGGCCAGCAGCCAACGGTCGTCTGTCCTTCCGGAGAGACGGGCGCCCGCCTCGGAATCATCTGGCCCTTCGTGGACGTGAATATGTACGCCTGCACCTGTGTCCTGGCCCAAGCCAACCACACGATCGAGCGTGTCGTCTGAGAGCGTGAAACAGGCATGGGCTCCGACCCATCCCCTACCGCCCTCTGCGAGAAAGCGCCGATTCTCTTCGAGCCCTCGACGTGCCCCATCTGCGCCGTGGCGGTCGGTCACTTCGTAGGCGCAGGCGACCCGCACCCCCACCTCGGCACAAGCGTCCGCGATGACCGACAACGAACCCTCGATCGCGTTCGGAGAGGCGTGGTGATCGATGATTGCGGTCGTGCCGCTTTCCAGCGCCTCGAGCGCGCCCAGCTTCGCGGACCAGCGCACCATTTCGAGGTCGAGCGCCATGTCCAGCCTCCACCAGACCTGTTCGAGGATCTCGCGAAAGTTCGTTGCCATCTTCGGAGGTGTTGGCATTCCTCTGGCCAGAGCCGAATAGAGGTGATGGTGCGAACAGACCAGTCCCTGAGTCGAGGCGGTCACGTCAGTCTCCGATTTCGAGGGGTTCGTGCACGTTCAGCGGGAGGCGAGTTCTCCACTTGCCGTCGAGCGCGTGATAGGCGGCGGCCACCGCTCCTGCGGTCGGCACGAGTCCGATTTCCCCGACACCTTTGATCCCAAATGGCGACCTCGGCTGGGGCACCTCTATGAGTATCACTTCGATTTCTGGCATGTCCTTAGGTCGGATTATGTCGAGTTGCCTGAGGGTCGACTTGGTCGGCATGGCGTCTTCGTCTGTTGGAAATTCTTCGGTGAGCGCGTAGCCGAGACCCATGTGAACGGCCCCTTCGACCTGACCGGCCGCCAGTACAGGATTGATCGCTCTTCCTACGTCGTGAGCAGCCACCACTCGCTCGATCTTGCCGGTGTCAGGGTCGGCGATGACTACCTGGCACGCATAGCCGAAAGCCGAATGGATGATCGGGTTGTCGACACCGTCGTTGATCGAGTTCGTCCAGTCCACCGTGTAAGAACCGTGATAGTCGATGTCTATCTGGCAGCCGTCTGCGATGGCATTTCGACACGCGTCCTCAATCGATCCGGCTGCCATCAGCGTTCCTCTCGAACCGGTCGTTTGACCGGCGGAGAGGTCGCGGCTGGTATCGGCGAGCACTCGAATCTTGTCCGGGTCAGCGCTGAGCAGGTCGGCCGCGACCTGGAGGGCGACGGTGTGCACCCCCTGGCCCATCTCTGTCCAGGCGTGGCGCACGTCGATCGTGCCCTCCTCGTTGAACCTGACAACCGCCTTCGCGACCTCCTTGAATCCGTTGCCGAGGCCGGAGTTCTTGATGCCGGCCCCGATACCAACGGCCTTGCCCGCTTCGATGGCTGCCTCGTAATGAGGACGGACCGCGTCCAGGCACTCGACGATGCCCAGCACTCCGTCATCCATGATCTGGCCAGGCCCCCACACCGAGCCCGGACGGGCGACGTTGCGCTCCCTGATCTCCCAGCCTGAGATGCCCACTTTCTCGGCGAGGCGATCGATCGCCCCCTCGGTGGCGAACTGGGCCTGGTTGGCGCCGAATCCCCTGAAGGCTCCACAAACCGGGTTGTTCGTTCGAACAGCAACGGCCCTCACGTCGACGTTTTCCACCGCATACGGCCCGCAGGCGTGACCGGCCGCTCGTTCGAGGACCTTCATCCCGACTGAGGCATACGGACCGGAATCCCCGATCATCCTGGCCTTGACCGCGTTGACCCTGCCCTCGGTGTCGCAACCCATCCAGATCTCCGTCGTGATCGGGTGGCGCTTCGGATGCATGAGGAAGGATTCTGGCCTGGTGAGCGTGCTCTTGACGGGCAGACCCGACAGGTGTGCGGCGAGAGCCGTATGGCCCTGGTTGGACATGTCCTCCTTGCCGCCGAACGCTCCCCCGTTCGAAATCAGCTCAACGGTGACCTTCGACGTGTCCACGGCGAGGATCGCGGCGATCTGATCCCGGTCGTCCCAAATCCCTTGCCCGCCCGAATAGACATGCAGTGTCCCGTGTTCACCTGGCACAGCGACAGTCGATTCGGGCTCCAAGAACGCATGCTCGACTCTCTGAGTCGTGAACACCTCGTGAACGACATGGGCCGCTTCTGCCAGGGCAAGATCTACGTCTCCTCTGGCATATTCGGAGGTCGACAGTACGTTGCCGTCCAATTCCCACACCACGTCTTCGTCGGAGGCGAGGGCAACGTTGACGTCAGAAAACGGCGTGTGAACTTCGTAGGCGACCTCGACCAGCTCGACCGCAGCCCTGGCTCTCACGACATCATTTGCGAGCACGATGGCGAGGACATCGCCTCGATAAGAGGTCCTGCCTCCCTCCGGGATCATCACCGGCCAGTCCTTGTAGAGAATCCCAACCCGAAGATCACCAGGAATGTCGGCCGCGGTGTAGACGGCAACAACGCCGTCGGCCGCGAGTGCCGCGGATGTGTCGATGGCGAGGACATCTGCACGGGCGTGATCGGTGAACCGAAGGACGGCGTGCAACATCCCGTCGATGGCGATGTCGTCGACGAATCCACGATCGCCTAGCGACAGCTCGTTCGCCTCATACTTGATGCCGTCGCCGCCGATCTTGGCCGAACGCCCACGAATGGGGATCGACTCTCCGGAGGCGAGCAGCTCAACAGCCTCGATGATCTTGGTGTAGCCAGTGCACCGACACAGGTGCGCGCCAAGTCGACCTTCAATCGTCGCCCGGTCGAGATCTGGACCCTTCTGATCGATCAGCGCTTTGGCTCGCACAACTATGCCTGGTGTGCAGAAACCACATTGCAGCGCTCCTGTGGCCGCAAATGCGTTGGCATATCGGTCTCGCTCGGTTTGGTCGAACCCTTCGAGGGTGGTGATCGATTTGCCTTCTGCCTTGTCCAGCGAAATCGAGCAACTGATCTTCGCCCTGCCATCGACCAGGACAGTGCACGCTCCGCATTGGCCGGAAGGAGAACATCCGTCCTTGGGGGAGGTGACTCCGAGCTCGTTGCGGAGAGCCGCGAGTAGATGGGGGTGCTGTTCGTATACCTCGACTTGGTTTCCGTTCAGCTCGAACAACGTCGTCATTCCTGGCCTCCGTTGATCTCGGTGATGATCCCGTAATGCTGAGGTTGTCGGTATCGATCGAAGTCGAAGAGTGTGTTTTTGTAGTACCCGCAGAAATCGAGATCAAGAGTGGCAACTGCGATCTCATCCCCGGTTGTGATGCACTGCGCGACGATCTGGCCGGAGGGGGCATAGATGGCGGACTGCGCCAAAGAGTCAACGCCCTCCTCGATTCCGCCCTTGGCGACGCCGACCACAAAGGTGCCGTTCTGATAGGCGCCTGATTGCATCACGAGGTGGTTGTGGAAACCGGCCAACGCGTTCTGCTGGGGGTCCGGCTCGTAGTGGAGCGGAGTGTTGTACCCGATCAGGATGAGTTCGACGCCCTTGAGCCCCATCACCCGATACGTCTCGGGCCAACGACGATCATTGCAGATTGCCATTCCGACGGTCCCCCCAAAGGCGTCCCACACATCGAAGCCATCTGGACCCGGTTCAAAGTAGTACCGCTCCGCATGTTGAAAGGGGCGGTCCGGTTCGTGCTCCTCGTGACCCGGCACATGCACCTTGCGGTACTTTGCGACCACCGAGCCGTCCTTCTCGACGAGGATCTGGGTGTTGTATCGATGTTTGGTCCCATCGGCGTCTGTGAACAGTTCGGCGTACCCGAGACAGAATCCCACCCCCAGTTCCGACGCTCGATCGAACAGCGGTTTGGTGTCCGGCCCCGGCATCTCGGCTTCGAACCAGGCCTCGATCTCTTGCTTGTCTTCGATGAACCATCTCGGGAAGAAGGTTGTAAGGGTCAGCTCCGGAAATACGACCAAGTCACAACCACGCTCGGCGCCCTCGTCTAGCAAGGTGATCAACCGTTTGACCACTTCGACTCGGGTCTCGGTACGCGCAATCTCCCCCATCTGCGCCGCGCCAACCGTGATCTTCCTCGCCAAGAGTCACCCTCCTCGATACTTGCCCTATGGAAAACAGCCAGGAATCATGGGCTGCCGATCCGAACTGATGTGAACGCGATTGTGTCGATCGCTTAACATTTTGTCAAGTGTTTTTTGACATTTTGTAAAATCGCCGGTAGCGTCCTCAGCATTAGACGAGAGGAAGCTTCATGTCGGGAGCAACCCGCTCCGGTCTCTTCCCAGCGGCCTGTCGAAATCTCAACCAATCGGGCGGACATGGCACCCCCGCGAGCCGGATCACATGAGCGATTGTACCGTCGAGTTCGTGATCGAACCGTTCTCCGCAGACTCACCAGGGCCCCACGTCCTGTCCGGAATCGAGGCAATGGAGACCAAGGGTCTCGCAGTGTCGATGGGTCCTTTCGGTTCATCGGTGACTGGAAACGTGGCGGAAGTTTCCGACGCGATCGCGGCCATGGTGGTGTCAGCGGTCAGCGACGGCGCACACCGGGTTCTCGTCGAGGTCGTGATGGAGGACTCGTGAGTGCACGTCCCCACCCGCTCGCTCTGACATTGAAGCCGCTGATCGATGCGATCGGGGGGGCCGTGATCCCGTTGGACGAGATCGAACAAGGCGACATCACCCTCGACTGGGAAGGCGAACCGGCCGTCGGAGTGCGATTGGCCGACATGGTTTCGCTCGACCGTCTCGTAGCGACGGTCGAACATCAACTTGGCGCGCCCCTCGCCGAGCTGGATCGAGCAACCAAACAACGCGCCGTGCTGCTCCTCGACGAAAGGGGCGCGTTCCGGCTCCGTAAATCGATCGAAGATATTGGCGAGGCGATGGGCGTGAGCCGCATCACCATCTACAACTACTTGAGCGCGCTCAAGAATGGGGGCTGACGTGGTCGAAGGACCGATGGGATACGAATGCCGGCTCCCAGACTGGGTGGATGAGGCCGTCGATTTCGACAAGGGCCATCCCAGCGCCCTCGACAAGATGGCGCTGGTAACCATGCTTGCCAGACACAACGTCGAACGGGACACTGGCGGGCCATTCGGTGCAGCGGTGTTTGACAGATCCACGGACCGCCTCATCGCTCCAGGCGTCAATCTGGTCGTCCCGGAATCCAACCCGACCGCCCACGCCGAAATTGTCGCGATATCGATTGCCGGTGCCAGACTCGGTCGATTCGACCTTGGCGACCAAGGCAACCGGCCGGCCGTGCTGGTCACGAGCGTCGAACCGTGCGCTATGTGCCTTGGAGCAACACCTTGGAGCGGAGTGTCCCAAGTGATCATCGGCGCCAGGGATTCGGACGCTCGGGCCGTTGGGTTCGATGAGGGAGACAAGCCGGCGAACTGGATCGAATCGCTCGAGTCGCGGGGTGTGGAGGTGGTCAGGGACGTGATGCGCTCCGAAGCGACCGAGGTCCTCGTCATGTACCAGGAGGCCGGAAGCGTGATCTACAACAGTTCAAGAGCCTCGACAGGGACGACCGGCTGATGCACCAGGTACAGGACCGCACATGGGCGGTCGACAGGTACCTGCGTCCTGCCAGCATCGAAGAAGTCGTCCGACTGCTGGATCAGTATGAGGGTCGGGCTCGCATCGTCGCGGGAGCCACGGACCTGCTCCTCGAAATGCAGCGGAAGGTCAGGGATGTCGAGGTCATGATCGACCTGTCGGCAATCGAAGGACTCGACCGGATTTCGGAGGTTGGCGATTCAGTAACGCTCGGCCCCTCCACCACTCACCGCCAGGTCGTTGCATCCGAGACCATCAGACGCAAAGGACTCCCCCTTGGCCAGGCCTCGCTCGAGGTTGGCTCGGCTCAGCTACGAAACCAGGCCACTGTCGCAGGCAATCTGATCACCGCCAGCCCGGCCAACGACACCATCTCGGCGCTCCTGGCTATGGACGCCACCGTAGAACTCACCTCGAGAGAGGGAGTGCGAACCGTTGCCATGTCCGATTTCTACATTGGCGTGCGCAAGACGGTCATGAAGCCCAACGAAATGCTCACACTGATCTCGTTTCCCAGCCTCGGACACGACCAGGCGGGAATCTTCGCCAAAGTCGGCCTGCGGTCGGCCCAGGCGATCTCAGTTGTGCACGCCGCGATTGTGATCTCACAATCGGATGGGGTGGTCGAAGGTGCAAGAATCGCGCTCGGCAGCGTCGCCCCTGTGGTCGTTCTGGCCAACGCAGCCGATCTCTTGTTGGGCGGTGCGCTGACAGACGAGGCGATCGAAACTTGCGCACAGGCAGCCGCCGACGAGGTCAATCCCATATCCGATGGAAGGGCCACGGCCGAGTACCGGACCCAGATGGTGCGCTTGGCAGTTTCCCGGATGCTCAAAGCTCTCTCGGACGGTTCGGAAGCAGACCAGTGGCCAGATCGGGTCATCACCCTGAACAATGGCCAGAGTTCCCACTCGTCCGGTCCCACTTCGATCGGAGCGACGGACTCCATCTCCATTGAGGTCAACGGAAGCGAAGTCGCCGGCCTCGACGGCACTCACGAGACGCTTCTCGATTGGATAAGGACCAACGCCCGCAACGGAACCGACACCCTCCTGACCGGAACCAAGGAAGGCTGTGCAGAGGGCGAATGCGGCGCATGCACAGTTCACATGGACGGCCAAGCGGTGCTCGCCTGTCTCGTACCCGCCGCAGCTGCAGATGGACACTCGGTCACGACCATCGAAGGACTGAACACCGATCGGGACCGCCGACTTCAGGACAATTTGGTCAGACTCGGGGCCGTGCAATGCGGATTCTGCACCCCTGGTTTTGTCATGTGTGCTTCCTCGCTCCTCTCCGAACACGCCGGCCTGACTTCCTCGGAGTTCCGTGAAGGCCTTGGCGGAAATATCTGCAGATGCACCGGATACGAATCGATCATCGAGGCACTTGCGATGACCGACGGGCAGGCTGGGTCATGACCATCGGAGCCGACGCAGTCAGGCGTGACAGTCATGCCAAGGTGACTGGGGCAGCGCTGTATCCAGGAGATCTGGAAGCCAAAGACGCACTCACGGCCAAGGTGGTCTTCTCGGACCAACCACACGCCCTCATGTTGTCCATGAGCACGGACCGGGCAGTGGCAATAGCCGGCGTCGTCGATGTTGTCACCGCGGCGGACATCCCGATGAACGAATACGGGCTCACCATGTTCGACCAACCTGTGTTGGTTGGAGTCGACGGAACTGGCAGGTCGAAGGTGCCTTCCGACGTGTCGAGATGGGAAGCGGATCAGGTCGCAGTCGTGATCGCTGAAACAACGGAGGCCGCCCTGGCAGGAGCGAAGGCATTGGACATCACCTGGGAGCAGCTCCAGATGGCTCCGGACTTCTCAGAAACAGAAACAAACGGAGCGTTGGTCCACCCCGAGAACGGGCTCGAAACCAACACCTACTACCAGCTGAAAATCCGAAAAGGGGACATCGAAGTCGGCTGGGCCATGGCGGACCACATCATCGAAGGCACCTACACCCTCCCCCACCAGGAACACGCATACCTGCAGCCGGAAGCCGCCGTCTCCTACATCGACGACCATGGCAGGGTCACAGTCGAGGTTGCCGGACAATGGGCTCACGAGGACCGGGGCCAGATCGCCCACGCCCTCGACCTCCCGCCCGAAGTCGTGAGGGTGATCTACCCTGCGATCGGCGGCGCCTTTGGCGGCAGAGAGGACATGAGCCTGCAAATCGTCATGGCCGCTGCTGCGCTGAAAATGCGGGACCGGGGAATCAGCCGACCGATTCGAACGGTGTGGAACCGCGAAGAGAGCATCGTCGGCCACCACAAGCGGCACCGAGCACAGGTCACAGCCAGGTGGGGCGCCACCTCAGATGGAAAGATCGTTGCAGTCGAGGCAGACGCCGTATTGGACTCCGGCGCATACAACTACACCTCGAACAAAGTGCTCGCCAACCTGCACCTCTCCCTGACCGGGCCGTACAACATTCCGAACGCGAGAGTCGATTCCAGGGCTGTGTATTCACACTCAGTGCCTGGCGGCGCCTTCAGAGGTTTCGGAGGCCCCCAGGGCTCTTTCGTCTCCGAGACACAGATGAACAAGATGGCCCATGCGCTCGGCATGGACCCCGTCGAGATCCGGATGGCCAACATCCTCCACGACGGCGATGACTTCATCACCCAGACGGTGATGCCTGATGGCGTGAGCATCGACGCGGTGATCGATGCATGCTCTGGCGCGGCCGGATGGGGCGAGGCGATCGCCAACCCGCCGTCCGTGAGCGCCATCCGCACGCTCGGCGCCCACCAGCCATCCACCCGCTCTGGTCGGGGGGTCGCCTGTGCCCTCAAGAACGTCGGCTTCGCAATGGGCTTTCCTGAACGCTGCGAAGCGACCGTCACCCTGGACGGCGACGAAGACATCGAGTCGGCACATCTCGCCCACGCCGGCGCGGACGTCGGACAAGGCGCCCACACTGCCTTTCTCCAGATGACGGCTGAGGCGGTCGGGCTGCCGCTTGACAAAGTGACCGGCACATTCTCGGACACGGCCACTTCTGGCGACTCAGGGTCTGCGTCTGCCTCACGATTGACCTTCATGTCCGGCAATGCCATCCAAGGTGCCGCCGAAGTGGCGACCAAGGCTTGGAACGAGGGGGAACGGCCTGCAGTCGGTGACTTCCGATATGTGCCACCGCCGACCGAAGCTCTCGATCCGGAAACCGGCGTCGGCTCGCCAGTGTTCGCGTTCGGATATGTCGCCGAGATCGTCGACGTGGCAGTCGACGTTGGAACCGGCCATGTGCGGGTCGGCACTGTCTGGTGCGCCATTGACGTCGGAAGGGCGATCAATCCAATCCTCGTCCGCGGCCAGGTTGAAGGGGCGATAGTCCAAGCCCACGGCTACGTCTTGTCCGAACGGCTGTCCGTGGTGGAAGGCCGAATCACCAACCCGACCTTCTCCGGCTATCTGGTGCCCGGAACCAAAGATGTGCCTGATCGAATCGAGACCGTCATCGTCGAAATCGCAGACCCCCTCGGCCCTTGGGGAGCACGAGGGATGGCCGAAATGCCGCTGATCCCGTATGCGCCGGCAATCGTCGCCGCCCTTCACGACGCCACCGGCGTATGGTTCAGCGAGTTCCCTCTGACCCCTGATCGGGTCCTGGCCGGTCTCCGCGAATCTCAGAGCCGCTAGCTCGGGTGCGAATCGAACCAGGCGATCGCCGAGTCGCCACCTAGGGTTCCGCCCTCACCGCCGGGCAATTGGGTTTATCCCGGGGCGGTCCTAATCTCTTCGCCGATTGACATCGACCCGCGAAAGGCTTGACATGGCCCAGGAATACGCATCCGCTCCAGATCTGAGCGTCGACCTCGACACCACATACACGGCCGTTCTCCACACGAATCATGGCGACGTGACGATCGAATTTGATACCCCCCGTTCACCGATGGCGGTCAACAATTTCGTCTTCCTCGCACGCGATGGCTTCTACGACGGCGTGATTTTCCACCGGGTTGTTCCAGGTTTCGTTGTCCAGGGCGGAGATCCGACCGGGACCGGCAGGGGGGGTCCAGGATATCAATTCAGCGACGAGGTAGAGGGCGAAGGCGAATATTCCAGGGGCGTCGTCGCCATGGCCAACGCAGGACCACACACCAACGGATCCCAGTTCTTCATTTGCCTGGAAGATGTCGGGCTGCCCCACTCATATACGATCTTCGGCAACGTCACCGACGGGTTGGATGCAGTCGACGCCATCGCCGCTCAGCCCAGGTCTGGTGAAAAGCCGATCGAAGACTGCGTGATCGAGTCGGTGGAAATCACCGAGTCCTGAAGCTCGTCGCAATTTGATCGACCAGCCACCAGGCCAACAAGAAGGAATCGGTTGTCGAGTTGTCGGCACAACCGCGATTGCCCTGGCCGGCATCGGAGCCATCCTCTGGGCCACCGGTTTCATCCTGGGGCGCCCGGACTCCTGCACCGGCGTTTGTGAATGGCTCTCCTTCACGCTGATATTCGCCGGCACCCCGGTCTCGGCCGTCTTCACCGTGATCCCCGGCGGTGATCTGGTGATTGCGTGGCCGGTTGATGCCATGCTGTGGCTCGTCGCGGCCATGTTTCACGCTCGGCTGGGCCAAGAGGCGGAGCCGTGGACCCCACGTTGGAACCGGCTAACAATCATCTTCATAACAACAGCCCTCGCTTTCGGCGCCATCCTCGCCCTCGGAGTCGACAGAGTGCGTTGATCTGGCGAACCCACGCAACTCGAAGAGTTGCCTTGTACCCAGGGTTACCTGAGTCGCTATAGCGACCCTGGGGGCCCCAATAACGGATCGGTCGACGAACAGTCCAAAGTGCAGTGGTAGCCAGATTCGCGCCTCGTAGCGCGCTATGACACCCGGGTTCGTTGCCTCGAGAGCACTGAACGCAGAGTTGAATCGACCATCTCAGCTTCGGTTGTGACCTGTTTCCAGGTGAAACGCAGCAGCGTCCATCCAGCCGCAACCGCCTTCTGGTCACGCCGCCGATCACTCTCCCAGGTCTCACTGTCGGTATGCCACCTACGACCATCGAGTTCGATCGCTATCCGTGAATCCCGGTAGACGAAATCCACTCGTTCCCATGGTTCCAGCCAGCTGACAGTCGCTTGGCTTTCTGGCAAGGCGATGCCGGCATCTCGGACCAACCGCACAAACCTTCGTTCGAGCTCCGAATGGCCCACCTCCGGCTCCGACTCACGCAAGTCCAGGAGATAGCGAAGAGTCGCGACGCCGGGTTTTCCTCGTCTTGCAATCTGCTCCATGACGTTGCGAACTTCGTGGAGCGTCACGAGCCGGGCCGAAACGGCCGCATCGAGAGCTCTTTCGAATGGTTCGGCCCGCATGACCGCTGCGAGATCGACAATTGTTCTCGCGCCTGTGGTCGTCGGAAAGCCCTTGAAGTACACACAATGACTCGTCCTGAGATCTTCCGTTCGGTGCACGGTCACGACCGAATATGAATGGGTTCCAGACCGATTGACGGTAACCGCAGGGCCCTTCCGGGGCACAGACGCAAGGCCGTACAGCTCGGCCGCAGCCTCGTGAGAGACGACCGCACCTGGCAACGTCATCACGGCCGCCCTCAACCATGGCTCAATGCCGTCTATCTGCGGGCTCAAGGCGTACACACGCTGAGCAACCTTGCGCCAACGACCCGCGTTCACACGGTGGCGAATGGCCGATGTTGTGTAGCCCATCTCAATCAGGTCATCGAACGAGACCAATCCGTTGTTCTGGCTGGCCAGATGGCGCGCGTTGGTTTCTCTCTGTTCCATAGGAGGATTGTGCGTCCTATCGAACCGGGATGGAAGAGGGTCGCAGCGGGCGAACTCGGGAGAGAATACGTCGCTATAGCGACACCAGGAACCCCGAGTACTACCCAGGGTTCGGAAACTAAACGCCCAGCAGGGAGTCGAGGCCGATGGTCAGGCCTTGGGGGAGCGTGGTGCGGTTCTTGATGGCAAGGACTATGCCTGGGGCGAAGGCCTTGTAGTCGGTGGTGTCGTGGCGGATGGTCAGGAACTGGCCAGTCGTGCCCAAGATCACCTCTTGGTGAGCAACCGAGCCTTGCAGACGGACCGAGTGGATCGGCACGCCTTCCACATCTGCCCCTAAAGCACCAGCCACCAACTCCAGCCCTCGGTCGTGGGCTGACCCTGACCGGGCCGCCGCCATCCTCGCCGCCGTCTGTAGCGAAGTCCCAGATGGCGCATCCGGTTTGGACTTGTGGTGCATCTCAATGATCTCGGCCGATTCAAAATGAGGAGCCGCAAGTTCGGCGAAGCGCATCATCAGCACCGCACCAATCGCAAAATTGGGGACAACCAGACAGCGAGAATCGAGACCCACCCAGTCGTCGGCGAGCTGAGCGAGGCGCTCGCTCGTATATCCGGATGTGCCGACGATTACGTCCGCGCCGCTTTGTCTCCACTGCACAACGTTGGCCTGGGTTGCGTCCGGGTTGGTGAACTCGATGATCACCTCACAGCCGCTGAGAGTCTCAGGATCGTCCGAACAGGCATAGGTCCCGATCGACTCTCCACCATGGCCGGGAGCGTACAGTCCGCCGATCTCCAGCCCGTCCGCCTCCTCTACAGCCGCTACGGTCAATCGACCCATCTTGCCTGGCGCACCAGAGACACCGACTGTGATCATGCTACGTGCCGTTCGAGATCTGGCGCTTCGAAGGGTCCAACCGCGCCCAGCGCCTTGGGCCCTTCGAGAACCGCTGCCGCGATCCCCCTCACGTCCTCTGCGGTGATCGCCTCGACTTTGGCCAGCCGCTCATCCAGGCTCAGATGAGGCAAGCCGATTATTTCGGCGCGACCGAGCCGCGTCATGCGAGTGTTGGTGTCTTCCATGGACAGCGCCAGCGAGCCACGCATGTGGCCTTTGGCCCGCTCCAATTCCTCATCCGTGACCCCATCGGCCGCCATCTGTTCGACTTCGGCGATGACGAGATCGAGGACCGTGTGGGCGCTGGCAGGCGTGGTCCCGACGTACACGGCCCACGCTCCGGTCTCGGCAAAAGGCATGGAAAAACTCTGGACCGCGTACGCAAGGCCCCTCTCTTCACGGATCGTCTGGAAAAGGCGAGATGACATCCCGCCACCCAGGATGTGATGCATGACCGCGTCTGCGTACCGTCCCTCATCGGTCCGGTGAATCGAGTCTCCTCCGATCACCAGATGCGCCTGTTCGGTCTCACGAGAAACAACGTTTACAGTGCTGCCGAAGGAGGGCGACTCCAGGTCGTGTCCTGCCTCTGGCTCGCGAGTCCAGTCCCCGAAGTGCGTAGAGACGAGTTCGACGGCCTGTTCGTGACTCACGTTGCCGGCAACCGCGACAACTGTCGAGCCGGTTCCGTAACGTCTTTGCCAATACCCGGAGATGTCCTCCGGCGTCATTTCGTTGATCGAATCCTTGGTGCCGAGCACCGGGCGTTCGAGAGCGTGGCCGGCGAACAGCGAAGTGAAGAACGCCTCGACCGCCACGTCGGAGGGATCGTCCTCGTTCATGTTGATCTCCTCGATGACGACCTTTCGTTCGGAGTCGATCTCGCCGACCCGAAACGCGGGACGTTGCAGCATCTCGGCCAGGAGGTTCAAACCCGTGTCGAGTTCCGTGTCGAGCAGCCGGGCCCAAAAACAGGTGTACTCCTTGGACGTGAATGCGTTCGATTGGGCACCGATCGCATCGAACGTCTCTGAAATGTAGCGAGCAGACATCTTTTCGGAGCCCTTGAACAAGAGGTGTTCGAGGAAGTGGGAGGCGCCTGCCTCATTTCCTTTCTCATCTCGAGTGCCGGTGTCAACCCAGCACCCGACGGCCACCGATCGAATACCGGCGATCCGCTCGGAAACGACGCGCAGACCTGAAGGGAGAGTTGTTGTGGAAACATGCATCGACCGATGTTAGGTCGGCGGTGGGAATCTGCGAACGTCGGCGAGCGGAAACGGCCCGTAGGAGGCGCTTGTGACGAAGAGCTGACGTGGAAGTCGCCAAACGCCATAGAATCATCCCGTGGACGACCAACATATTGATCCGATCGAGACGACCCCTGTATGTTACAGGCACCCCGATCGGCCAACCGGGCTTTCTTGCACTGAATGCGGCAAACCGATATGCCCGGAGTGCTCTCACGACGCGGCGGTTGGCCAGAAGTGCGCCGAATGTTCTCGTCCGGTCGGAAGGGCCAGAGTGATCACCGCCCGCAACATGCGCACCTCCACCCCGGTCGTAACCGGCATCCTGGCGCTGACGATTGTCGCCTTCGTGGCCCAGGGCACCAGTCCAGCGTTCGAGCGGGCATTGATCCAGTACAACCCAGACATCCACAATGGTGAGATCTGGCGGATGCTGACTGCGGCGTTTCTCCACGCCAACTTCATTCACATCGGCTTCAACATGTACGTCCTGTGGGTACTCGGTCCATCTTTGGAACGGCAGATCGGAAGCGTCCCATTCGCCGCCCTTTATGTTGCATCGGCCCTGGCCGGCGGTGCCGCGTTCCTCCTGTTCGGCGGAGCGTTTGGCGCGGCGCTCGGGGCTTCAGGAGCAATCTTCGGTCTATTTGGCGCATTGGTCGCCGCCTCGTACCGCAGCCGACACACCGCGGCGGGCGACGCCCAGTTCAGACGAATCGTCTCACTGCTGGCTCTCAACCTGTTGCTGCCCCTGATCGTGCCGCGCATTGCCTGGCAGGCGCACCTCGGGGGTCTGTTGGCCGGTGCAGCCATTATGTTCATCTGGCTCAAAATACCCCGCGGCCCCAACGCCGAATTGCGCCGCACCGGCGTCGCTCTGGCCGTCGCCGGGATGGCGCTGTTGGTTGGCGTCCTCGCCTGAAGGGGGTCAGGCTCAGTCGCGCTCAAGCCAGTCGAGCACTAGTTCCGCCACACGCTCTGGCGCCTCGTAGAGCATCCAGTGGGATGTGTCGAGCACGAACTCGTCGTAATCGGCAGCCACGAATTCGGCGTTCGCCATCTCGCGGTATGGGACGAAGGCGAAGTCCTTGGCTCCGTGCAAGTAGCGGATGGGAACTGTCGCTGTAGGCAGTTGAATATCGATATCCGGATTGAGCAGGTCAGGCGTGAAGTGAGCCCGATACCACTCTGCCATCGCCGTGAATGCGCCAGGTTGGCGCCACTGGGCCTTGTAGGCCTCCCGGTCATCGATCGAGATCTCAGCGACGTCGCTGAACACAAACCTCTCCAGCAGCCCGAAGTCTTCGGCCATCAGGAGGCGTTCGCCTGCCTCGCCGATATTCATCAGGAAGGTATAAGTAGATTTGGTGATCTGGCGCAGATTCCCAGCAGCCTGATGCATGACCTGTACATGGGGGGCTGCCATGGTGACTGCCCTGCGGATCCGCTGAGGTGCGAAACTCGCCGCTGCCCAGGTGACCGCCGCCCCGAAATCGTGCCCGACCAGGTGGAATCGTTCCACCTCCGCCCAGTCTGCGATGGCCATAACATCGCCGATCAGCTCGGCCATCCGATACTGGTCGGTGCCGATCGGCTTTGAAGACGAACCGAATCCCCGGTTGTCAGGTGTGATGACCCTGAAGCGTTCGGCCAGCAATGGCGCAACATGGCTCCAGCCTCTTGATGAATCTGGCCACCCGTGCAGGGCAATTACGAGCTCTGCGCTCGGATCTCCCCACTCGACTACGTGGAGGTCGATCTCTGCGTTGGGAACCGTAGAAGTTGTGGATCTCATCATCTGACCGTACCAAAGGGCGGCCAACGAGATAGGTCCTTCGTTTCTCCAGGGATGCCTGACCATGCAACAATGGACGGTTATGGCACAAGGCAACGGCTCGTTTCTCAGTGAGATTCTCGCCCCCGAAGAGCGCGCGATCGAGTCGGTCGTCGGACGCTATCAGCGGGTGGCGGGAGCCGTGGCACGCTTCGCGAGATCGTTGACCGGTCGAGAAAATTTGCGGGTCATCCTCGGCTCGGGTAGCAAATCAAGCGATGACGAAATCGTCATCGACCCTGGCCTGTTTCAATCTGCCTACGGTCGACGAGCGCCGGTGACTCCTGAAGAGACCGCCCTCGCTTCAGCTCTTCACGAGGTCGTTCATCTTGTGTCAACCGATCTGGAGGAACGCAGACCCCTGCCGGCCGAGTGGTTACCGAAGGACTCGGAAGGGCCTGAGGACCGGGAGCTGATGCTGTTGGAGGCGCTGGACCGGGCGGGTGGCCCTCCAGCCGAGGCCCTCTTCTTTGCGTTGGAAGACGCCCGTCAAGAATTGCAAGGTTTGTCCGTTTATCCAGGAGCACGTTCGGTTTTGGCTGACCTCTACCGAGCCGCGATCCCTGAAGCTGCCGCCAACACGGGTGCGTTGTCGCAGTTCGCCCTCGCAGTGTTTCTACTCACCGGCGACTACATCGAGCGCGACACACTCGAAAAGCGTCTGGATTCGAGGGCAGCGGCAGCCCTTGGCGATGCAACGCCGTTCATTGAGGCCGCGGCGACGGCGAGCAACCCGTGGGACGTCGCCGGCCTGGCTCTGCAACTCCTGGTGGTGGCCAGAATGCACAACCTCATCGCCTCGGCCAGCGCGCCGGAGTCCGCACCAAACAAGAAGCTGCGTGAGGAGGCCGAGCAAGAGGCGATTGCAGAAGGCGTAGACCGAATTCGCCTGCACAGCCCGATCGTGCAGGATGCGGAGAGCTACGACGAGACCCGCAAGGCGTCGGAGGCCAGGGCGGCCGAAACAGGCCGGAAGGCCGAGGCGGAGGTCGGGGCCAACGAAGGCACCGACCAGATCCTGCGGGTCAGCCAATCGCCGACGATCTTCCTGCCATCTGGCCAGGGAGGCAAACTTCTCGTCGCGAGAATCCCCATATCCTTCAGGACGTTCGCTCCCGAGGGACGATCCGCTATCCAAAAAGCATCAAAGAAGTGGAAGGTCGACAGCCGCCATATCGCTGGGGAGCTCCACCCGCTTTTCATTGCCAATCAGAGGCGCGGCCTACGATCCGGCTACGACGCAGGTGACCTTTCACCCCACGCCGCCCTCTTGTTGGGGGCAGGGCTCTATGAGCGCATGTTCGAGCGTCGAACTTCTTCGACCAGACGCTCATACGCGGTCAGCGTCCTGGTCGACGCGTCTGCGTCAATGCTTCAACCGAGGCGCCTGGCCGGCCCAACCGATCGACAGCCATGGGGTCTCGCCGCGGCGATTCTCGGCGCCTGGACCCTCGCGGCCATGTGTGACCAGCTTCAGGTGTCATTCGAGGTGTCCTTGTTCAACCGCTCGTTCGCCGCCCAGATCGATGACAGTGAATGGTCATACGGGAAACGAAAGAACTCGGCAACCGCCGAGCTTCGCCAGTCTCAGGGTTCGGCGGCAGATCGGTTGACAAGCACGGTCAACCACTACCTCCTTTCGACATTCGACGAACCCTGGCGGCGCTGCCAAGACGTCATGGCCGGCTTGTTTTGGGCTGCGGCGAGCCCGGCCGAGGCAACCAAGGCCGCCAGACGCCAAGCGCGCCAAACCCCTCCGGTTTCGATGTTCGAAAAAGCAGCCAACGTCGACGAGTTCAACATCACATATGCGGCGCAGCGTCTGGCGGCCTCGAGGGCCGAGGTCAGGGTGTTGGTGGTCCTGGCAGACGGGATGACGCGAGGCTCGGTCGAATCGCTGGCCGGGGCCGTGGAAGCGGTCGAACACTCCGGCACAACCGTCCTGGGGATCGGTATCGGAGACGACACCGTCCAGGCAACCTATGGAAGGAACAGGGTCGTGGCCAGACCAGAGGAACTAACCGAAGCGATGGTCGACGGCGTGCGCATGTCGCTCAGACGCGGCCTGGCGATGTTCGGCCACGACACGTGGTGGATGAGAGCAGGCCGCCATCGCCAAAATCAAGCATGGACACCATCTATCAAGGAGCACAGCAATGCCTGACAAGGTGACATTCGAAGATCCGTCAGGCGAGGGACAGCCGATCACGCTCGCGACGTTCAAGGTCGGCACCGGAATCGCTGACCACAAAACGCGCAAGAAAAAGATCCCAAGCCCAGACCCCTACTACTTGGACATGGGGATGTTGTACCGCTTCGCCCAGGTCGAAAAGGTCAGAAGAGACAACCCCTCGGACAAGGTCGTTCTACACCTGGCGGTGAGGGGCCACATGGGGACCGGCAAAGATCACGACATAGAACAATTCGCCGCTCTGATGCGACTTCCGTACTACCGGATCCCCCTGACCGGCGAAGTCAGAGACATCACCTTGCTCGGTTCGGTCAAACTTTACGGGGACGGAATGGGAGGCACGGAGAGCCGATGGGAAGACGGCGACATCACAAGGGCCCTCCGGGGGCCTGCGCTGGTGAACCTGTCTGAACTCAACGCGGCAGGAGCGGAGACCCTCTTCGCTTTGCACGGTCTGATGGACAGATATCAGGCCATCGATCTGCCCACCGGCGAACACGTCCCCCTCCGGGATGACATCCGGCTCTTTGGCACCATGAATCCGACCGATCTACGGGACTACGCGGGCACTCAGAACCTCAACAAGGCCTTTGCCGACAGATGGGTCATCTGGGAGAAGGATTTCCCCGATGGGGACCAGGTAACGGCGATGCTGACCACCCGTTACCCTCACCTGGAGCACGAGTATGTCGATGCCATGAGCAGACTCGCCACCGAGGTGAACGAATCCTTCTTGGCTTCCGAATCGGGTTCACGGGTGGAAACTCCGATGAGTCTGAGGACTGTGCTCGATCGCGTACCGGCCGGGCTCCGCATGTTCAGCGCATCTGAAGACCCCTTGCGCCGAGCCTGGGAGACCATGGTCCTACCGCATGTGGATGCTTATGACGTCGACCATTACGAGACCGTTTGGAACGCCTGCGTTCGCAAAGGGCCAAAAAACAAGCCGTTCAACGGTTGAGGAAGTAAACGTCAGACCATGGCTGGTGCGAGAGTGGGGTGTAGGCCGGGCAGGGCCGGCTGAGCGGACGCCAACACGTCCGTGACAGCGCACCAATTTTCTCGGGAGGGTTTCATGCGGCGCAATTGGAGTTTGACGGTGGTCTTCGCCGTCATGTCAACGCTGGCCTGGGCCCCGATCGGCCCCGCGGTTGGCGCCGAAGTCGACCTACTAGGTGCGTGGGGTTGCTCTCAGACGAACGGTGCAATGGTCGGCTACGCCGAGATCGGCGGCTCGGACGCCTGGACAGACACCACAGGACTTGGCGGAGGAGCCCTGGTCGATTGGGCAACCAACGCCAACAACCTCTGGAGCAAATGGGACTCCATGATCGCCGCCAACCCCGGCACCACCGACGTGTGGTGGAACATTTGCCTCCGCTCTCGATCCGGGACCGACCCGGACCCGACTTCCGATGACTACGACAGAATGACGTACGTATACGGCGAGATCCGAAAGAGGATGCCGACAGTCCGGTTGTGGATCTCACCGATCAATGGCTACGCCCCCGAGAACTGCTCTCTTTCCGGACCGAGCGCCGACATTGTCTCTTCCAAACTGGCCGATTGGGCCGTCGACCAGGGCTGGGCACAGCGCGCATTCGACCCCGTCGACCTGACGCCGAGCATGGTCGAGGCGGACAACTGCCATCCGAACACGGCCGGCCGCGCGGCCTTCGGGCAGCAGATTGCAGATTTCTTTTTCAACGGTGACCTGCCAGATGGCACGTTCAAGGGAACGTTCTCAGACGACGACGGCAATGTGCATGAGGGCATGATCGAGGCAATCGCGGCCGCCGGCATCACAGCAGGGTGCTCGACGTCAGACCCGACCCTCTACTGTCCGAACGATTCGGTCAGCCGGGGACAGATGGCGACGTTCCTCGCCAGGGCACTAGGGCTTCCGTCAACCACGACGGACTTTTTCACAGACGACAACGGAAATGTCCACGAGGACAACATCAATCGGGTCGCAGCCGCCGACATCTCACTAGGAATCGGCAACAACCTCTACGACCCGTTCGGAGTCGTGACCCGCGCACAGATGGCATCGTTCCTTGCGAGGGCCTATGCCTTGGACGCCACCACCGTCGACTTCTTCACGGACGACACCGGCAACATCCACGAAGACAACATCAATCGGGTCGCAGCCGCCGACATCTCACTGGGAATCGGCAACAACCTCTACGATCCGTTCGGGGTCGTGACGCGAGCTCAGATGGCTTCGTTCTTGGGAAGGGCAGAGAATTTGACGGAGATAACGCCTGCTTAGCGGTGCGTCTTAGCGCCCGGTAGGCGCATCCGAACCGAGCGCGCCGAATCTCGTCCGCGGGGTACGATGCCGGATGCCAGTGGCGGCGGTAGACATCGGGACGAACACGGTTCGACTGTTGATCGCCGATGTCGTTGCTGGGGTCGTGGACGAGATCGAACGACACACCACGGTCACAGCGCTCGGCCAGGGTCTCGAACACACAGGCAGACTCTCACCCAAGGGCCGGCGCAAGACCCTCGCCACGTTGGCAGAATTCCGCGAGCGGCTGGAAATGCACCGAGTCGACAAAGTTCGGATCGTTGCCACGTCTGCGAGTCGAGATGCCAGCAACGGCCCTGCCTTCCTCGACTCGGTAACGTCCACCATCGGTGGGATCGTTCCAGAGTTGATTTCTGGCGTCGAGGAAGCGAGATTGGCCTTCACGGGAGCCGCCGGCGGGTTCCCGAATCTGAGAAAACCCCTGGTCATCGACATCGGCGGTGGCAGCACAGAGTTCGTAACGGATGACTCCGCCGTCTCCATCGACATCGGATCGGTGAGGCTCACCGACTTGGCGCTTCCTGACCGGCCTTCCCTCGCTCACCAGGTGGCAGGGGCCAGGCAGCTGGCCACTGATCTGTTCGCGGGCGTGCCAACCTGCTCCGAGTGTGATGGCATGATCGGCGTCGCCGGTACTTGGACCAGTTTGTCGGCCATCGCCCTTGACCTGCCCAGATACGACAGAAGCCGGGTCCACGGATCTACTCTCTTCCGCACTCAGCTCGAAAGGATGATCCACGACTTGGCCGCAATGAGCCTCGAATCCATCGAGTTGATAGCGTCGTTGGACAGCGCAAGAGCGCCGGTGATCCTGGGTGGCGCAATCGTCGCCCTTGCCGCGATGACGCACATCGATACCAATGCCATCAACGTTTCAGAGCGCGACCTTCTGGACGGCGTCGTATTGGGCCTCGCACAACGCTGACTGCTGACCGCCGCCTCCCTTTTTCGACCCTGCTCCGTTCTGGTGACGCTGCCGAACTACTAGACTCCAGTTCGTGCGCGAAATACTCTCAGACCTGGTTGCGGAACAGCAGAACCTAGACCAGTTTCTTCAGAAAGTGAATATCCGCGACTGGTCCAAGCGGACACCCGCCAAAGGCTGGGACATACGCGATCATGTTTCGCACCTCGCCGCACTCGAAGAGTACGCCCACAACGCGCTTGCCGACGGCGGAAGTCGTCTGTCTGAACTAGACGACTTCGATACGGTCGAAGATTTCAACCAAGTGGGCGTGCTCAGGGGCAGGGACATGCGCCCCCAAGATGTCATCGAATGGTGGAGGCTCAGCAGAGCCAAGGTAATCGAAGGGCTGAGTGTCTCCAACGCGTCTGACCAGGTGCCATGGTTTCACGGAACCATGGCAGCGAAGACGTTCGCAGCGTCCCGCCTTGCTGAGACGTGGGCCCATGGGCTGGACATACATGCAACAGTTCAGATTGCTGACGTCGAGGTCGAGGACACCGACCGGCTCCGCCACATCGTGTTGGCCGCCCAAGCGATGCTGCCATTCGCCTTTGAAGCCGTCGGCGAGGATTACAGCACTCCCGTGAGAGTCGAGGGGATTGGCGTCATGTATGCCAAGTGGGTGGCTGGCCCGGCCGATACAGACCAGTGCATCAAGGGTTCGGCCGCAGAGTTCTGTAGGGTCGCCGTTCAGAGGATGGACCTGGCCGAGGCCGAAAACCTACACGCCCACGGCGAAATCGCCGAAAAGGCCCTGCGCCTGGTTCGCACCTACCTCTGATCACGGCATCCGTGTCAAGGCCAACACGCGCCAAGCAGCACGACGGCGCTGGAGATGAACCCTCCGGTCAAGGCATCCACGAACGCCGCGTTCGAAGCGTCCTTCCACATTTCTGCTGGCTCAGCGCGTAGCGACCGGATAGCCGGTCGAATCTTGCTCGTCGAGCCGTGAATGACAGCCAAGGGGGCGGGCGCATATTCGCGCTTGCTCTACGCCTCCATGAGGCGAAGGTCACTGAGTAGCTGATCAGTGGGCACGAACATCTCTGCGTAGTGGTGAACCCACTTGATCTGAGCCTGCTGGTCGACAAGAGCGAAGCTGTGACTCGGACGGTCCTGGTGTCCGTACACGCCGATCATCCCATACGCCTCCGACACGGAACGGTCGGCGTCGATGAGGATCGGGGTGGTGATCCCGAAACGCTCCGCCTCGGCGGCGACCTGGGCCGCGGGCAGGACCATGACAGGAACGAGGTTGATCCCCCTTTCGGCAAGGGCGTCTTCGACCTCGGGAATCTGGGCGAAACAACCATCACATCCAGGACCCATCGAGAAGTAGAGCAGGGCATCACCCTCGGCAAGAACGCTGTCGAGTGTTTGGCGGCCGCCATCGGTGGCCGGGAGGTCGAAGTCCGGGGCCGGGGACCCCACATCTGAGTCGGCTATCGAGTCGCCATCTCCTCCGAGCACGACTAGTGCGACCACCGCGGCGAGCGGCAGGACAACGGCCGCCCAGCTCCACCACGACGCCTTGCGCTTCCTACTACCCGCGGTCTTTGCCTGCCCGGGCGACCGTCTCGGCGGTTTGTGACTGTTCTTCATGATAATTCCCATCTTGTGAGGGTTCGATATCAGTTGAATTCCGACGTCGGCCCGAAATGGCCACCGCCGCGACACCCAGGGCAACCAGGACCAGGCCGATCACGAGATCAGGTACCGGCTCGAGCCACTGCACAAACGGCGTCAGGCGATCCTGGAGCCAGATCCCGATACTGGCCTGAGCCGTGGGGACGAGCGTCGCTCCTGTTACCCCGATGGCGATCATGGCAATGCCCATCAGAGTGAACATCGCCCCGCCGACGAGGTCGAGCGTCGTGACCTTGAGCTCCCGGCCTGCCAGGCGGAGTTGCCGCTCCCGACCTCGGAGTCGGTCTCGGGCGCCCGACCCGAATCGGTCCCAGGCCAGGGCGAGCACAACCAGGGGAAAGACCATCCCGAATACGTACGCCAGCCCGATCCCGACGCCCTGGATGAGACTTGGGGCCACCGCAGACAGAGTCAGGACGCCGGCGAGAACCGGGGCACAGCAGGCGGATGCGGCGCCCGAGAAGACGCCTAGGACGAAAACCCCGCCGGAGTCGGTGCGCGCCACGTCTGGCGATCCCCGCATGATCGGCAAGGCCCATCCTCTGCCGGACAAAGCCAGCCAGGCGAGGATCAGCATGAGAACCCCACCGGCAACATAGAACGCACCATGGTATCGGAGCAGAGTACGGGTGAGGATCCCGAGGCCGAGGGTAACCGGGACGAGCACCACGGCGATCCCCGTAGCAAAAACCAGAGTCAGCGGCAGCAGCCGCCATCGGCTGTTGCGAACCGCTGCCGAAAGGTAGGCAGGAAACAACACCGTCACGCAGCATGGCGCGAACAGCGCGACTGCCCCGGCGAGGAATGCTGCGATCAGAGATCCACCCAGGAAGAGACCTTCCATTTCAGCCCGCCGTCCGCCTGGGACCGATCCGGGTCATAGCGCCTCCTCCAGCCCAACCCCCTCGGCGAGCGCCTTGGCAAGCTTGCCGCGCGAGAGCCGTCCATGTGCGAAATAGGTGCCGTTCAGCAACAACATGGGCGGAAACGGCACCCGCAACCGGTTGGCGATGGACCTTCCCTCATCGCTCTCCAGATCCACCTCGCGGATCGCAAGGGGATACCGACCGCTGAGTTCGTCCAGCAACGTCCGGGCGTCGTCACACAAATGGCAGCGGGAAGCCGTAACCAGTACGACATCGATCTGGCGCCGTTCCTTATGGTCGGATCCGACGTCCAATGCTTCGAAAGCCATGCCAACATCCTTCTCGCTCTGCGTCAGACCCGACAGGGACCAAAGGCCCGTACCAAAGTGCCACCGGCGGCCCAGGCCGGTTGGTAGGTTCCGTAGATGGTGCGAAGCTCTGGTATATGAGCCCTGCAACAGAGCCGGAGCAGAAGCCGAGAGCCCCGCTCGGGGTGGGGAAACGTGGTGGATTCAATCTCGGACCAGTCGGCGCCACTGCCGTTGTCGGCGGAGCCGTTGCTCTCACCGTCGCCCTCGTCCTGGCACTGACCATTCCCGACATCGTCGAACAAGACCTGCTCGAGGCAGAGGCCACCTCCATCAAGAGCATCATCGACGAGATCGCCATTGCCCACGACTCTGGGGAGGGGTTCACTGACGACGCGTTGGCGCTGCTCCAAACCCAGGTTGAACGGTCGTTGCTCGGACACGAAATCGTGCGCGTAAAGATCTGGGACGCCACCGGCACGATCGTGTTCTCCGATGAGGCGCGCCTCATCGGCAACAGATACGAGGCACCTGACAGTCTCCCTGCCGCCTTCAGTGGTCAGGTCACGTACGAGAAGCCAGATCTCAGCCGACCGGAGAACGAATATGAACGTGGTTTCGGCGACCTGCGCGAATATTACATACCGGTAGACAGCGGTACCCAGGGCGTCGAGATCGTCTTCGAAGTGTACGAGTTGGCGAGCCACGTGGACAATGCCGTGACCCGGATAAGATCAGCAGTGTGGACCGCTCTCGGATTGGGCTCAATTGTCCTCATGACGGCACTCACCGCTGCAACCATCACGAACGTTCGAGCCGAGCGCAGATCAAAATCACGGTCTGAGCGGTTGATAAGCCAACTCCTCGGTATCCAGGAGCACGAACGGATGAGAATCATCGGAGCCCTCCACGACGACATTGGGCAACCTCTCTATCGAATCCTGTTCGGGCTTCAAGCAAGTCGCAGGACGGTCGGGAAGGGATCAGCCGTCGACGACGAACTGGAGAGCCTCGAAACGCTCGCGAGGGAGATGGATTCGATCCTGCGATCCGAGCTCAAAGGATTGCGCGACGAGCCCGGTGTTGAGATCGACCTGGAATCCGCCTTGGCCGAGCTGGCGGAGGTCGTCGAGGCCGAAACCGGACTCGACATCGACTTCGAAGCTGATGTCGAGACCGAACTCCCACTGCCCCATCGGGCGACGCTTTTTCGAGCTGCCAAAGAGGCATTGACGAACGTCGATCGGCACGCGCACGCCGACCACGCCACCATGCGATTGGTAGAAGGAAGAGACTCGACCATGATCGAGGTGATAGACGACGGAGCAGGCATCACCGCCCCACCCGGACTCGGCCTGACCACGACCAGGGACCGGCTGGAAGCGATCGGTGGCGGCATCGAGGTCACCGACGCCAAAGGTGCAGGCACCCGCTTCGCCGCCTGGGTGCCGCTTCGGCCCGCAGGACAACGATGATCAGGGTGGCGATCGCAGACGATCATCGGATCATTCGAGAAGGGCTGAGCCTGCTTGTCGAGGGAACGGACCAGATCGAGATAGTGGCACATGCCTCAGACGGCGCAGAGCTGATCGATATTCTCAGCGAGACAGAGGTCGATGTGGTCCTCCTCGACGTCCGTATGCCCCGGATGTCGGGTTTCGACGTACTCGAGCAGATCGGTAGGCTGGGCCTGGATGTAGCCGTTGTGATGCTGAGCATGTACGGCGACCCGGTGTACGTGAGCAGATCCATCGAACTGGGAGCATCCGGCTACCTCCTCAAGAACGTGGGGCAGGATGAACTGGTTCGCGCCATCCGCAAGGTCGCGGAGGGAAAAACCTATTTTCAGCCGGAGGTGAGCGGTCCCCTTTTCGCCCGCATGATCGGGACAGATGCTCAGGGACCGGTCGGCGAGATGACCGTCGAGCAGATGAAGATTCTCCAACTCCTCGCCGACGGGGCAGACAACTCGGAGATCGCAACTTCCTTGTCGATGAGTAGCGCCACCACCAAGGCCAAGCTGAGAGCGATCTACGCATCTCTCGGCGTGCAGCGCCGCTCTGAGGCGGTGGCCGTGGCGATGCGCCTCGGCCTCATTTCCTAGAGGGCGTTTTCGGCGACGCGGTTGAGCCGCGCCTCTCCAATAGTTCCTGGCAGAAGGTCCCCTTTTCGGCCACCAAAAGGATCGAGAGGAGCTATCCAACGATACGCCGATCAGTCCTTTCGCTCCTGACCGGGCACCCATCTTCGACCGTAGCTTGTTTACGAGGAACACCCCGCCACCAAAACAGTGGCGAACGACGTAGGAGATCAGTCATATGCGGATCAAGGGCAAGATACTCATAGTCGTATCCGTCCTGGCCCTGGTAGCCGCGGCGTGCGGCAGTTCGGACACAGGCGCCGCCACCACTACCCGGGGCCCAGCAACGACATCAACATCCCTCGGAACCACGACGACCGAGGCTCCATCCACCACAGAGATACCACAAACCACCGAGGTGGCACCCTCAACCGAGGCGCCGGCGGCCCCCGTCGAGGAGCCAGCGGAGCGTTCGTTGGATGCTCCGGTTGCGGCAATCACGGTCGATGGTGACCCATCGGACTGGGCCGACGTTGTCGGGCTGGCAATGACGCTCGAGCCGATCGTCGCCGACGCAGACAAGCCGATTGAGAACCGCGACGTCACCATCAAGATGGCGCACGACGATGAGAACATTTACGCGCTGTTCACCGTCGACGACGACTACAACTGGAATGCCGAAGATGCCAAGCTTTCTTCGGCCGCCGCGCTGCTCTTCCCCGTCGACTCGGGCGGCCCACATATGGGCGCAGACGATGAGCAGGGCGCCAACTCGACCGGGCTCGTAGACGTTTGGCATTGGGAACTCGAATGCGCAGCCGGCATCGAGTCCGGCGGCGCAGTCAACCCGCCAGGTGAGGGCAAGGACCTGGGCAACGACTCCGTATGTAACTTCGACGACGAATGGGCATCAGACGCGCTGACTCGTGGAGACGACAACGGAGCAGGAGCCGAGAACAACCTGCTTGGCGTGTGGAACCACTCGAACCCGACCGCGGACTCACCCGGGCTCTGGTACTTCGAGATGTCGCGACCGCTCCAGACCGGTGATGAGCAAGACGCTCGGTTCGCGGCCGGCGAGTCGACACTCCTCGCGCTCGCATATTGGGACTCGGACTTTGGACCAGACGGCTGGGACGACTCGACCCACGTCCAGTCATCCAACCAAGGATGGATCCAGGTCAACCTCCGCTAACGCTCGTGCCACAACCCTCACCTGTCCGTGGAAACGTGCGCTGACTTCCACGGACAGAAGGGGAGTCCATGCCAGGACCAGCCTCCACGACATCGGGAGCAGATGTGACGAAGAGACGCCACCAAGCCAAACCACGGGCAAGAGGACAGGCCGAGACGCCTGTCTCCATCAGGCCTGTGAGCCGAAGAGAGGCACTCAAATACATCACCATGGGTGCCATTGGTGCAGTTCCGCTGATGGCCCCCGGTGGAGTCATGGACGGTTTGGTGGCCGATGTCGTCAGGGGACCGGACGCCACCGATCAGATCAGCGTCACCGCGCCGGCAACCACCAAGTCGGGTCGAATCCGCCAATGGTCGATGATCATCGACCTCGCCAAGTGTGACGGCTGCCAGAGTCAGGGCACCCCTCCCCAGTGCACGACGGCCTGCATCGAGGGGCATTTCGCTCCACAGCCCATGGAATGGATCGAGGTCTATGAGGCGGACTTTGGCGGCGGCGGCACCCAATTTATCCCTACTCCATGCCAGCAGTGCGAGAATCCTCCTTGTGTGAAGGTGTGCCCCGTCGGGGCGACGTTCTCCACCCCGGAGGGAGTCGTTCTGATCGATCAAGAACGGTGCATCGGATGTCGTATCTGCATGGCCGCCTGCCCTTACGACCGTAGGTTCTTCAACTGGGGCGACCCGCCAATACCCCCGGAGGCAGCCCTCGCTGACTACCAGGTGGAACAGCAGGTCCCCGCAACCAGGGGAACAGTCATGAAGTGTGATTTCTGCCCTGAGATGGTTAGGGACGGGACGCTTCCCTTCTGTGTACAAGCCTGCCCAAACGACGCCATTTGGTATGGAGACCTCGAGGAGGACATCGCGACGAACGGTCGCACCATCGTCAAGGCTTCCCGATTGATCTCGGAGAACAATGGCTACCGGTTGAAGGAACACCTTGGCACCCAGCCGAGGGTGCACTACCTGCCAGGCCACGGCGAGGACGTCGGACGTGACCCTGGAGTAGAGGGTCGAATGCCCACAGATTGGCCGTGGATCGAACGTGCCGAGGGCGCAGTGTCATGGACACGGTGACCAACTGGCGTGAACGGCTCATCAGCAAGACAACGAGGCCGACACGGGTCACCACGTACAAGTACTGGTTGTGGCTGGGATTCCTGATCCTGATCACTGGCAACGGCGCATTCCAGTACTGGAAGCAGTGGCAGGACGGCCTCTACGTCACCGACATGAGGGACCGCATCTCGTGGGGTCTGTACATTTCGATGTTCATCTTCTTCACCGGCGTCAGCATGGCCGGCACCGTAATATCGGCGATGTTGCGTGCGGCGAATGCACAGTGGCGAGCCTCGATCACCCGAGTCGCCGAGTTCATCACCGCGTTCGCTCTGATGATCGGGGCGGGGTTCATCATCGTCGACATGGGCCGCCCCGAACGGATCTTCAACGTGTACATCCATGGGCGTTGGCAATCCCCGATCATGTGGGACGTCATGGCGATCACGACGTACTTGACAGCGAGCCTCATCTATCTGTACGCACCGATGATCCCTGATTTGGCGCTGTACAGGGATCGACTCGCCGGCAAGGTCGGAGCCGTACGCAGTTTCATCTACCGGACACTCGCCCTGGATTGGAAGGGCTCACCGACTCAGTTCAAGCTCCTCGGTAAGGCCATCACGATCATGACGTTGATCATCATCCCGATCGCCGTGTCGGTTCACTCCGTCGTCTCGTGGATCTTCGGCATGACGCTTCGCGTTGGATGGAACACCGCGATCTTCGGAATCCTGTTCGTTGCAGGGGCGGTCTTCTCCGGATTGGCCACGCTCATCATCATCATGGCGGTCCTCAGAAAGACCTACCACTGGGAGGAGTACATCACCGAACGTCAGTTCAAGTACCTCGGCTACATGCTCGCGTCGCTAGCCCTCTTCATGATCTATATCAATGTCAGCGAGTACCTCACCGCAGGGTTCAAGTTCGAGGAGGGATCGGAGTTCGCCTTCCGTCAGCTGTTCTTGGAAGAGTTCTCCGGCATGTTCAGCTTCTACATCATTTTCGGGCTCGTCGTACCGGTCGCGATCGTCCTGATCCCGAAGACCCGCACCATTGGAGGCATCGTGGTCGCGGCGGTTCTCGTGAATCTCGCAATGTTCATCGAGCGCTACTTCCTCGTCGTCACAGGACTCCGTGTTCCTCTGATGCCCTATGAGCCGGCCAGTTATAGCCCGAACTTCGTGGAGTGGTCCATCGCGGCTTCAGGTGTGGCCATGTTCTGTCTCCTCCTGACGGTGACTGTCAAAATCTTCCCGATGTTCGCTGTATGGGAGATGACCGAAGAACACGACGCTGCCATGGCGCTCACCCAGGCCGAGGAGACACTCATGCACGAAGCAGCGATCGCCGGACCCCGACTATCGACGGAGGTCTCCCCCGACTCTGGCCGACCCGCGGAAGGAGGTGCGTCTTGACCTATCGTCATCGCCTGCTCAGTGCCCGTGTCTCTATCTCAATCCTTGCCGTGGCGACGATCCTGGTGATGGCTGCTCCAGCCCTCGCAGCCACTGTCGATATCGCCGTCGGGGCTCCAGACAAAGTCTTGGTCGGCCAAGATGTCGAAGTAAAGGCCGTGTTGTCTGAGGACGGCGTTCCTATAGAAGGCGCTGAGGTGGCGCTGACATACCAAGCATCGCTGGGCGGAGAGTCGACGAGAGTCGAGATCGCAACGGGAACCACCGACGAAACAGGAACCGCAGTGATGTTCTACGAGCAGCGGGCGGACGACAACGGCGAAATGCAGGTCACCTACCTCGGCCCTGGCACCAACCCGGTCTCCCCCTACGTGTTCACGATCGCAGTGGAACCCGGAGGAGAGCAACTGTACCGATCCGAGAGCGGCGTCGAGATCCCGTTCGTCAACGGAACGTTGGTGATCCTCTTGATCACCGGGGTCTGGTCCCTCATTGCTCTCGCCGCGGTGTACCTCGTCCGAGTAGGAAGAGAGGGCCGGTTGGAAGAGGTCCTCAGCGCAGACGATGGCTCGGTCTGGATCAGTGTTCTGCTGGCGATTGTCGCGGTGATAACGGCGATCGGAATGGTGATCGTCTTCGTGAGAGTTCCGGTATTGAACACCGATTTGACCGACCCTGAGGTTTATGACCGCACACAGATCGCCTATATCGGTGCCACCTACCCGTATCAAGGTTTCGGCCTCGACGAGGAGCCGTCTGCCCAGTCCGGCGATCCAGCGTTCGACGGCGGCAAGGTTTACTTTGGATACGGCTGTGCTGCCTGCCACGGGGTTCTGGGGCAGGGAGCCGTCGTAGGGCCAACCCTCGAAGACGAGATCGGATCTCTGGCTCAGTTCATCGATGACATCCGCGAGGGTCCGAGGGACATGCCGGCCTACGGGGAAGCAACGCTGACAGAAGCCGACATCGAGAAGATCTACCGGTTCCTGGACGAGGGAGGATAGGAACGCAACGGAGCTAGACCCATCGACGGAAACAAGTCTTTCGAAAAGCACTTTGCTCATGTGCGCGTGGTGTCCGACTTTGTAGAACTTGATCTCGGGGGTCGGCTTCGTGTAGAGATCACTTTTCCCGAATCCTGCCTTGCCCCCCTGCCGTTCTCGATGAAGCACTCGCCGTGCCCGTTGTAGGAGGCCGGCTCACCAGCTCGGTTGATCTTCGTCACGATGTTGTCTGCCACCACCTTGGCCTGGCGTTCGACGAAGACACCTGCCATGGGCAACGGTTTTTGCCCATCTTGAGCGGAATCCTGGTCACTTCCCCAACCGCGTACCCGTCCGGGAACCGCCTGTTCAGCGTATTGCGGTCACCGGTACCCAACCGGAATCGTCGACCAGACCAGACTCAAGAACGACCAGAGGCGCACGGTGAGGAGGCACATGGGCAAGAAGATCGAAATCTGCCGTTGCTCTGTTTTCGAACCTGATTCGCTGGGCGCCTGCTCTGCGTTTGATGGGAACCGCCGGTCTAGACGAGCGGCCACTGCGGACGAACAACAGCGTTGGCTTCGCAGGGTCCGCAAAGTCCGATGGTTGAAAGGTCATCGGCTTCTTCGGGGCGACCTGTCGGCTCCGGTGCGTGAGCTGACCTTCACGGGGGCCTTAGCGATCCGAGCCGGCGTTATGACCAGAGCCCACTAGAACCTGCGGCTTGGTTCGTGCTGAGACCGGCGCGATGGTCGCGGAACATTCGTGCAAATGCGCCAGACTGTGCAAATGGATATTGCAGTCAACCTCGTCGAGCACTATTTACGACTGAACGGCTACCTAACCCTCTCGGAATACGAGATCCAAGAACGGACCCGAAAGGGCAACTGGGAGACGGTCACCGATGTGGACATGGTGGCCATCCGATTCCCAGGCGAGTTCGTACTCACCGAGGTCCACGACGGAGGCCAAGGCCGTCAGCTCGTGATCGAGGACAAGGGCCTCATGCTCGAGCCTGGCACCGTTGACGTGATCGTTGGCGAGGTGAAACAGGGTGAGGCGGTCTTCAATGCCGGCCTCACATCACATGGCGTCCTCCACACAGTGTTGCAGCGTTTCAAATGGCTGTACTCCGATGACCTCGACACGGTGATTCCCGAATTGCAGGAGACGGGTATCCACCGAGGTAAGTCGTGCCAGGGCGGAGACATCCGCACCAGGCTCGTCGCGTTCGGTCGCAGCGAGGAGTTGAACATCAACACCATCTCTCTGACTCACATGATCAACACCTCGATGGCGTACCTCGAGGATTTCGACGACATCTTCAGGGGTGCGCAATTCAAAGAGCCGGCACCTGGCTTTCTACACCTCCTGGCCAAGACCGGATTCAGTGTGGAAAAGACACGCAAGAGCTAGCGGCCAAGACCCTGGTCTGAGGTTCGCTGAGCCCTTTCAACCCTCGCCCACACAAGCCCAGGACCAGGCTTTTCGCTCGGCAGTCCATAGGTCGGGCGACCTATCAGAATTCGGTTCCGAAATGGGTCGCACGTCCCATAGACCTCTGTGGACAACTCGACCAACATGACTTCTGTCAGCTAGGGACAGACCTCGTGGGGGAGGAACAAGAATGTTGGACGGATTGGTAAGACGGCTTCACACGGACCCGGGGCTCGCCGCCCACGGCAGCCGTGTCGCAGACCTGGCGGGGGCGATCGGACGCCGCATGGACTTGAGTCAAGAACGACTCCGTCGCCTCAAGGTGGCCTGCACTCTTCACGACATTGGAAAGATCGACGTCGACCAAGCCGTCCTCTTCAAGCCTGGACCACTCGAAAGTGAAGAGTGGGTCGAGATCCGCCGCCACCCCGAACTCGGATTCGACATGGTCAGGGGCCTTGTACACCCCGAGATCGCAGACACCGTCCTCGCCCACCACGAACGCTTCGATGGACTCGGCTACCCATACGGCCGCTCCGGAACCGAGATCCCGCTTCTGGCCCGCATCCTCACAGTCGCAGACGCCTTTGACGCAATCACCTCAGACCGCTGCTACCAGCCCGCCCTCCCCGTGGAATACGCCCTCGAAGAAATCGGCCTCCACGCCGCCACCCAGTTCGACCCGGAAGTCGTCGACACCCTCGAAAACATTGCTTCGATCGTCGGGTTCAGCGCAAGAGAGTTGACCTCCGCCGTAGCCTGATTTTCCCGAACCTCCTCCCAGGGAAACAATACGAACGCCGCCCATCGCCAGGGGCGGCGTTCGTTTTTCTTGTGCTTCTGGCCCCCTGACCCGGCGGGAGTACCCAAGCCATCGCTCGGTAGCTCGGATGTCTCTCGCCGGCGTTAGCCTCAGCGGGTGGATCTCTCCGACCTCTTCTCCCCTGCCACCGCGGCATGGTTCGAGTCGTCCTTCGAGGCGCCCACCAAGGCCCAACAGGAGGGCTGGCCAGCGATCGCGGGTGGCGATCACACACTCATTCACGCCCCTACCGGTTCCGGCAAGACGTTGGCGGCCTTTCTATATACGGTCGACAAACTGCTGACTGAGCCCATGCCTGAGCGAGCCGACCGGTGCAGAGTGCTCTACGTGTCACCGATGAAGGCGCTCGCCTACGACGTAGAACGCAACCTGGTGGCCCCCCTGACTGGCATCCATCACGCCGCAGCCCGTCTAGAGATCGGCCCGCTCCAGGAAGTGACCACCGCGATCAGGACGGGCGACACTCCCCAAGATGATCGGCGGCGCATGCAGCGGGTGCCACCTGACATTCTGATCACCACGCCTGAGTCTCTGTATCTGATTTTGACCAGCCAGGCCCGTTCGATGCTTGGCTCCGTTCGGTGGGTGATCCTCGACGAGGTACATGCCGTCGCAGGCACCAAACGGGGCAGTCACCTCGCGCTATCGCTTGAGCGATTGGAAGAGGTAACCGAGTCCGCCCCCCAGCGAATCGGGCTGTCTGCGACGCAAAGGCCCTTGGAGCGGATCGGCCAGTTCATGGGGGGTGGCCAGATCATTGACGCCGGCCAGAAGGCGTCCGCCGAAGACAACTTGCAAGATGATCAGTGGGAGCCCCGTCCGGTCACCATCGTCGACATCGAATCCGACAAGGTCTTGGACATAGAGCTGATTGTGCCAGTTGAGGACATGGCTGCCCCCGCCCCGCCCAACCCGTTGAGCACCGATCAGACAGACGTCGGCTACCGATCGATCTGGCCGTCGATCTACCCGCAGATCCTCGAGCTGATCCGCTCCCACCAGTCCACGATCGTGTTTGCCAACTCGAGACGCCTGACCGAGAGGCTGTGCAGCGAACTGAATAGTCTGGCGGGCGAAGAGGTCGCCAGAGCCCACCACGGATCCGTCTCTCGCGACAAACGGGTCGAGATCGAAGAGCTGCTCAAGAAGGGCGAGATCCCTGCGGTGGTGGCCACCTCGTCCCTCGAGCTGGGCATCGACATGGGAGCGGTCGATCTGGTCATCCAGGTGGAATCACCAACGAGCGTGGCCTCAGGACTCCAGCGGGTCGGTCGAGCCGGCCACCAGGTGGGCGCCCCATCAGTCGCCAAGTTCTTTCCGAAATATCGAGGCGATCTGCTGGAGTCAGCGGTGGTCGCCAACCGTATGCAGGCCGGCGCGGTCGAGGCCACTCACATCCCCTCCAACCCGCTCGACGTCCTGGCGCAGCAGATCGTGGCGATGGTCGCGATGGACGATTGGGGGGTCGACGAGCTCTTCGGCCTGGTTCGCAGGGCCGCCCCATACTCGGATCTGGCTCGAGGGCCATTCGAGGCAGTGCTCGACATGCTGTCAGGCCGATACCCGTCCGAGTTGTTCGGCGAGCTCCGCCCGCGCATCGTCTGGGACAGGGTGGATCAGCGACTGACCGCAAGGAGCAGCGCCCAACGTCTGGCCGTGACCAACCCAGGAACGATCCCGGATCGGGGTCTGTACAGCGTCAACCTGCCGGATGGCGCGAGGGTCGGAGAACTCGACGAGGAGATGGTCTACGAATCGCGGCCAGGAGACGTGTTCGTGCTCGGCACGACCGCCTGGCGGATCACCGACATCACTGCCGACCGGGTCGAGGTAGTCCCCGCCCCCGGCGAACCGGCCGCTCGCATGCCGTTCTGGAGAGGTGATCAAGCCGGACGGCCTATCGAGACGGGTCGGGCCATCGGCAAGTTCGTGAGAGAGCTTTCCGCAGCCGATCCTGACGACGCCCTCGTCACGCTTTCGGAGAACTACAACCTCGACTCACTGGCCGCCAAGAACCTGATCAATTTCTTCGAAGAGGAACGAGACGCAACCGGGACTTTGCCAACCGACCAGACGATCGTTGTACAGCGCTTCCGCGACGAGATCGGGGATTGGCGTATCGCAATCCTCTCGCCGCTCGGGGCCAGGGTCCACGCGCCGTGGGCGATGGCCCTTGGTCGGACTTTGCGAGAGCGCTTCGGACGGGCCACAGACGTCATCTGGGGTGACGACGGCATAGCGTTGCGCTTCGTCGACGCGGACGAAGTGCCCGCGATCGATGAGCTCATCCCAGATCCAGAGACCGTCGAGGCCATCCTCATGGAGGAATTGATCGACACTGCCATGTTCGCCGCCCATTTCCGTGAAGCGGCGGCCAGAGCGCTACTCCTCCCGCGCCGCCGGCCGGGTGGCAGAACTCCCCTGTGGCTGCAACGCCGGCGGGCGGGCGACCTGATGGAGGTCGCCAAGGAGTTCGGATCGTTCCCGATCGTGCTCGAGGTCTATCGCGAGATCCTCCAGGACAAGTTCGACCTGCCGGCCCTGATCGAAGTCCTCACCGACGTCAGGGCCCGCAAGATCAGGGTGGTGGAGGCGGAGACGACCTCGGCCAGCCCGTTCGCCTCCTCACTCCTGTTCGAGTTCGTAGCCTCGTACCTCTATGAAGGGGACAGCCCGCTGGCCGAGCGGCGGGCGGCAGCCCTTACCCTCGATCGGGAGCTACTCAGGGAACTGCTAGGAGAAGTTGAACTCCGCGAGCTCCTGGCACCAGACGTCATCGAATCGGTGGAGCTCGAACTGCAACGACTGGCAGACGATCGCAAAGCGAAAGGTCTGGACGGCGTACATGACCTGCTGCGCGCCCTCGGCCCGCTGTCGATCGCGGATGTGGACCTTCGCCTGAACGAAGGAGATGCGGCTTCGTTGCTCGGCGAACTCGAACAAACCAGGCGGGCGGTACCAACCAGGATGGCAGGACGCGACGTCTGGGCGGCAATCGAAGACGTCGGCAGGCTGAGGGATGCTCTCGGGACCCAACCCCCGCCCGGTACTCCCCAGGTATTCCTCGAAACGGTTGACGACCCACTGGGAGACCTGCTGAGTCGGTTTGCCCGCACCCACGGTCCTTTCACGGCCGACGCCGTGGCAGTCGTCTATGGCCTGCCTTCAGGGGTCGCCAGCACTGGGCTCGCCGCGCTGGAAGCGTCCGGCCGAATCATCAGGGGTGCCTTCAGTCCCGGCGGCAACAATCAGGAGTGGATCGACAACGATGTCCTGCGTCGCCTGAAACGACGCAGCCTGGCCGCGCTCCGCAAAGAGATCGAAGCCGTCGACACCGCCACTCTAGGTCGTTTCCTCCCAGCCTGGCAGGGGGTCGGCCGCACCTCTCGGCGAGACGCGACCGCCCTCCATGAGGTTCTGCGCCAGCTTCAAGGCAGTGCCATGCCGTCATCGATCCTCGAACGAGACGTGCTGTCGGCCCGGCTCGACTATGGGCCTGAGCTGCTCGATCAACTAATGGTGTCAGGCGAGGTCGTGTGGGTGGGAAGGGGTCCCCTCGGGCCACGCGATGGCCGCATCGCGTTGTTCTTCCGAGACCAACTTGCAACTCTCCATCGCCCTGTACCCGGCACCGAGGCCCCATCCTCGAGCCAGCACGAAGCGATCAGATCGCATCTCACGGATCGGGGCGCGTCCTTCTTTCGTGATTTGTACGACAATGCGGGCGGCGGCGACCCGCAATCGCTCCTCGAGGCCATCTGGGATCTCGTATGGGCCGGCGAGATCACCAACGACACGCTGGCTCCGCTTCGGGCGTTCCATCTCCGCAAGGTCAGGCGACCTTCTGGTCGCAGGGGCTACGTTCCCTCATCCATGCCGCCGGCCTCGGCCGGACGGTGGTCAATGGTGTCCGATCTGATCGCCGCCCCAAGTAGCGACGCGGCCTGGGCGACCGCAACGGTGGAGCTCCTACTCGACCGCCACGGCATTCTGACCAGATCGGCTGCCCTATCAGATGATGTACCGGGAGGTTTGACGTCGTTGTATCCGGTCCTCAACCACATGGAGGAGATCGGGCGGATTCGCCGTGGATACTTCGTGGAAGGCATGGGCGGAATGCAGTTCGCCATGTCAGGGGCAATCGACCGCCTGCGAACCGCCGAGCGTGTTGACGGGATCGCCATCCTGGCCGCGGCTGACCCAGCCAATCCGTACGGATCCATCCTCGATTGGCCGGAGGTGGCCGGCGGCAGACCGACTCGGTCGGCCGGAGCCTATGTGATCCTGCACGACGGCGAACCAGTGTTGTTCCTGGAGCGGGGGGGGAAGAAGGCCCTCCTACTCAATCCGGACCCCGAAGTCCTGGTCCCGGCCGCAGGAGCATTGGCCGACATTGGGACACGGACCAGACGTCTGACGATCGAGACCATCAACGGCGAGCCAATCGCCCGCCACCCGATCGGTCGCATCCTCCAGAACCACGGTTTCGCCCCATCCCTGCGCGGCCTCGCCTACCGCGGGCGTTGAGGCGTTCCTTAGGCTCTAGCGCGGGTATACCCGCGCTATAGCCGAAAGTTCGCTTTGGTGCTATCAACACCCAGGCAGCCGATCGTCTGAACTCGGGACGGTTCGCGTCGCTATAGCGACCCCTGGGACCCTGGGTACAACCCAGGGTTCGGACCAGGCACGAACTTTCGGCCCTAGCAGGGGTATCCGCGCGGCCCCTAAGGTTGCGAACCTACCCCCTCGGTCAGTTGTTTGGCGACCTCGACGAGGGTTGCGCCAACGATTTCGGGGAGGTGGTTGGCCAGGCTCCAGATTGCCCCAGGCCTGGCGATGTACGCACCTGGACAGCCGACCGAGCGGGCACCGACGATGTCCCAATCATGGGCTGCAACCATCATCATCTGGTCGATCTCCACTCCGACTCGGGCTGCGGCCATCAAGTAAACCTCCGGCGCCGGCTTAAACCGGCGTACCTCATCTACCGAGAGCGTCAGATCAAAGAACTCGGACAGCCCCGCATTGACGATCTGATCGACAACGGCGTCTGTCGAACCGTTCGTCAACGTGATCATCCGCAAACCGGCGTCGCGAAGGATGGTCAGGCCCTCGACGACATCACTGTGGGGAGGGAGCCGCCGCATGCCTGAGACAATGTCCGCCGCGTCTTCGCCACTCAGATCCACGCCCCTTTTTGACGCGACCATCAGCAGTGCCTCGACACCGATCATTGCGAACGAGCGGTACTCGCCTACGTGGTTGGCGACGAGTGAGCCGTGCAGCATTCGGGCAAACCACTCCCCCATCGGCTCCGTCGAACCGAAGGCTTCTGCAAAGACCGGTCGGAGTGCACCGAGGTCCAGCAACGTCTCGTTGACGTCGAAAACGACCACCTCTGGACGTTTGGCCTCGTTGTGGGAAAGGCTGATACGAACTCCTTTGCCCGCACGGTACCGGATGCGGGTAGCGTTGAATCGAAATGTCCATCACTCGCATTGTCAAGAACCTGGTCAAGGCCCTGGTTGCCCTGAACATCGGATTGATGCTGACGGCCTTGATAGCCAAACGGCTGGTCCCTTCAGAGGGTGACGAGTCATCCGATGTGTTTACCCATTCGACCGTGATGTTCGGAACCGAGTTCAAGAGTCGGTCGACCGCCTTGCGCAGGGCGAAGATCTTCACCCTGTTCGGCGGAGCGGTCATTGACCTCACAGGCGCGGCCCTCGGTCCGAACGCAGAACTCGAGATAACCACCGTCATCGGTGGGGTCGAGGTCCGCGTCCCACCCAAATGGCGGGTGGAGGCGGCCAATTCGATTTTGGCCGGCGGAGCTCAGATGGTGCTGGACGGGCAGGCTGATCTCGGGCCCACGGCTCCAGTGCTTCGCGTTCGGTCGCGCACAATCATCGGTGGGGTCTCAGTCACCAACCGATCTCGACGCCGGAGTACAACCAGCCCAATCTGACCGGCCGCCCTCCTTCTCAAGGAGCGGTCACAATCGACGAAGCATGCACCGCTCCACCGTCCACCTCCATGACCACGCCCGTGACCCATGAGGCCTGCTCGGAACAAAGGAATACGACCGCATTTGCGATGTCATCCGGCTCCCCAAGTCTCCCCAAAGGGTGGCTCGCCGCGGCAGCCGATTCGTCCGCCTCCCACAGAAGGGCCGACATGCGAGTTTTGACGACGGCCGGCGCGACTGCATTGACACGTATGCGGGGGGCGAGTTCGAAAGCCAGTTGGCGAGTCATGAATATCAATGCAGCTTTAGAAATGTTGTAGGCCCCAAGAATCGGGCTGGGGCGCATCCCCCCCACCGAAGCCACGTTACAGATCACCCCTCCGTTTTTCTCCATCCACCCCCGCCACACGGCCTGCGTGTAGACCAGCGGGCCTCGCTGATTGACCTCCCACGTCTTGTCGACCGCCCCGAGATCGACTTCCACGAGGTTGCCTGGGGCGGCGTTGGTGCCTGCGTTGTTGACGAGGATGTCGCACGCCCCAAACGTCTCGACCGCAGCGCCAACAGCCCGATCCGCATCGTCGACAGAGTCTGATCGGGCCACAAGAGCCAGGATTCGATCGCTCTCGCCGAGCCGTGCTGCGGCGGCTGCCACATTGTCGGCCTTGCGGCTGGTGATGACCACCCCTCTTGCGCCAGATGCCAAGAACTGGGAGGCCACTGCCTCGCCGATGCCACGACTTGCTCCTGTGACCAAAACGACTTTGTCATCAACACGCGCGTCCACAAAACCTCCCAGTCTCGACCGGCACTGTAGGCGAGCGATTCGAGCGATAGGGCGACCAACGATTTCGCCTGCGCTGCCGGGTTCAGGGGCCTCCGGCCGTTGCCCGCCGTTCTGATTGCACCTCGACGGGTGCCAGATGGCGCGGGTGGGTGGCGCAGACCATCGATGGGGTCGACGTGCCTGTCAGGGAGCGGGACCGTGCACGGCGCGATGAAGGAGACTCTCTTGCCAAGTATCTATGATCGTCCGATGCCAGACTCACGAGACAGCAAGACGGACCCGCATGCCAAGATGGACCCGCATACATGGTGGAACGATCGGGCGTCTACAGCGCTCGGGATGAACGTGTCCGCGACAACACCCGGCGGGGCGATCGTCACGATGACGGTCAGGGACGACATGCTCAACGGCCTCGAAGTCTGTCACGGAGGCTTGATTTTTACCCTGGCCGACACGGCCATGGCCCTCGCCTCGAACACTCGCGACACCGCGGCATACGCAGTTAGCGCAGACATGACATGGGTGCGGCCCGGGAGAAAAGGCGACCTTCTCACTGCCACCGCCCGCGAACAGGTCACAACCGGCAGGACCGGGGTGTACGACGTTTCCGTCGCCAACCAGGACGGTGAAATGATTGGCCTATTCAGGGGTCGTGTCCGTCACGTCCCAAACCAGAAACTCTGAAACGGTCCTCAACCGGGTAGTTGAAACGTGACCCGCCCGCCTGGACCGGAATCTGCCCAGATTGTCCCACCATGGGCTTCTATCAGGCCCCTGGCAATCGCTAGGCCCAATCCAGCGCCTCCCGCCTCCCTGGTGCGGGCGGCGTCGGCCTTGGTAAAGGTGTCGAAAGCCTCGTGGACGAACTCCGGCTCAAACCCCGTCCCTTCGTCGGTCACTTCCACCCGCGCCGAGCCTCCATTGGCAACGTTCACCCGCACGACGGAGTCCGGCGGCGCATACCGGATCGCGTTGTCGATGAGATTGCGGATCACCCTGGTCAACGCATCTGGTGCTCCGATGGTCCTTACGACGCCGCTGGCCTCGAGTTTGAGTTCCACATCGCTGCGACCTGCGAGCGGGACCATGACCTCGACTGCCTCATCTGCAAGTTCCGCCAGATCGACAGACTCCCTGACGAGATCGAGGTCGCCGGCTTCCAGTCTGGTCAGCAAGAACAGATCGTCGATCAGACCACCTAGTAGTTCAATGTCGCGTCTCATCGCCCTGTGGTACCGAGGGATATCGTCGACGAGGTTGTCTTCCAGTGCCTCGACTGCAGCCTGGAGCGACGCCAAGGGTGTCCGGAGATCATGGGAGATTGCAGCCAAGAAGTGGGCCCTCGCCTCTTCGGTCTGGCGCCGCAGGGAGTCGGCCTCTTCGAGACTGGCCACCATCCCGTCCAGCGCTCCCGCCACTACTCCAACCTCGTCCCGCCGAGCAACTCCGGTACGAGAAGCACGATCTCCGCTGCCGACCTGCTCGGCGACCCGCGCCATACGCTCCAGGTCCCTCGTCAAGGATCCGCCCACCGACAGCGACAGCACCACTGCGAGCAGGGCGCCAAGCGCCATCGCCACGACAAGCAGTCGAAGATCATGAGGTGAAGAGAACATCAGCCCTGAAGACAATGCGATGGTGACAGCCGCAACTGCCACCGCAGACGCTGCAATCGCGAACACGGTTAGACGGATTGACCTGGCCTTAGGTATGAACCAGCGCAGAATGATGATCGTGGCCAGAGTCGCGACCGCGGAACCAACGTAGATGGCGATGAGCATCTGACGGTCGCCTGGCGACGGCCGCATAGTGATTTCGGTCGCAAGGACCACAACGGCCAGCGCTCCCAGAAGTCCGCCAACGATCTTCATGGCTGGAACCTGTAACCCACGCCCCACACGGTCACAATCCGCTCGGGATCTTCCGGATCAGATTCGAGCTTTTGACGGAGTCGTCGAACGTGAACCGTGACCGTGGCCGGATCTTGCCACTCGACCGAAGAATCCCACACGTTTTCGAGTAGCTGGGCGCGCGAAAAAACTTGGCCGGGAGAGCCGGTCATGAACACCAGTAGTTCGAATTCACGTCGGGTCAGAGAGACCTCTTCGCCCGCCCTCGTCACAAGCCGCTTGATCGGATCCACTACAAGGTCTCCGAATTGTCGGACGCCCATTTCCTGGTTCGAGGTCGGGGCCGTGCGTCGCAGAACCGACCGGACTCTGGCGGCGAGCTCGCGGGGCGAGAAAGGCTTCGGAACGTAGTCATCCGCTCCGAGCTCCAGCCCGAGCACCCTGTCTGCCTCGCCTCCTCTGGCGGTGAGCAGAATGACCGGAACATCTGAGTGTTCACGCAGCCGGCGCAGGACGGTTAGACCATCGACGGTCGGCAGCATCACATCCAACACCACGAGGTCGGGTTCTGAATCGTTGATGGCCTCTATCGCCGCGCCGCCGTCGCCGACGGACTGCACACTGAAGCCATCTCGCTGCAGGTAGTTGGAAACGACTTCCCTGACCATCGGTTCGTCGTCTACAACCAGCACTCTTTGGCGAGGTTCGGTCGACATGATCATGGTCCCATCGTATTTGGTCTGCGCACAAACTACCCAGCTTGCGAGCCCAGTTTCGCCAATGTTCATGACTTGGCAACCTCAGGGAAACGGCGGATGGGCTCAACCAGGCCCACCGCAGATGCACCGTCTCTCCTCTCGCCTCCCCCGCAGGCCGCTTTGAGCTGTCCGGTTCGATGGCCTCGCCTCCTATGCGGCGGAGCCGGCGCAGGATCTGTCGGACGCGATCGACACACACGCGACAAACGCGTAGATTGGTGTATGTGCACGTACTCGTGACCACCGCAGGGGTCTTGCCGCCTGGCCCCGTCGTCGAGTTTGCCCAACTGTTGGTCGGGCAAGACGACGCTGGGGTAACCGTCATGAGCGTTATCGAAGTGCCGCGCGACTTCCTCGAGGACATCGAAACCGAGTCATGGCGCCCATTCGATCCTGACGTGACTCCAGAAGGGGACGAGTCTGCGATCCAGCGCTACGTCGACGAGCGAGGAAAACGCCTGGTCGAACCCGTGGTTACAGCATTGTCCAATGGCGGCTTTGTCGTGGAAACAGTCTTTGTCGACGCGTCTGATCCGGCCACCGCCATCGTGGGCGTCGCTTCGGACGTCGGAGCCGACCTCATCATCATGGGGGCGACGAGGCGGCTCTTCACCGAAGCGGCGTGGACAAGCGTGTCTATGAAGGTCACTGCGGACTCGAAGCTCCCGGTGCTGCTGATTCCTGCCCCGACCAGGGAGGCGATCGACGCGGAATACCCTTCGGGTCCTGGAGATCAACCGGGAATCGAAACCGAGTAGGCGGCGCCACAGAACCCCAGAACCGAGTCACGGGCGACTACGACGACCTCAATCGTCCCGTCTGGCATTTTTACGCCGCCGAGGCTTCTCGTGAACGGTTGTTCGTTTTCGTGCGGATGCGCCAGAATGCGTTCGGCGAGAACTTCGCCGTCGGTGGTCCGCACCTCCCACGCGTCTGCGTATTTATCCCATCCGGTCTCATCAGAGCTCACTGTCACAGAAAAGTTGAACGTCCCCTCAGCCTCTACATCGATTTCTACGCCCACGACGTCCGCACACTTGCCGACGGGCGCGCCGCCACCACCCCCGGCGGCCACGGTGGTCGACAGGCTCGAATCCACTATCGCACCGACGGTCGACGGCTCACCGTTCTGGGAGTTGGTGACCTGCGTGCCACAGGCGCCCAGCAGTAGCAGCGTTGCCAGCGCCAAACGTCTGGTGCGGAATCGTATGGGCATGGCCCCATGTTCGACGCCCCGATCGATCCAGTCAACGCAACACGAACCCGGTAGACACGGTTTCTGTCACAGGCGCATGTCAATGTGGGGTCATGAAGACATTGACTTTCCCATCAACCGGTAGGCGCCCAGAAAGGCTGGCTTCTCCGTTTGGCCCTTGCCTGCACAGAACCGAAATGTACGAAGGACTGGCAGTCGTCGCTTGCGGGAATTGTCGTGAGTTGTTGTTTCGTGATTCGCATGGTCCGGTTACAGGTCGGGTCGGCCTCGCTCGCCTATTTGGAGACTTCGACCTGGTCTCGGCGCTCGGTGCGCTCGGTGCACCGGCCAAAGAAGTCCTCGCATATCGGCCACCCAACGCCAAGGCGAAGAGGATCTTCCGGTGGATTCCTGAAGCAGTTTGGCTCCAGGGCGCCGATGGACTGTGGCTGGCTCACGACGGCGAATTTCTATTGCTCGCGCACGGTTCACCATGGCTCACCCGGCACCTCCTCGACGGCGCCTGAACAGCCCAGGAGATCCTCAAACTTTCTACGACTGATCGCCTACCTCAGCGGAGGCCATTTCGTGGCGGAATTGCGTTCTGTAGAGGTCCGCGTATAGGCCATCGGCGGCGAGCAGCTGGCCATGAGAGCCCTGTTCGACCAATCGACCTTTGTCGACCACCAAAATGTTGTCCGCCGACAGCACCGTCGACAGACGGTGGGCGATCACCAAGGCCGTGCGGCCAACGAGCAGGGTCTCCAACGCCTCTTGGATCAGCGCCTCGGAGTGCGAATCGAGGTGCGACGTTGCCTCGTCCAAAATCAGTACTTGGGGGTTCTTGAGAATGACCCTTGCGATGGCAAGCCGCTGCTTTTCGCCTCCGGAAAGACGATATCCACGTTCACCGACCACCGTATCGAATCCTTCGGGCAGAGACTCGATCATCGAATAGATGTTGGCCGCCCGAGTGGCAGCCTCGAGTTCTTCCAGCGTCGCGTCCGTTTTGGCGTACCTCAGGTTGGCACCAATCGTGTCGTGGAACAGATACGTCTCCTGAGTCACAACCCCGATCCCGGCAGCAACGTCGCTCTGCTTCATCTTCCGCAGGTCATGACCGTCGATGCAGATCTGACCACGTTGCACGTCGTAGAGTCGCGGAACCAGGTAGCTGATGGTCGTCTTTCCAGCGCCACTCGGCCCAACCAGAGCCGTCAATGAGCCCGCCTCAATGGAAAAACTGACGTCTTCCAAGGCCCACTCTCGACTGGAGCCTTGCGGCGTCGACTTGTCCTTGTCGGCAACAGGGTGATACCTCTTGACGGCTTCGAGCCCTACCGGCCCGTCGGTCTGGTACCGAAAGAACACATGATCAAAGGTGACCGCGCCTTGCAGGCGATCAATGTCGATCGGATCCTCCACCTCTCTGATGTCGTGTTCCAAGTCGAGTACATCGAAAACACGTTCGAACGAAACAAGTGACGTCGCAAATTCGACTCTGGCGTTCGACATGGCCGCCAGAGGCCCGTAGAGCTGGGGCAACAGGGCCGAGAACATGACGACCGTGCCAACGGTTAGACCGCCCCTTATCACCAGGTAGCCACCCACCCAGAACACCGCAGCCGTGCCAAAGGCGCTCACCAGGCCGAGGGCGGCGAAGAACCACCTCCCAATCGTGGCGCGTCTTACTCCCAGGTCCCGCACCGCGGCCGCCTCGGTCGAGAACTTCTCGGTTTCGGTGTCTCCCCGGTTGAACAACTTCACTAACAACGCCCCTGAGACGTTGAAGGTCTCGTGCAGAATGGCGCCCATCGACGCGTTGTGTTCCATCTGTTGCTGCGTGACCTTGCGCAATATCTTTCCGACGCGACGGGCAGGAAGCACGAACAGCGGAAGGGCAGCCACTGCCAACAGGGTCAGCCGCCAATCGGCACCTAACATCACGACCAGGATCACGGTGAGCGAGACGATGTTCGACACGATCGTCACGAATGTCCCGGTGATCGCCGACTGCGCCCCGACCACGTCATTGTCGATTCTGGAAACGAGTTCGCCGGTCTTGGTTGCGGTGAAGAAACGCAGCGACATGCCTTGCACGTGGCTGTACAGAGCCCTTCGCAGGTCGTAGATGATGCCCTCGCCCGCCTTCGACGACATCCACCGCTGCACCGACCCGACGATGGCGTTGATGAGGGGAACAGAGACCATCCCGATCCCCAGCCAGGTCAGCAGTCCGAGATCTTTGGCCGGGAGGGCCTCATCGAGCAACCTCCTGATCAGCAAGGCTGGGACCACGCTCAAGCTCGAGATAATCAGGATCGTGCCGAGCACGCCCCACAGCAGGCCCCGGTAGGGCCGACCATAAGCGAAAACCCTCCGCAGCAGAGCGCGGTCGATGTCTGGCTTCTTTTGGTCTTCGTCGTACTGAAGGTACGACCACCAACCGCTATGAAAGATGTGGATCCCCCTGGATCGCGAACCAACAGCTTACGGGGAGTTCAGCTGGACCTGGACCGGTCTGTAACGTGGGCACTCACGGTCCGTCTTGTCCGGCTCAATCAGCCAGTGGCGCTGTCGGCTAGATCAGCAACCCGCCTGTACGCCTCGAAAGCCTGGTCATCAAGACTCGCCAATTCAACCAAACTCTCCGCGACAAGAGCAGGCAGGCTCGGATCGGAAGGCTCTCGGTAGAAGAGTTGATAGCGGAACGAGCCCTCGGCCCACTGCAGTCGAACCCCATCCTCGACCTGGACGAGAGCCGCCCTGCCACTCACGAGCTCGACTTCCTCGCAGGAGAGAGCGTCTTCGATCTGCGTCACTGGGCAAAGTCGTCTGCTCGCCTCGGCCGACGTATCCGGGTTTGGGCCGACCAGCAGGACTGCGGACTGAGATTCCTCGCGGCGCTCCGAATACGGGGGCACATCCCAGAGACCAAACGCGACAAACCAAGGATCGCCTAGCGTCCCACCAGAAAGTCGGAAAACGACCTGACTGGTCACGTAATTGACCCCGCTCGGCACCGCACCCGGAAACTTGATTCCGGGGATCCCGCTAGAGATATCCACCCTTGGAGCCTGGACGAACTCATCAACCCCAGAGCTGTGCGCCCAGATCGTGGCGAGAATCTGCGACGGGCTTTCGCCTCCTCCGTCTGCCACCACCGAATCGAGCTCATCGTTAGACCAATTCAGCCCGCCCGCCGACGTCAGATCGAAGGCTTCAACCGACGGCAGCGTAGAAATGCCGAAGACGGTCACTGCGGTGGCCTCGGTAATCGGGGCGCGACCAATCCATCCGGTGGATCTGTCGCCGGCCGTGTCCAGCGAAGTTTGGCTGCATGCTGCGCCGAACAAGCCGACTACCGCCACCAGCCCCCATAATGTCCGTTTCACTGGCCTCATCCCGCCAAAGTTCATGCCTATACCAAAAGAGACGTACCCAAACCCCGAAGGGTTCCCGGTCGTAGCCGCCACAGGGCGTGACAGCATTTCAGTAGCCGGCAAATCGCACTCTCAGAGACCGGATCGGGGCAGAACACCGTCAGCCAAGAATCCCCGACTTCCGTGTTCGAAGTGCCCTGGATTTCGGTCAACAGGATAGATCGGCCGCGCAGGTTTTTTGCGCTAGTGGTGGGTGCACCAGATCATCGGCATGCGTCAGGGACAGGAGCCAGGAACGAGGTCAAGACGTAAGCGTGAATTCGAACTCGAACGACTCGCCGGTCCCCAAGTTCGTGACGGTGACGGTGAAAGGTTCGTCGAGCGGCGCTTGGCCAAACATCACACGAATCGACCATTGCCCCTCATCGTCTGCCCGCACGCCGCCCTGTCCATATTCCGAGCCGACCCGGATACGGTCATTCGGAGTAGCGGTGCCTGAGTAGACGTCGAATGCGGCCTCGCCCGATCCGGACCCGAACTCTTGCGACGCGGTGAAGGCGACCGTCGGAGGGCTCCCTTCAGACGTCGACTGATCGTCGTCTGAAGCGTTGCCCTCCGACGGGTCATCCTCCGGCGGATCTGGAACAATGGTTGCGTCTGGCGAAGGTGGCGTGTAAATCACGGTCACCAACACATCGCTGGACTGGTTGCCTGCTCTGTCCTCGGCGAAGAAACGGGCGGTTGTCGCCGGTGCTTGAACGAGCAATCTGATCGACCAGTTGCCATTGGCGTCGACGTCGGCCTCGGCGAGGTCGGCAGTTCTGGCATAGACCCTCGAACCCGGCGCGACGGTCCCGCTGAATGTCACAGATTCGTCAGGGACTTCCTCCCCGTCGACTGGCGAAAGGATCGTGAGCCTCAGAGCTTGGTCGAATTGGCCATCCACAGCTCCCCTGGGAGTCTGGGTAGCGACCGCGTCGGACGGTACGGTGTTGGAGGGAACCGAGTCTTCTGGCGGGACAGGCACGACATCCTGGCCGGTTGATTGAGGGCCTTGTCCAGCCACGTTCGAGTCGTCGGGGGCGAAGAGTCTGCCCGGCAGCAGCGAGAGGCCGACCACCAATACAACAACTGCGAATGCGCCCCCAAACGCCAGGGCTCTGACCCGAACCGTCGGTTTCTGCGATTTGCGCGCTCCAGGAACACCCGCCTCGAACAACATCAGTTCGGCAGATCCGACCGATTCTCTTATTGCCGCGGCGGCGTGACGAGCTCGATCATCGAGAGTCATTCCAACTCCCCTTCGTCGAGCCTCAGTCGTTTGGCCAAAGTTTTTCGAGCCTTGTGCAAATGGACCTTGGCGGTTGATTCCGTACAGCCGAGGATCTCTGCAACCTCGACCACCGGACGATCCTCCAGATAGAAGAGAGCAACAGCTTGGGCCTGGCGCTTGGGCAGATCTCTCACAACCTTCCAGAATTCGTCGTCTGCGGCAGCGATCTCTGGCAGCGGGGTTTGTCTTCTCATCGCCAGTCGGGTGACCGCCTTCACCTCAGATGTGCGCCTTCTGAACAACGAGATCGACTTGTTCGAGACCACCCTGCGCACCCATGCGCCCGGCGCCTCGTACCGGCCCACCTTCTCCCACTGCTGGTGAGCGGCGATGAACGCCTCCTGGGCCAGGTCCTCTGCGGCAACCCGACTACCGGACAGCGAGTATGCGAGAGCGACTACTTGGCGAAACTCGCGTTGGTAGAACGCCTCGAAATCCTCCGGCATTGTGACGATGCTGGGTCGACCATCACGAGGATCGGCACGGTCGGGGCTCATTTGATCGCCATAACGGTGACCACGATGCCCCGTTGGCGCTTGCCTCGTGATCGAAGCCAGACGGATGCCTCCCACGGTGCAAGAGCCCCGGTCGATCCACGGTGATCGATGGGCACCGATTGGGCGGTATTCCCGCGCAAGGCCTGCGAAGAAAGCACCTGGGGGTTGAAGGGCAACTTGCCCTGTTGAATGCAAGACCTGGACCTCCCGAGCCTGTTCATAATGTCACTCGTATCGATAGCTCAACAGGTTTACTGGACGCCCGGCCCCATTTCCGAACATCAACGTTACCGGCTTGTGCGAATTGCGCCACCTCGACCGAGTTCGCCCAGGTCACCGCGGTAGCCTGGCTCGATGCGACTCCTGCTGCTCAACGGCCCGAATCTGAATCTGCTTGGAACCCGACTGCCGGACGTCTATGGCTCAACCAGCCTCTCAGATATCGAAGACCTGGCCAGGAGCCACGCAGAGCGACTTGGAGCGACTCTCGAAACCTTCCAATCCAACCACGAAGGCTCGCTGATCGATCGAATACACGAGGCGCGTGACGATACGGACGGCATTGTCTTCAACCCTGGAGCCTTGACTCATACTTCGTACGCGCTCCGTGATGCGATCGAGGCGATCGAGATCCCAACCGTCGAGGTCCATATCTCAAACATCAAGGCGAGGGAGTCCTGGCGGGCCATCTCCCTCATCGCCGCGGCGACGGTCAATCAGATATTCGGACGAGGAGTGCGCGGCTACACCGACGCTATCAGCCATCTCATCTCCAGGGCTGCCCTTCCATTCGAAACGCTGGCATACGGGGCAGGCCAGGACCAGGTCGGCGACATGCGAGTCCCAGGTGGCGAAGGACCATTTCCGACCATAGTGCTCTTCCATGGCGGGTTCTGGCGACAGATCTGGGGACGAGATCTCATGGATCGTCTGTCGGTAGATCTCACCCGGCGCGGTTACGCAACCTGGAACGTGGAGTTCCGGCGCATACCCCCAGTCGGTGGTTGGAGGGCCACCCTGGCCGACGCTGCCTCAGCACTGGATTTCGTCACCGAAATCTCCAATGAATTCCCCTTGGACCTCGCCAACGTGCAAACGATCGGCCATTCAGCCGGAGCCCAGTTGGGAGCATTCGCAGTCGCACGAGCGGAACGCGTTCGAGCCAGCCGGGCGATCTCGCTGGCGGGCGTTTTGGATGTCGCCGCCTGTTTGAATGATGACGACGCCAATGGCCCTCGACTGTTCCTTGGCCGTGAGGTCGATACCCATCTCGACGCCGTCTCGCCAATCGCTCACCTACCACTCGGAGTTCGCCAACTCGTGGTGCACGGTACGCAGGATCAGGCGGTACCTCACGATATTTCTGTTCGTTACGCCGCGGCAGCCATCGAAGCAGGCGACTCGGTGAAGACCCTATGGCTGGATGGGGTGGACCACATGGATGTCATTGACCCCGAATCGCAGGCGTGGACCGAGATCGTCGCCGCCCTCTGACTGGTCCGACCTGCCAGGTAGAGTACGTGGAGTGATAGATATCGGCTTGGCGACGAAGCTGGCGGATGCGGGCCTCGTGTGGACACCTGCGGTACACGACCGTTTTGCGATCCCAGGCCACGACCTCGACGGTCGGGTTTTCTCGCTCAACGACATGTCGACCGAGATCCGGCGTTTCGGCGACCGGTCGGCCATCATGTTCAACGGCGCGGTTGAATGGTCGCTGGACTGGATCATGCGCGAAAAGGTGGTCTGGCTGCCATCCGAATCGCAACTCCGTGACCTGCTCGGCGACCGCTTCGTCGCTCTCGATCGTGACGCAACCGGATTCACCTGCAAGACCACCTTGGACTCGAACGGTTTCGCGGGAGACACCGCTTCCGAGGCCTATGCCCTTGCGCTCCTCGCCACCCTGTAGCCAGGTGCGGAGCAACCGACCCGTTCCTTAGGTTCTAGGGCGGCCATACCCACGCTAGACCCGAAAGTTCGTGAACCTTTCGAACCCTGGGTACTACCCTGGGTTCCAGGGGTCGCTATAACGACACTGGCAGCCCCGAGTTCAGTTGGATCGGCCAGGACAGTTATCGTCCTCCGTAGGCAAACTTTTCGGCAGTTCTGTACCCATATGGCAGCCACAGCCTAAGGAACGCAGAACCGCGCCTAGGTTCGTTCGACGGTGAATGTTGCGCCGATTTGGTGGCGGAGGTCGTCGCTCCATCCGACCACGTCGAGGCTCTTGACATGTGACTGCGCATCGCTTTGGGTCAATCCGGCCCTCAGGCAGCGATGTACCTCCGCTACCTCGAACTGGAAGCCGTGGCCTTCGAACCCGACATCGAACGTCTTGACATGCTCGTCACGGCGCCACAATTGCATCGAGGGCGAAAAGTGGAACATCCTCGCCAGCTCGATCCGACCCTCGCTCCCGCCGATCGTGGCCCGCACAGGGGTGTCCGACACGATGGAGGCGCTCAGCGTCGAGATCACCTCGGATTCGTGGCGGCTGACTACTGCGATCGATTCGTCGATGCTCTCAGAGCTGATCCGGCCGATGGCCAATGATTCTGACGGCAGGCCTGCTAGGTGATAGGCCAGGGTGAGGGGGTAGATCCCGAGGTCCAGCAGCGCCCCACCGCCCAGGGCGTTGAGAAAGTGACGCTGATGGGTTCCTGGAGTCCCTGCGAAGCCGAAGTCGGCCTCGATCGTCCGCAACTCACCAATTTCTCCCGCCGAGATGAGCTGGTCGATCTTGGCGAGAAAGGGGTTGAAGCGCATCCACATGGCCTCCATGCAGAACAATCCGGCTTCGGTTGCGGCGGTGAACATTTCGACGGCCTGGCCAGAGTTGAGACCGATCGGCTTTTCACACAGGACTGCCTTGCCCGCTTCGATTGCCATGAGCGTATTCGAGTGGTGCTGGTCGGTCGTGGTTGCCACATAGACGATGTCGACATCCGGGTCGGCGCAGAGGGCCTCGTAGCTGGCGAAAGCCCTGGTCACACCATGTTCGGCGGCGAATCGGTCGGCGGTCTCCTGGGCGCGCGACCCCACCGCGACCAGCTCCGCATCGTCGATCGCTGCCAACGTCCCCGCCATCTGGGAAGCAATCCCGCCTGACCCGAGGATTCCCCATCTGATTCTGTCCATACGCTCACCGTAGCGAACGGTGAGGAGTGCCCACTCCGCCGGAAGCGCGCGTGAACCTTGACGTGTGCGACGAACCTTCGGATCGCTGGCCGGGCGGAAATGTTGTCGATCCCCGGGTCGCTGAAACATTTGCCCGAAGGCAGAGGCCCGGTCGTTTGACCGGGCCTCTGCCTCGTTCGAGTTGCGGGCGAGCTATGTGGTGTTCAGCGCCCGAATGATGAACGATGCCATCTGGGCCCTGGTGACGATGTCGTCTGGGCAGAACAGAGTGCCATCCGCGTTGCAACCCAACGTGATCCCGGCCACAGCCACCGCGTTGATATTGCTGGCATGGGTCGAACCGGTCACTACATCGCCGAAATTGTTCGCCGCCACCGGATCCAATCCGAGCATGCGGGCCAGGAATGTGGCCATCTGGGCCCTGGTGACATCGTCGTCCGGGCAATACAGAGAGCCGTCTGCGCTACATCCCAACGTGATGCCGGCCGCAGCGATCTTGGCGATGTTGGCAGCGTGGGTGTTGCTGTCCGGCACGTCATCGAACCCCGACAACGTTCCCAGGAGGGCGGAAGGGGCCAGTACGTCGAGGGTCCGACCCAGGAACGAGCCCATCTGCCCCCGGTTGACCGGATCGTCTGGACAATAGTTCCCCGCCGCGTCACAACCCAGGGTGATCCCCTCGATCGCCATCTGGGCTATGTTCTCGGCATGGGTGCTGGTCGGATCCACGTCGTTGAACCAAGGAGCCTGCACGGCCATCTGAAAGTCCCACCCGTTGGGCAGGAGGCCGTTGAGGGCCAGCTGGTACCAGTCGCCCGGGCCCAGGTCAGCGGTCTGGCTGCAGTTCACGGTCGAAGACATATGCTCCATCTTGGTGAAGTCGGTCGTCCAGTTGCCCCCGGCGTCCACCGGCGCTTCTCGGCCACACGGAAACACGGAAGTAGTTCCGTTCCATGCGTCATATGGCCAGAGGTTGAGGTTCGGCGATCCGGTCTCGACTGAGCCGCCGGCCGTATCGTTGACGAGGTCGAACTCGATCGTGTAGTTGGGCACGTCGGTCTCCAGCGTCCAGGTCGGTGCTGTGACCACGACATATGTGCCGGGGTCGAATCCGCCCCCGCCGACATTGAGCCCTTCTGCCGAAGCGGTGTAGGTGTCCTCAGAAACCATGACCGCCTTGGATGAGTCCTGCCAGACCTGGACGGTGACCATGTCACCATCGGAGAGGCCACTGCGGATGTCGAGTCTGCACCCGAAGTCGAAATTCGCCGGATCCCCTGGATCAGGATTACACGTACCAGTGCTGGAGCCACCCACCCAGATGCTCCCCGTATGTACTACGGCATCTGCCCGCTGTGGTGTCGCCACCAATGCCGCGGATGCGGCCAGTAGAAACGCCAGGACGACGATCCAGCGGCGGAATGGTGACGCGACGGTCATGAGAGCCTCCCAGTGCGTGGCGACCCGCCCTCGCTAAGGACCTGCCATGATCGCCTCGCAACCCAACCGAGCATACAATATCGTGCCGCCAGATGCCGGATCGTGGCGCCCCGGGTTTACATGCACTCGGCCCTTGCGGCGATCGGCATTATCGATTACGCCTATCGGAAATCTCTGCTCACCAGGGGTTCGGTTTCGATGGGGGTGAATGAGCGGGCAACCAGGTTGGTCACCCCATCTCGATATTCGAGAGTGCCTTCGATGATCAGCCCTGGGTGGCGGCGGGCAACCTTCTTGTTGGCCTCCCAGACGTCAGGTAGCACAACCACGTTGAGCAGACCGGTCTCGTCTTCGAGGTTGAAGAAGATCACTCCCCTGGCCGTGCTCGGTCGCTGCCGATGGGTGACCACCCCAGCCACCTTGGCGGGTCGGCCGTTGCGTTTCAGTTCCAACGCCTCCATCACCCGCATGCAGCCTTCTGCATCGAGACGAGGCCGGATGAATTCGATCGGATGGCGGACCGAGATGCCGGTCGACCACAAGGAAGCCTGATGATGTTCCTGCTCACCCATCTTCGGCAAGGCGTCAGGAGGATCGAGCCCAGGTGAAAGCGGGAGCCGACCGGGTCCGATCTCGGCGAGTGCCCCTGCTGCCCACATCCCATCCCGCGGTCCGAGTCCCAGCGAATGCAACGCCCCGGCTGCGGCCAAACCTTCGAGAGCGTCGACCGGCAGCCCGGTGCGATTGGCCAGGTCGGCAGGATCACGAAACTCTCCGCCGATCTGGCGGGCCACCTCGACCCTGGTGACCTCTGCGTCGCCAAGGTTGCGGACGTACCTGAGCCCGAGCCGGACGGCCACGCCAGGCCGCACCGGGTCTTCAATCGCGCCCCTGCCCCTACGCCAACGCATCGAGTAGTAGGAGACGACATCGTCAGGGTCGGCGGCGTGGTATTCGATCGTGCAGTCGTACTCGGACACGTTCACGTCTGGGTCGAGCACCACCACCCCGTGGCGGGCAGAATCCTGCACGAGCGAATTGGGACTGTAGAAGCCCATCGGCTGGGCGTTCAGCAGACCGGCCAGAAACTCTGCAGGCCAGTGATATTTGAGCCAGGCAGACATGTAGACGATGTACGCGAACGACACAGAATGGCTCTCAGGGAACCCGAAACTCGCGAACCCCTGGAGCTTTTCCCAGATCTCGTCGGCCGTCCCGCCGACGATGCCCTTGCCCGCCATGCCGTCGTAGACCTCCTGGCGAAGCTTGCCCATCTCCTCATCCGAACGTTTGTGGGTCATCGCGGCCCGCAGCCGATCAGACTGGCCACCGTCGAAACCGGCGCAGTGCCTGGCCAATTCCATCAGTTGTTCCTGGAAGATCGGAACACCGAGTGTCTTGGCAAGGATCGGCTCGGCGAGTGGGTGCGGATAGCGGATCTCCTCTTCGCCGTTACGCCGCCGCAGATACGGGTGAACGGAGCCTCCCTGGATCGGGCCTGGCCTGATCAAGGCCACCTCGACGGCGAGGTCGTAGAAGGTCTTTGGTTTCATCTTGGGCAGCGTGGCCATCTGGGCCCTCGACTCGATCTGGAAGAGTCCGACCGTGTCTGCCTTGGTCATCATCTCGTAGACAGCCGGTTCCTGGGCAATGGTCGCCAGATCGATGTCGATACCGTGGGTCTGTTCGATGTAGTCGACGGTCAAATGCAGCGCGTTGAGCATCCCGAGACCCAGGAGATCGAACTTAACGATCCCGATGGCCGCACAGTCATCCTTGTCCCACTGGAGCACAGAACGGTCGGCCATCCTGCCCCATTCCATCGGAACCACCTGCCACAGCGGCCGATCGGCGATCACCATCCCACCCGAATGAATGCCGAGATGTCTGGGAAACCCATCGATGCGATGGCAAATGTCGTAGACGAACTCAGCAGTCATTCCGGCCGGGAGCGGGGCCTCGAGCCGAAGATTTTCGGTCCTGCGAGAGTCGACATATTTTGACAGCCCATCGACCTGGGCCTGGGTGAATCCGAATGTCTTGCCCACATCCCGCAACACCGAGCGGGCCCGGTAGGTGATCACGTTGGCGACCATCGCCGCCCGTTCTCGGCCGTAGTGGCGGAAGCAGTACTGGATGACCTCTTCGCGCCGTTCGGCTTCGAAATCGATGTCGATGTCTGGGGGTCGACCCCGTTCCTCGGACAGAAACCGCTCGAAGGGAAGTTGAAGACGAATCGGGTCGACCCTGGTCAGCCCAATGCACCGGCACACGGCCGAATCTGCGCCGGACCCTCTGATCTGGCACATGATGTCCTGGTCACGGGAGAAGTTCATGAGATCCCAGACAACGAGGAAATAGCCGGGGAATCCCAGTCGATCAATGATGTCGAGTTCGTGGTCCAACCTGGCCCGAGCCCGAGGGTCGACGCCGTCATCTGTGCCTGGATAGACCCGTCTGGCCCCTTCGAAGGTCAGATATCTGAGGTAGTCCATCTCGCTGCGAAAGTGATCTGGCATCGGAAAATTGGGAAGGCTGGGGGCGACCAGGCGGAGATCGAACGCCAGATCCCGCCCCAGCTCAGCGGCCCTGCCGACTGCGCCCGCATACCGTGCGAAACGGGTTGCCATGTCCTCCGGCGATTTGAGGAACCGTTCGTCTGTGGCCGGACGAAAGCCATCCTGTTCTTGCAGAGATCGGCGTCCCCCGATGGCAGCCAGCACCTCGGCAAGATCGGCATCGCGACGATCGGCGTAGTGAACGTTGTTGGTCGCCACCACCGGCAGCCGAAGGCGCTGGCCCACCTCCCACATGACGTCGTTGCGCATGTCGTCCTCCGGCATCCGGTGATCCCACATTTCCAGGTGGAGACGCCGACCAAAGATCTCCCTGAGCTCGGAGGCCGCCTGCAATGCACCGTCTAAGTCGCCTTCCTGGGCGGCCCGAGGGATCGAACCCTGCCAACAGCCGCTCAAGGCAATGAGGTCGCCGCCGGTCGCCGCCTCGGCGACGTCTTCCAATCGGTATGAGGGCCGATCCTTCTCGCCGCGCAACTGGGCAGAGGTGACCAGTCGACTCAGCCGGGCGTAGCCATCAGGCGATGACGCCAGAAGCACCAGGTGATTGCGCGGACCAAGCTCGGCCGACTTCGTTCCATGCGACCGGCGGATCCGACCACGCCTCCAACGGTTGCCCTCTCCGGAACTCTTGATGGTTCGCTCAGCGTCTCGCAACCCGGCAACCTCCAGGGGGTCGACAGTCGAAGCCTCAGGCAACCCTTCCGCTTCGAGTGACAACTCAGCCCCATATACGGCAGGCAGGCCCACTCGACGGGCCGCAGACCAGAACTTGACCAGGCCGTAAAACCCATCGTGATCGGTGACGGCCAGCGCCTCGTAACCGAGTTCGGCCGCCCGCTCGACCAGCCGATCAGGATGCGAGGCCCCGTCAAGAAAACTGAAGTTGGAATGAGCATGCAACTCGGCATATCGGGAAGTCATCTATTCCACTATATCGAACATACGTTCGATAAAATTCAGAGACTCGGATTTGAGAGCGGACCCAACCGCAAACCCAAACGGGTTTTTGCTCGACTCGGGCGCCATCCCGGGTAGTCTCCTGCCGACTATTTCCGTCCGTCTCGATCACCACTTCCTGGAGCCCCCTTGAGCGAAGAAGAACTCGATCTCAACTCTCTCGAAACCGGCGAGTTGATGGAGCAAATGCACGACGACCTATATGACGGAATGGCAGACGAGATCGCCGAGGCGACCAACATTCTGCTGGCTCGCAATCTGACTCCCGATGTCGTGCTGGCCGACGCACTGGTCGAAGGGATGCGGATCGTTGGGATCGATTTCCGTGACGGAATCCTGTTTGTCCCCGAAGTTTTGCTAGCCGCCAACGCCATGAAGGCTGGAATGTCCATCCTGCGTCCTCTGCTCGCCGAAACCGGCGCAGTGAGCATCGGCAAGATCGTCATTGGCACGGTCAAGGGTGACATCCACGACATCGGCAAGAATCTGGTGGCGATGATGATGGAAGGGGCCGGTTTCGAGGTCATCGATCTCGGGATAAACACCGGCGTCGAGGATTTTGTTGCCGCCCTGGACGAGCATCGACCTGACATTCTCGGCATGTCTGCGCTGCTAACGACCACGATGCCGTACATGAAGGTGGTCATCGACTCAATGGTCGAACGCGGGATTCGAGACGACTACATCGTCCTGGTGGGCGGTGCTCCGCTCAACGAAGAGTTCGGGCTCGCCGTTGGGGCAGATGCCTACTGCCGCGATGCCGCAGTGGCCGCCGAGACCGCCCAAGCCTTGATCCACGCCAGACGCCTCACGTCCGGTGAAGACTGATTTGTTTCGCAGAACCACGCCATGACGGGTCCCTCGTCGAAACGCAAGGTTCGTGGTCCGTTGATCGCCACGGTCGGTGCCGCGACGCTGGTAGCCGCCCAGGGCTATCACGCCGGCCATCGGCAGCTTCCTCACTTTGAAGACCACGACACATCGGTGCCGGCATCGGACGCCCAATCCGACCCACTTCAGATCGTGGCGCTCGGCGACTCAACGCTGACCGGCCCCGGCCTCGATCGACCTGCCGACGTCTGGCTCCATCAAGCCCTCGACATGATCGACGCCGGCGGCCACGCCGTCCGATCATTCGCCAAGGGCGGGGCCAAGGTCCGAGATGTCGTCACCGATCAGCTCACTTCGGCCTTGACCGCCTCCCCAGATCTGGCCATCGTCTCGGTTGGATCGAACGATTCGCTGCGGGGCGTCACCATCGGGGCGATGCGACGCGATCTCGCGCCGGTGGTGGAAAGCCTGGCCGCGATTTCGGTGGTGGTCTTGCTGGGAATCGGAGACCTTGGGACCATCCCTCGCCTCCCACAGCCTCTTGCGGGCCTGGCGCGCGCTCGGGGAAGGATGGTCGACCGAATGCAGCTGGACGTGGCTTCGAACCATGAGCGGGTGCTGAAAGTACCGCTGTACGAGCTGGCTGGGCCAGTCTTTCGAGCGAACGACAATCTTTTTGCTTCGGATCTCTTCCACCCGAACATGGCAGGTCAGCGGGTATGGGCGAACGCGGCTGCTCCGACCCTGCGCCGGGCCATCAGCCACACCATCCGCTCCAAACGGTCGAACGGATAGACTCGGCCAAACGTTCCGTGGTTGTTCGGCCAATATGGCTGGCCGTGGCACAGATGACGACAACTAGGGAGATGCCATGAGAAAAGTCTTCAGTCTGGTCGCCGTGATCATCCTGGTGTCACTCGTCGTGCT
>QIDH01000092.1 GCA_003229305.1 Acidimicrobiia bacterium | reverse complement strand
TTGGCGAGACAAGAGAGATGGCCAAAAAGGCTCTCTTGAAAGCCAATGATTCGACCAACGCAGGCGACGCAGATGGGACCGAGAAATGGACCAGGGCCGCCCAGTCTCTCGCCCTCAAACTCCAAGCCGCCGAGAACAACCTCACTGGCTTGAAATCACAATACGAGATCGCGATGGGTCAATCTGATGACGCCAAGACCGCTGTGGAACAAAATGCGATGCGCCTCCAGGAATTGGCAGCCAAGAGGATGGAGCTGCTCGGCCGACTGGAGCAGGCCAAGATGCAGGAAGTCGTCAACACTGCCGTCGAGTCGATCGGGTCCACCCTCGACATCGAGGCCCCTAGCCTCGACAGAGTCGAAGCGAAAATCGACGAACGGGTCGCCATCGCCCAGGCCAAGGCCGAGCTACGAGAGGCCACCCCTGAGGGTGCCGAGGCGGAGTTGCGAGAAGCGATCTCGCTGGCAGGCGCAGATTCCAAGTTGGACGAACTCAAGGCGGAGTTGGGGCTGAACTGAGTCAATGGCTCGTTCAAGGGCGGCGGAGCCCACCAACCAACTCAAGCGCTGGAGAAAAGGCGGGCCAATCGGCCCGCCTTTTCGATTGAGCTCAGCTCATTGAGGCCGTCGTCATTCGTTGTTCGCGAGGCGTGCAAGGACATCGAGGATCTCGTCGAGGTCTGCGTGATCTCCTGGGTGGTTCTCGTAGTCGTCGTAGTGGAGACGATCGCCTGGGCCGATGATGAGGGTCGCGCCTAGCTGCAAATGGCGACGTCCGGGTGAGTGCTGGCGGTGGCCGCCTTTCAGAGATCGTGCGCCGGCGCTCCAGGCACTGACGTTGGCGAGGGCTCGCACGCCGAGTGAGTTGGTCCCGACGATCTCGGCGGCCGCACCGTTCTCATCCAACAAGACAGGAAACGGCACAGACTCGTCCTCGATGAAGGATTTCGCGTAGCGGCGTCCCCCGGTACCGATTGCGGTGACCTCCGCTCCTGCGGCGAGGATATCTTCGTAGCGCTCGCGGACCTGACCGGCGCGCTCCCGACAAGTCAGTCAACCGAAATGCCGGAGAAACAACACCACCTGCGGCCGTTCCGCCCACTGATCCCCGAGCCGCCGAGGATCCCCATCCGGGCCGACGAGTACCTGATTAGCCAAAGCACCAACGTCAAAAGCCATGGAACCGAGTTTACCGGCCGCGCTGCTGGGGCCGGCGGAACGACAGGGTGCCCGCCTCGAGTTCGTATCGAACCCGCAGGGTTCGCCCGGACGGGGGGCCGATGTTGTCTCGAGAACGTCTCGCAACCATCTCCTCCCCCGTCTAGTGAGGTACGAGCTGGACGGTTGGGGGAGGTGCCGGCGAGTCGTTTTTCGCTGGCGGAGGGGGCGGTTCCCACCAGGAGTATTTGCTCGATTCTCGAGCCCACAGCCCCATACTTGCACGGGTTCGCCGCCCCCCTCCAACCTTGACGAAGTCGAGGCGCTGAAGGCCTCGTCCCCCCAGGTATCCGGCCCCTTCGTATCGAACCCGTAGGGTTCGCCCGGACGGGGGGACAGATGGTTCCCACCATGAGAATGAGACCCGGGTCTAAGCCAAATGGGCACGTTCTTCGTTCCAACGGAGCAAGCAGTTTCGCGATCTACACTCGTTGGGCCAGGTGGGTCATGATTTGAGGGAGATTGATGGAGCCTCGCCGCAAGCCGAAGATGAGCGACATCTTTCTTGGGATCGGCGCTTCGGCGTTTTTTGGGACGCTGCTGCTTGGGTGGCTCGGGTCGTTTCCGGGCGAACCCGACGCAGAAGTCCGCCGCGAAGTTTTTGGCAACATTCCCCTGGCACTCGAGGTCCTCTTCTATGTGACCGTCTCGGCCTTCCTGTTCGTGATGTTCTACCTGTTTTCGGTGCGGGCTCGCAACTGGCAACGAGGTTCTGCCGATCGGCGCACTGGCCAGTGGAAGCGGCGGGTAGCTCGCTTCTACCAGGGCGTCTCGATGCGCACCGTGATGGAGGATCCCGGTGCGGGCATCATGCACGCGGCGATCTACTACGGCTTCATGCTGCTCTTCTTGGGCACTGTCACTCTCGAGATCGACCACCTGCTGCCTGCTGATCTCAAGTTCCTCACAGGACAGTTCTACCAGGGGTTCTCGGCCGTCCTCGACGCTGCCGCGCTGGTCTACCTCGGTGGCCTCACCCTCGCCTTCGCCCGCCGTTACGGCACGCGCCCATGGAGAATTCGGTCCAAGACGAGGCCGGAGGACATGTGGATCCTCGTCACGCTCAGCCTGATCGGTCTGACTGGCCTTGCAACAGAGGTCTACCGCATTGCGGCTGACGGCCGACCCGCTTTCGAAACATGGTCTTTCGTTGGATATCCGCTCAGTTCCCTGGTGGCGCAATCGACGGTTGTGGGCATGTTCCAGGTGGTCTGGTCGATCCACATCCTGTCGTTCATCGCCTTCCTCGTCGTCCTCCCGACCACCAAGCTCCGGCACATGGTCACCTCGCCGGTCAACTTGGCACTCTCGGCCCACGAGAGACCGAAGGGGGCAATGCGGGAAATGCCCAACCTCATGGAGGCGACCGACATCGAGAGCATCGGGGCCAACCTGGTGTCCGACTTCACCTGGAAGCAGCTTCTCGACACCGATGCCTGCACTGTGTGCGGGCGGTGCACGGCCGTTTGCCCTGCCAACATCACCGGTAAACCCCTCGATCCTCGCGAGATCGTGCTCAAGCTCGGCGAGGTGGCTGCCCGGACCGCAATTCCGGCGGTTTCGGCCCCAGTCAGTGTCGACAGCGAGATCACGGTGAGCGCTGACAGCGTGTTCGAGCGGATTTCGTCTGAAGAGCTTTGGGCGTGTACCTCGTGCAGGGCCTGTGACGAGATCTGTCCGGTCGATATCGAGATTCTCGACAAGATCCTCGACATGCGGCGTTACCTCTCGCTGATGGAGGCTGATTTCCCGTCTCAGCTGGGCAAGGCGTATGTGTCGATGGAGAACTCCTCGAACCCATACGGCATGGCTCAGGCTCAGAGGGCAGCGTGGACCGACAAAGTCGACTTCGACATCAAGATCCTCGGACAGGACGAAGTTGAGCACGCGGATTATCTCTACTGGGTCGGCTGCGCCGGTTCGTTCGATGAGCGCAATCAGGCCGTGACTCTTTCAACGGTCCGCCTGCTCGACAAGGCGGGAGTCGACTTCGCAATCCTGGGGCCACAAGAGTTGTGCACCGGTGATCCGGCTCGGCGTTCTGGCAACGAGTACGTCTTCCAACAACTCGCTCTTCAGAACATCGAAACGCTCAACGACCTTGGCGTGAAGCGGATCATCACCCAATGTCCTCATTGTTTCAACACTCTGTCGAACGAGTACTCACAGTTCGGGGGTGACTACGAGGTGATCCACCACAGTCAGCTGCTGATGGACCTCATCCAACAAGGGCACCTCGAACCCAAGGCTGGGGCGGACAAGAAGATCACCTATCACGATTCGTGCTACCTGGGTCGCCACAACGACATCTACCTCGCGCCCCGCGAAGTGATCGCCTCGATCGGTGGCGTGCAGGTGGTGGAGATGGAACGCAACGGGGCAGACGGGTTCTGCTGTGGGGCCGGCGGGGCGCAGTTCTGGATGGAGGACCAGACCGGCAAGAAGGTGAACGTCGATCGTGCTCAGGAAGCCGTCGCCACAGGTGCAGATGAGGTGGCGGTCGCCTGCCCGTTCTGTTTCGTGATGCTCGACGACGGGGTCAAAGAGATCGGGAATGAGACGATCGCCATTAAGGATATTTCGATGATCCTGGCCGAGGCCACTCTCGATGGAGCTACAGATCCGACTGACTAGCCATCCCGATACCAGAGTATTTGGGTCTGGTGCTGTGTCTCTGGTGTTCCTAGGTTGACATCAAACACAGGGAGGCAGGCAACATGCGTGGATGTGAGAACGAGTGCAAATACAGCGTCTCTGCCGGTTTCGGTGGCAGCCTGCTGCATCGTCGGTGTGAGCTTTGTGGCGGAATCGAAATCAATCTTCGGGATGAGGCTCTCGGCGTGACGGCGCTGCTCAAGCCCACGTACGAGCCGTTCGATCCGGACTTCGCGGCATACGAGGCTCGGCGAGGCGCCAACAACTGAGCACCAAAAGTCGAGACCTGCCATACGGCTAGCCGCTGACCTTCCAAACCGCACCCGAACGTGGTGCCATGGCGATACGGACATGGCCTCCGTCAAGCGTGATCCCTCCTCCACCCCATAACGTGGTTGACGACGTCACGTCTCGGTCGAGGCTTGCATTCGATGCTTGCTCGCCTGTGTTGACAGCCACCAGGACCCGGGTGTCGCCGAGCGAACGCTCGAACACCATAAGATTTGAGGCCGTCGCCACGACTTGCAGTGTCCCGCCTCGCAGAACCGGGTGGTTGTTTCTAAGCGCGGTCAGCGAGCGAACCGTTTCCAGGAGGGCGTGATTCCAGGTGGCTTCCGCCTCCCATGGAAACCCCGCCCTCGAACCGGGATCGTGTCCGCCGAGTAGCCCAATTTCGTCTCCGTAGTAGATCGAAGGAGCGCCAGGCATTGTGAACTGGAGCAAGGAAGCAAGTTCCAGCGCCTTGACGTCGCCTCCGAGGATCGAGAGCACCCTCGCAGTGTCGTGTGACCCCAACAGATTGAGATGGGCTAGCTGAGTTTCGAGCGGATAGAGGGCGTCGAGGTGTCGGAGAGCCTCACCGAACCCGTCCGCGTCAACCGAACTCAGCGGATAGTTGAGCTTTCCGGCGAGATCCCAGTCGACGGAGTCGCCGCCGGCGAAAGACAGCATGGCCCCGGTGAGCAGGTAGTTCATGGTCCCGTCAAATCGCGTGCCAGGCACCGTCCAGCCACTCGCGTCGCCCCAGATCTCTCCGACGAGATAGGCATCCGGGTTCTTGGCCCTGACCCGAGATCGAAACTCTTCCCAGAAACCCTCTGTGGAGATTTCCTCCGGGACGTCGAGGCGCCAACCGTCGATCCCCTTGGCGGCCCAGTATTCCCCGACTGTCATCAGGAACTCGCGTGCCTGCGAGTTGTCTGTGTTGAACTTCGGCAGGGCCGGAATTCCCCACCACGCGGCGTAGGAGGTCGCCGCCTCATCATCTCGCCCGTAGGCCTCAACGGGGAAGCTGGTGATGTGGAACCAATCCCGCCACGGGCTCGCTTCGCCCGTTTCGAGAAGGTCGTTGAATTGGAAGAATCCTCGACTGGAGTGGTTGAAGACGCCGTCCAGCACGACCCGAATGCCACGTTCATGGCAGGCCGTCAACAGGGCCTCGAACGCCTCGTCGCCTCCCAACAGCGGGTCGATCCTGAAGTAGTCATGGGTGTGGTATCGATGATTCGAGGCCGACTGGAATATCGGATTGAAGTAGATCGCATTGCACCCGAGTTCGCCGATCCAGTCGAGCCGCTCGATCACTCCCCAAAGGTCGCCGCCCTTGTATCCGCGGTTGGTCGGTGGCGCATCCCACGCCTCGAGATACGGCTGATCGGGTGCGCCGCTCGATCTGGCAAACCGATCAGGAAAGATCTGATAGAAAATGGCGTCTGTGACCCACGAAGGTGCTTGGTTGATTGCAGTCATGGTGGTGTGGTTCTGATCGGTGATTCGTGTGGCAGCCACAAGCGGGTGGCCTGCTCGGCGAGGTTAGGCGGCCCGTTGCGCCGACGGCAGTCGCGGGTTGTTTGACCCACCAGCGGGTCGACCGCGCGGTCGACCCGTTTACATCGGCGGGGATGCCTCGTCCTGTAGTGGCTGGAGGGCTGCAAAGGTGCCGGACAGGTGGCCAACCGTCAATGGACCACACGACACGTCCGCGTCGATGGTTATGCGGCCGCGGTCTCTTCGTTGCACCGTTTCTACGAACCGGCTCCAACGTTTGTCATCGAGCCCGGCGGTCGCCGTGAAGGTTCTCTCAGCCGGCAAGATGTAGTCGTACTCGTTGCGATGGATTACCACCCTGTGCTGATAGCCGGCAGAGCGAAGGCCAAGGAGAACCACCGAAAATCCGGCGAGGATCGCGAGAGTTGAAAGCGACCCCCCGAACACGGTCCCTCTGTGGTTCAGGTTCGGGCCTAATGGGGCCTCGACGATGACGCTGCCTGGCTCTATGCGGATCGCCCGTGCTCCCATTGCCGCCGAGAGGGGAATGGCATCGTGCAGGTAGTCCGTGAGCTCATCCGGCGTCATGGTGTCAAGTGTTGCATGAGACCACGAGAACCAGGGGAGCGGCTCGGGAGCACTACTGTGCCCATCCATGAGGATCGGGTACCAAGGAGAAGGGCGATCGTATTCGCATCGGGCGTCTTCCGAGCTTTTTCCTGATTCGGAAACGATCGGGTACTCGAGTTTCGCTGCGGCCTTTCACGCGCTGCACGACGATGACCTTGATCGACTCGTTCTACCCATTGAGAACTCCACGACCGGAAGCGTGTTGGCAGTGCTCAACCGCCTTGCCAAGAGCGCCGAGACATTGATTGTCGGTGAACACCTGGTTGAAGTGAGACACGCTTTGGTGGCGGCCCCTGGCGCTTCGCTCGAGACGATCGCGACGGTCCATTCTCATCCAGAGGCGTTGTCTCAGGCTCAGGACTCGATCGAAATGAGGGGCTGGCGGCCGGTTCCCACTCATGACACAGCCGGCGCAATCCGCCAGGTGGCCGAGCGCGGCGACGTTAGCGAGGCAGCATTGGGTTCTGCCGAGGCGGCTTCTCGGCACGGGCTGACCGTGCTGCAGAGCAATTTCATGGATCGTGATCACAACACCACCCGCTTCGTTGTGCTCGCAACAGGTGAACATGAAATCAGTGGCGACGCGAACAAGACCTCCGTCGTGTTCTTCACCGCCCACACACCGGGTGCGCTCGCACTGAGCCTCACGGAGATCGGCTTGCGCGGTGCCAATATGACCCGCATCGAGTCTCGCCCCAGTGACCAGGCCTGGCAATATCGGTTCTTCGTCGATTTCCTCCATGCCCCGGGTCCGGAAGGCGTATCGGCGGTATTGGATCCTCAGCCCGCCACGGTCACCGATATCCGAGTGCTCGGCACTTACCGTTCGGCGCGCTAGATACGCCCCGTGCAGTTCACGGCCACCACATGGAATAGGGCGATCAATCTGGTATCGCCCGCTTCTGCGAGCACCAGATAATCCAGGGCGACGTCCTCGACGGTTCCGGCGAAATCGGATCCGTCAGCGCAGCAGATCTCGACCGTCGACCCATCTTCACTCAACCGCCTGAGTTCGTCCCTCAACGAGCGGGTAGAACGTATCGCTGTTTCCGTCGCGGCCCGGTGGGCGGCGTCCGCTGAGTCGGCCAATTCGTGGAGATCTTCCGCGAGTGTCGCCAGCGGTGCAGGTTCACGTGCCATCGATTGCAAGCATGCCTGAGCCTTCAACCCGACTCAAGGGGTCCGTCCGGGAGTCAGGGGACACTATTTCCGTGGCGCAGGAGATTCCCTATTCTTGCAATATGTCAGGTTCTCCACAGCAACTGTTGCGACTTGCTCTTCCGTCGACCGTCGAGGTTCCGGACGTTGACGAGGATCTCACCCCCGATCGTGGATGGAACGTCGTGGTGTGGAACGACCCCGTCAACCTCATGACGTATGTCGTCTACATCCTCCGCAAACTTTTCGGCTACAACGAAGAGAAAGCCACAGAGCTAATGCTCCAGGTCCACAACAACGGAAGGGCCATCGTCGCGACCGAGCCTCTCGAAAAGGCTGAGTTTGAATGTTTTCGCCTTCATCGCCACGGCCTGTGGGCGACAATGGAGGAGGCATGAGGGCTGGTTTTTCGGCTGCCAGTGATGGCGGGGTGGTCGTCAGGCTCAAACGCCGCGAGTTCGAGGCTTTGGAGCTGGTGTCTGAGATCCTCGAGTCAGTGGGCCAAGTCGGAACCGATCCGGGTGCGGCCCGCCTGGACATCGACGCCTACACAGACGATGAGGAGGCCTCAGCCGAGTTCAGGCGCTTGATGCGCTCCGAGGTCGAACAGGGCAGGGCCGCTGACAGATCGGCATTCGCGGTTTCGCTCGAGGCAGCAGAGAGTGGCCAAGTGACTCTTTCTGCCGGCGAGGCCGAGGCCTGGCTACTCGCGGTCGGCGAGGCCCGGCTGGTGTTGGCGGCCCGGCTCGGAATCAAAGCCGAAGGTTGGGGTGAGGACGAGTCAGAGATAGACCCACCGATGGCATTGCTGCACTACCTCAGCTGGGTTCAGGGCTCATTGGCCGAGGCGCTGCTGGAGCAGCTGTGAGCAATCCGGTTCACACCGATGCGATGGCCCATGGAGGAGACGCCATCGGTCGAATCGACGGCAAGGCGATCTTCATAGGCGGGGCCCTGCCAGGTGAAACGGTTGAGATCACCGACCTCGACGATCGTGGGTCTTGGGGCAGGGCGTCGCTGGCCGTCGTGATCGACGCGTCTCCGAGCCGGGTCGATCCACCGTGCCCTGTTTTCAACGCCTGCGGGGGTTGTCAATGGCAACACGCCGGCTACGAGGCTCAACTTACCTACAAGACAGACGTCGTTCTCGGGCAATTGAGGCACCTCGGGCGGATGGACGATCCACCGGTAGCAGAGACGATTGCTCCTGGTCCGGCGTTCGCATATCGGAACCGCATGTCGTTCTACGTTGAGCGGGGACGCCCAGGTCAACGACGAGCAAAATCGCATGCGGTTGTGCCGACCGATGCATGTCTACTCCTCTTGCCGCAACTCTCGGAGCTCTTCGAGCGGTTGGGGGACCTCACCGGCGTCCGCAAGATTGTGATCAGATACGGTCAGCGAACCGGCGAAATGCTCGTGGTGTTGGAAGGCAAGATTCCCACCCAAGCCAATGGATGGGGCTGTTCGGTGGTCCAGAGATCTGGCGCTCGTCTTCGAACCGTTGTCGGGTCGTCCCATCTGCATGAGATTGTCGCGGGCGTGCGTTTTAGGATCAGCGGCTCCGCTTTCTTCCAGGTGAACACGCCAGGTGCGGACGAACTGGTCGCCCTGGTGTCGGAAGCGATCCAGCCGGGTCCAGAAGACATCCTTCTGGACGCGTACGCGGGCGGCGGCCTTTTCTCCGCCACGGTCGGCAGGGCTGCCGGCCGGGTGATAGCGGTTGAGTCTGCGGCAGATGCCGTTTCCGATCTCAGGCACAATCTCGCAGCCCAGAACGTCGATCAAGCGACAGTCTTCGAAGGTCCGATCGAGGATCTCTACGCGGATGCATCGGAAGCCTGGACCTTGGCCATCTGCGATCCGCCCCGATCGGGCCTCGGCAAGGTGGGGGTCGCCGGCATTGTCCGTCCCCGGCCCCGCGCGATCGCCTACATCTCATGCGACCCGGCCAGCTTCGCCCGCGATGTGGCCATTCTCGCCGAATCCGGATACCGGCTGACCCGTGCCACCCCGGTCGATCTCTTCCCCCAGACCTACCACATCGAAACCGTCGGCCTCCTCGTGCGGCAAGATCAGGCCTAGAGGCGGCAGGCGGAGGGGGGCGCCCAACCCGCGCAAGTATTCGAGCTGGTGGGTTTGACTCGGGGCGGGTACCCATGGTGGGAACCGCCCCCACCGGCGGCGAAGAACGACTCGCCGCCACCTCCCGCGTCCACAAACTCCTCACCCAACAAACCCCTGGACATCTATAGGAGCATCCAACCACCTCGTCCTCTCGGCGCCTCGACTGCGTCGAGGTTGGGAGGAGATGTAACCCCGACGCAGTCGGGGCGGGCACCTGTTCTTCGCAACATCGAAGGTGCGCGCCCACCTGGGTCAGCACAACCGTCTGTAGCTGTAGCTGTAGCTGCGTTTTTGTAACAAAATCTGAGGTTCTTCCGCCAGAGGGCGGTCGTCGGGGCTAGGTTCCAGCTTGGCCTCAACTTCCTCACGAAAGGGGATCCTCATATGCAGGTGTCCATGACGGTAAACGGGCAAGCGGTGTCGGGGGATGTCGATCCTCGGACTCTGCTCGTTCACTACCTAAGAGAGGACTTGCGGCTCACAGGCACGCATGTCGGGTGCGAGACTTCCTATTGCGGCGCTTGCACGGTGATTGTCGACGGCAAGGCGGTCAAGTCTTGCACCATGCTGACTGCTCAGGCCGAAGGCGCCGAGATCACCACCATCGAAGGTTTGGCCGAGAACGGCGACTTGCATCCAGTACAAGAGGGTTTCTGGGAGCGACATGGACTGCAGTGCGGGTTCTGCACGCCTGGCATGATCCTGTCGGCCGTCACCTTGTTGGACGAAAACGCTGATCCGAGTGAGGACGAAATCCGGCTCGGCATCGAGGGCAACCTCTGCCGTTGCACCGGGTATCACAACATCGTCAAGGCGATCGAGTACGCAGGCGCAAAGCTGCGCGGCGAAGAGCCTGCCCCAGCCGAATGGGAGGTAAACGCATGAGTACCACCAGCGCTCTAGGCGGTGTAGTCCGCAGACGCGAAGACCCAGCCCTCATCCAGGGCAAAGGTCTGTTCGTGGACGACGTGAACCTGCACGGCATGTTGCACGTAGCGTTCGTTCGCAGCCCCTTTGCCCACGCCAAGATCACTTCAGTGGACACCGCGGCGGCTCAGGCAATGCGTGGCGTACGGGCCGTTTACACAGCTGACGATGTCCGTCATCTTGGTCTACTGCCCGCTCAGGCGGCCGCCGTTGGCCGCCCCTTGTTGGCTGACGGCGAGGTCAATCACATGGGTGAGGCGGTAGCCATGATCGTCGCGGAGACCAGGGCCCAGGCCCAAGACGCAGTCGACGCAGTCGAGGCAGACTACGACCGGCTTCCCGTGGTCATAGACCTGAAAGAGGCCTTGGCGAATACCAACCTCGTCCACGAGGGTGTGGAATCAAACACCCTGATCACCTGGACGGCACCGTTCGGGATGGAGGAGGACGGCCTCAATGAGTTGCGGGCCAAGATCGACGGGTACAAGGCCCAAGACGACGTGGTCGTTGTCTCCCTCGAGATGGTCAACCAGCGTTTGATCCCGGTGGCAATCGAACCAAGATCGGTCGTCGCAGAGTGGCATGCGGGCTACCAGCAGATGACGGTACATTCTTCGTCGCAATCGATCGGCGCGGTCGCATCGTCGGTCGCGATCATGCTTGGAATCCCGTACAACCAGGTCCGAGGGATCGCTCCGGAAGTTGGAGGCGGTTTCGGCGCCAAGCTTGCGCTCTACGCCGATGAGCTACTGATCCCGTGGGCCGCCAGGGAGTTGGACACCCCTGTCAAGTACACCGAAACCAGGCGAGAGGCCGCCAGCAATACGATCCAGGGTCGAGGTTGGCTTGGGACCGCCACCATTACAGGCACGAGAGACGGTCAGGTGCTCTCCTACGAAATCGACGCCATATGCGATCTGGGTGCTTACTGCCAGGACCTGACGGTTGCGATTCCGTTCCTCGGCGTATTCGTTGGCTCAGGCCAGTACGCGTTCGACACGAGAATGCAGCTCGACTGCGTAGTGACGAATAAGCAGACCACCGACGCCTATCGGGGCGCGGGCCGCCCGGAAGCGATCTACTACATAGAGCGAATCATGGACGCCTACTCGCGCGAAATTGGTATGGACCCGGCCGAGGTCAAGATGAAGAATTTCATTCCGAGCGAATCATTCCCAGGTGCGACGTCGCCGGTTGGGTTCGCGATGGACACCGGCGACTATGCGATGAATCTTCAGGCGATGCTCGATTCGCCCGAATATGGGGCGATGAAATTGGCCAGAGATGAGTTGCGGTCAGACGGCAAGCTGGTCGGACTCGGCATGTCGACATACGTCGAGGCATGCGGGTTCGGTCCCTCTGCCCTGGTCGACCTGGGCTTCTCGTGGAGCGGCTACGGTCAGCCTTCAGCGTTCAATGGCTCAGGGTTGGTCAGGGTAAACCCGGACGGTACGGCCAACGTCATCATTGGAACCGGTCCGTCTGGACAGGGACACCAGACCACTTGGGCCCAGATCGTGTCGAACGAACTCGGCATCGAGATGGACAAGATCAGGGTGACTCACGGTGATACCAAGGACGCGCCGGTCACGATCGGTACGTTCGGTTCGCGTTCCGCAGCCGTGGATGGCTCGGCAACATTCGAGGCATCTCGCAAAGTGCGAGAAAAGGCGGCCAGGATTGCAGCAGACCTGCTCGAGGCGTCCGAGGCGGACATCCAGTTCGCAGACGGCGGAGCACACGTAGCCGGTTCGCCGGACAAACGGGTCGAATGGGCGGCGATCGCCGAGGTGGCCTATCAGCCGCACCGGATGCCTGGCGGCGAGGAGGGTGGGCTCGAAGCCCACGCGATCTTCAGTCCAGGCAACGCCACCTGGCCGTTCGGTTCTGTGGCGTGCCTGGTGACCGTCGATCCCGACACCGGAGATGTGTCGATCGAGGATTGGGTCTCGATGGACGACTGCGGCAACGTGATCAACCCGATGATCGTCGATGGCCAGATCCATGGTGGTATCGCTCAGGGAGTTGGTCAGGCGTTGTTCGAGGAGGCGATCTACGACGACGAAGGCAATCTGCTGACGGCTGGACTGATCGACTATCCGATGGTCACGGCTGTCGATGTCCCATCGTTCAATCTCAGTCGTACCACGACCCCGACTGATGTGAATCCGATGGGAGTCAAAGGAATTGGCGAAGCCGGCACGATCGGCGCCGCCCAGACGCTTGTGAACGCGGTCGTCGACGCACTCGCGCCTCTAGGCGTGAAGCACGTTGATATGCCGATGCGGCCCAGACGGGTTTGGCAAGCGATTCAAGACGCCAAGGCTTCGGCCTAGACAGGAGGAGCAAGAATGTTTCCTAGAGAGTTCGAGTACGTTGCACCCTCCAGCCTTGACGAAGCGCTCGGCACCCTGGCTTCGAACCCAGGGGCAAAGGTCATGTCTGGGGGGATGAGCCTCATTCCAATGATGAAATTGCGTCTGTTCTCACCTGAGTTGGTGGTGGACATCGCCAGGATCGGCGGTTTGGATGGCATCGAGGATCGAGGCGACCATATCGCGATTGGAGCGCTGGTCCGCCATGAGACCACCGCCGCCAGTCCGCTCGTGCAACAGCACGCTGCCGCTTTGGCGTCGGCCGCCGCCTGGACGGGCGACAGGCAGGTGAGGGCGAGAGGTACAACCTGTGGGGCGCTGGCCCACGCAGACATCGCCGCCGACCAACCGGCCGCCGCGTTGGCGTTAGGCGCCACCATGGTCGCTGCGTCTTCGGGAGGGACTCGAGATATCGCCGCGGCTGATTTCTTCGTAGACACACTCACATCGGCTCTCGAGCCGAATGAGATCCTCACCGAGGTACGGATCCCGAAGAGTTCAGGGTCTGCCTACGACAAGCTGGGACGCAGGGGAGGCCACACCGACTACGCCGTCGCCGGCGCCGCAGCGGCGGTGACGATGTCCGACGGAACGGTCAGCTCGGCGGGGGTGGCTCTCACGGGGGTCGGTACCAAACCGACAATCGCAGCCGGCTCCGTTGAGGCGATTGTTGGGACGGACGGCAGCGCAGAAGCGATCGCCGGTGCGGTAGCCAGGGCGACGGAGGGTGTGACTGTACTCGAAGACCTGTACGGATCTGCAGAGTACAAAGCTCACCTTGCCGGCGTCTATGTCGGCCGTGCCCTTGAACAGGCGATCGCTGCTACGGGATAGGCGGAATGTCGAGCAGCCGACCGGCCTGTCCGGTTTGTTGCTGACCACGAACCGAAATCCAGAAATGGCCCTTTGCAGGGAGGGTTTTGTGAAATAGAATGTGAACACTCACCGTGATGGTGAGATTGCACAGCTATCCCCTGCTCGGGATGGTGGAGGCTGCTTGGAAAGCGCCTCGTACCGCTGGTACGGGGCGCTTCTCCGTACCTGGTGTCGACGCGGGATTCAGCCGGTTGTCGGGAGCCCCGCCTTACGCCAGGCCTTGATGCCTCCTGCGACGTTGAATACGTTGGTCAACCCGACTTGGCTGGTCAACGCGTGGGTGATCTGGGCGGATCTGGCGCCGGATTCGCAATGGATCAGAATGGTGCCATTGGTGGGTAGGTCGCCGAACCAGTCGTCTACGGTCGACATCGGCTTGAGCTGGGCACCTGGGATTCTCGACTTGTTCCACTCTTTGCGCTCACGGCAGTCGATCAGGATGGCCCCTTCCTCATCGATGAGTCGCTTCGCCTCTGTAGCTTCGACTTCTGGCACCACGTCGTTCGTCATGCCGGGCACGCTAGCGCAAGCACGTTGAAACCGTCGCTGCCGGCGATGCCATCTGCGGAAGCGGCCAGGACACTAGGCTCGTTCGCATGTTCCCCACCACACTCGAGGAGGTTGAAGCCGCGCTTTCCGACCACGACTATGTGGCCGATCGCTCGCTAGTCATCTCGATCCATCTCGCCCTGCAACTCGGCCGCCCGCTGTTCCTGGAGGGCGAGGCTGGTGTCGGGAAAACCGAGGTTGCCAAGGTTTTGTCCGCGATGCTCGATGAGCCTCTCATCCGCCTCCAATGTTACGAGGGACTCGATGCCGGCCATGCACTCTATGAATGGGACTACGCCCGTCAGATGATGGCCATTCGCCTGTTGGAGGCACGAGGAGAAGGCGCGGATGCATCCGTCGGCGACATCATGAGTCGCGACTATCTCGTGGCACGGCCGCTGCTCGAAGCGATCGAACTCGGGGCGACAGGCAGGAGGCCAGTTCTCTTGATCGACGAACTCGATAGGGCCGATGAAGAGTTCGAGGCCTACCTGTTGGAGCTTCTGTCAGACTTCCAGGTCACGATCCCAGAGGTCGGCACCATCAAGGCCGTTCAACCTCCGGTAGTGATCCTCACGTCGAATCGGACGAGAGAGATACATGACGCGCTCAAACGGCGCTGTATCTATCACTGGATTGACTACCCGGACTTTGACCGAGAAATTGACATTGTCATGCGCAAGGTTCCCGGCATCGACGAGGGGCTTGCCTCGCAATTGGCCATGGCAATGGGAAAATTCCGCAGCCTCGATCTCTTCAAGCCTCCCGGTGTCGCGGAAACGCTCGACTGGGCATCTGCACTCCAAGTGCTCGGAGCAGACGTGCTCGATCCCGGAAGCGCAGACGACACGCTCGGGGTCGTGCTCAAATACCAGGAGGACATCGAGCGGGTCAGAAGCGGCGGCGTCGAGCGTCTCCTGTCTTCGGCATGATCAAGGCCGCCAGACGTGTCACGTTGGGGGCACTCGTCTCGATTCTCATTCTTCCGGCCCAAGCTTTCGCACTGGACCCTGATCCGTCGGAGCCCCCACCCAGCATCACAGCTTGGCAACCTGGTGGAATAAGCGGGCCGTTCACAGAAGCTGCGATTGAAGCCGCGGCCGTCGCGGGCGCCGAATGGCTCGTCGTTCATCGGGGAACCATCCCTTTGCTGTCTGTGAAACGCGCCGGTCGGACGATCCAGGAGGCCCCGGAGGGCTTCCGCTATCCGATGTCTGCCCTGGCCCTTGACCCGCGCAAGGCTGTGCCCCTCATCGGACGTTCGGCTGCAGCCGCACTATCGGCCGGCCAGGTTCTGATGGGTTCGACATCAGCAGGCCTGCGAGGCGCCAGTGTTGGCGACATGGTCGAGTTCATCGGGTGGGATGGAAGTATCAATACGTTGCGCATCGCCCAGATCGTGCCGGACGAGAGGGTCGAGTTCGCCGAGCTCGTCTTCTCAACGGCGACAGCCGAACGATTCGGGTTCGTTCGGCCTTCGTCTGTATTGATCTGGGACGTGGACGACGACGACAAGCTCGTGATCGACCTCTGGCGCCGCCTCCCAACCGGCCGAACCAGGATCACTGCCTCGACCGATCCTGCTCGGCCAGACGACGTGCTCCCTACGGTCCTCATCAAGGAGCAGTTCGGAGAGTTCGCATACCGTACGATTGGCAGGGGTGACGCCATCCGGCTCGATTCGGAGTGGCGACCAGACAATGTGGTCGATGTCGACCTCCCGTTGCTGGGACCGTTTCGGTGCAACCGCATCATCGCTCCGCTGATCAGTGAGGCCATCGACCAGATCATCGAGGCCGGGTTGACCGGTGAGATATCGCGTAACGATTTCCAAATTTCCGGGGGCTGCTACAACGCTCGGGCGATCCGGGGCGGCGACAAGGGCGGAGCCATCTCCCGGCACACGTGGGGAGTTGCGATAGACATCAACCCGACCGCCAACCCGTATGGTGGCGCTATCGAAATGCGCCCCGAGATAGTCGAGATCTTCCGCAACCTTGGCTTCGCCTGGGGTGGAGGCTGGACCTTCCCTGACGGCGCCCACTTCGAATACAACCGGCCGCTGGCCGGCACCAGCCCGTAGCCACAGCCGATTGTGCGGGACGGTGGCGAGCAACTTCGATCTCGTCGGGCCTTGCCCCAACTATCTCCTCCAAACCGGACGAAGTCGGGCTCCAGGGGCAAACGAGCTGGACGTCTCTCTGGGGAGGTGCCGGTGTCGGCGACGTACTCCGTGTGGCGCAACTTCCATCCGAGGTTGTCCTCGTACCACGTCGCCGCCAGCGAGATGTCCGCAACGACAACGCCGACATGGTCGATACGCTCGTACACTCCGGAACTCCTAGTGGTTGACCGGTGGACCACATCGTGACATCTGCTACGCCGCTCGTCGAGTCATCGGATTGTTGCAGTATCGCCGATGACGGCAGTGAGATGTCAGCCGGGCAGCACCAAAAAGGTCGGCTGACAGAGACCGACTCGACGTTCACGATCTGGTCCGCCAGAGGCCCAAAGCTGCGATACACATCCCGAATCGCCCCCGATTCGCCGAACCGGTTGACACCGACAGGCCCGACCGGCTGCCTGTACACCGATCCCATTCACGCTCGTGTGTAATTCCGAGTTGGTCAAGCAACATGAAGAGGTTTATTTCCGAGATTCCAGTTCGATGTGCTGACCGCCCGGTCCCAGGGCGCCAACTCAGCGGTCGATTGCCCGTAGAGAAGAGCTCGGTCTCTTCGGCCGAATACATGCCCATGGCGTTTATCCACCCACCCAGGTTTGTTGACACCGCTACATCGGGCGGTGCGGTCACCAGTAGATGGGCAACGGCATCATCACGGCCCAGCCGCACAAGAATTCTCTCTCACTCGTAAGCTTGTCGATCATCTGGTCACCGATGGGCGGTTGAAGCCGGGAGACAGGCTGCCGTCCGAACGACAGCTCGCTGACGCTTTGGGCATCGGACGTTCGGCCGTTCGTGATGCGCTCAGGTCTTTGTCTCTGCTTGGACTAATTGACGTCCGGCAAGGTTCCGGGTCGTACGTCAAGGAACCGGACTCTGAGCTATTGCCCCAGATCATCGAATGGGGAATGCTCCTCGGTGAGCGAACACGATGGATTTGGTCGAAGCTCGCAGCCACATAGAAACCGCGGTGGCATCTCTGGCAGCGGAACGAAGGACGGCCAAGGACCTGGAGGCAATAGAGGGACATCTCGACGCGATGTCGAGCGCCACCGACACGGGTGAGTTCGTCGAGGCTGACGTTGCTTTCCACATTGCTCTCGCACAGGCGGCCGGCAACTCCGTCTTCCTCGACATCATCACAAGCGTGCAGTCACTCCTACGCGTATGGATAACACGGGTAATCGACGCAGCAGACTCAACGGAGGCATTTCACCGTGAGCATTTCGCTGTGTTCGAGGCCGTTAGCGTCGGCGACGCAGACGGTGCTCGCGTGTTCATGCAACGCCATATGGATCATGCGGCCAAAGAACTCGCTGCCTCTCTGACCCAGGGTGGACTGGGCACCGGCTGACTCGACGATCAGCCCACTCGCAACCAATGAGTGATCGATTCTCGGCTTTCCTCCACAGCGAGCCTCGTGCTGATTCTGCTCACCAAAGAAGATGTGCCAGATCCGATGGTCGAAGACACCGACCTCATCGTCGAACAGACCCTCACGATTCTCGGTGCAGGTCTTCGGGCCTAGAGGTTGGCCTCAACCCTTGACTGGCTCACCGGCTTTCCATACGTGGGTCACCCTGTTGGGATCTCCCCACGGCGCCCAGTCTTCGAGCGGATTGAAGTCGAGGGCGATCAAGTCCGCGTTGTAGCCCTCGAGTAACTGGCCAGAGAACGGCGCCTGGCCACCAAGCGTTTCGGGGCCCGTGGCCGTCGCGGCCTCCAGCGCGTCGAGCGGAGGCAGGCCGGCGTCGATGAGCAGCTTGATCTCCTTGCCGTTCGTCCCATAACGGGTGCCGCTCGTGAAAATGTCTGTGCCCATGGCAATCTTGACCCCGGTGGCGATGGCCGTCTTCAATGCCACTTCGTGGGCCTCGGTGACCATCAGCGCCTTGCGTTGTGCATAGGCGGGAAGCATGTCGCCCATGTCTTCGAGCATGTCGAGCACGAACCGGGTGGGAACCAGGATGGTGCCGGATTCGACCATCGCCTCGGCGGCCTCCTGGTCGAGGTAGGAGCCGTGCTCGATTGTGGTGACGCCTGCTCTGATCGCTGCCATGATCCCGGGTTTGCCGTGGCAATGGGCGGCGACCGCACGCTCCGCGCGTCCTGCCTCCTCGACGATGGCAGTCAGTTCCTCGTCCGAGAACTGCTGATGGATCGGATGGTCGACCTCGCTCATCACCCCACCGGAGGCACATACTTTGATCACAGAAGCGCCCTTGCGAAGGTTCCAACGAACCGCTTTCAGGCATTCAGGCACGCCGTCACAGATCAGCCCGATGCCTTCGCCATTGAGCACCCAGTCGAGCGGTAGTCCGTGCACGTCTGCGTGGCCTCCTGTGGTGGACAGGATCCCGCCGGCCGGGTAGATGGTCGGTCCGCTGATCGAGCCCTCGTCGACGACCGATCGTAGGTAGATCCCCAGCCCGCCGACCTCACGAACCGACGTGACTCCTCCCTGCAAGGTGGCCGCAATGTCGACGGTTGCCCGAGCCGCTCGAGCCGCCAGCGGTTCGCTCATCTCCTTCTCGAGGTCTGGCAGCGCCATCCCGGGAAAGTGCCCGTGACATTCCCACAGGCCAGGCATCACCACCGGAACTTCGACCGTCTCATCAGCGTTTGGTGCCTCGGATTGGGGGCCGGCAAAGGTGATGGCGCCACCATCCATGACCACCGCGCCGTTGTCGATCGGCACACCGCGACCAGGAATCAAAAGGTCAGCGTTGATCTTGATCGTCATCTGTGATGCTCCGTTCCTGCACCGGATATGGTGTCGCCACCCGGACGGTACAGGATCGTTGCAGGTCGCCTCGCCCCAACGTGAGGATTGCGGGCACGGCGACCAATCCGAGTTGCACGAACGCACCAAGCAGATCGACACCTCGGGGTGTCGTTTGGATTCGAACATCTTCCCTTCGATCGACTGATTGGATATGCTGACATACTATGAGGCGAACTACAGTCAAACTCCCTGACGAGCTCGATGCCAAGCTTCGCCACGAGGCGCAACGGCGTGGGATGACCGTCTCCAAGCTGACCCGGGAAGCTATCGAGCATCACCTCGGCAGCCAGCAGCGTCACCTGCGAGCAGCCGGCGCGGGCCGCAGCGGACGCCAGGACATCTCTGAGCGCATCGAAGAGATCCTGGCGGCCGAGGTGGCGAAATAGCCACTCTGGTCGACGCCGGACCGCTCTACGCCTACGTCGATGCCGACGACCGCCACCATGGCGAGTCGCTTGAACTCCTGCTCACCCACCCTGGTCCCCTGATCATCCCGACCCTTGTCATCACCGAGGTCGTCTACCTCATCGGGAGTCGGCTGGGTGCAGACGCCGAAGTCCGCTTCCTCGGTGATCTCGCCGCTGGGGAGTTCACCATTGAGTCGGTGGTGGCCGGTGATTGGCTCCGGATCGCCGAGTTGGTAAGCCAATACCGGGACCTTCCCCTCGGATCCGTCGACGCATCGGTAGTCGCTGCGGCCGAGCGCCTCAATATCACGAAGATCGCGACACTCGACCGTAGGCATTTTTCGATCGTGCGTCCCTCCCACACTCCGAGCTTCGAGCTTCTGCCCTGAAGCTCCAGCCGGATCGCCAAATCTGGTCTCATAACGACTAAACCAAGGAGTGATCGACCCCCGTATCGCGGCTTACCGGAGTTCGCCAGTTTGTTCTCGTTCCAGTGGAGAATCTGAGAAATAGATATGCGATTCGCTGAACCGGCGTCAGTTGCTGGGTCGGAAACCGAGGGACGCTTCTTTTTACGCTCGTGACTGGATCATGGTGAGGGCACCAGCTGTCACAACCGCTGTGGCCACTGTGGCGCCCGCGTCTTCTCCACTTCCGGGCCAAAGGCTCATGACGATGACTGCAAAGATGAGAGCGCTCGCGAAAGAGGGGGAAAATAGCCTAGGTCCTGCCGGCGAAGCCGTTTGTCTCCAGTCATGTCCACCTCAGCCTCAGTACCCGGCACCTCCCCCGACCCAGCCAAGTTCGAGCTCTCATCCCAGTCCGGATCTAGTGGGCGATGCCTTGTTGTCTCGACCTCCACGGCCCTCCCTGATTGCGGAGGTGCATCGATTGGACGATTTGACCCGCTACCCGCTTTGGTTGAGCCCCACGCAGACTGCATCGAACTGCCCAGATGATGTGGCGCAGTCGTTGACCATGATAGCTGACGCCGATGAAATCCACTGTGCGCCACGGAGCGTCTCGCCGGACATCTCGGTCGACGATTCAGAGAAGTTCCACTCTCGGTCGTCGGCTGACGTCCAGTCCTTGTAGAAGGCGACGATCTCGCCGTACCGGTCCGTCGGATATTGCACGGCAGCGAAAACGTATGACGCGTCAGTGCCTGCCGTGGTGACTTCACCCCCGTTGGGAAGCGGGAACGTCAACCCGTCTGGCACATCAAGGCCGGATCCAACCGCGAACGAGCGTTCTTCGGTCTCCACGCTGATCGAGACGGTGCCGTCGGTGATGTCGATCTCGACATCACCGGCCCCGCCGGCTTCAGCCGCTCGCTCGATTAGCTCCTCCTGGACGGCGCCGCCGCACGCTGCCCCGACCAGAGCCACCATGATCAGCAGTGAACTGAGTTTCTTCAAGGTTCCCCTTCCGGCGTGCCGTTGTCACGCCTGTCAAACGGGCTTCTCTCTCGCCGCTCCAAGAGCGGAACCAGCTTGGCCTACCCTCTGGCCTGCTCACCGCGATGGAGCAAGTCCAGATCCCCGTCCGGCTACCTCTAAGACAACGACTATACACTTTCGGTCAGCCGGACACGCCGAGATACAGTGCGATTGCGGAGGGTTCAAAGCGGCCTCCGCACTGCGAGCGGACATCATGCCCGACGAGTCGAAGCGTGCAGTTCAGCCTCTCGATTGAGGGGGCCGAAACCATGCGGCCCGTCGATAGCGGTAAAGCCATTGGGCTGGCCCCGTATCCACCATCGTGGAATTCTGCCACGATCAGATCGGGTGTTGTCGAATGTCCCCATGGAGCTGCCTCCTTATCGCGCCTTGCTGGAGCTGTGGCACACTTTGGATCGTGGTGCATGCGCTGTCTGCCAACTTGGTTCATTTTTGTCGCTACCTGCGGGCGCGGGGCCTCGATGTTGTTCCGGCTACCGGGGCAGAGTTGCTGAAGTCGGCTGAGCTCATCGGGTTTGAGAACGTCGACGATGTGAGGGCGGCCTTTCGGGCGATGACCATCTCTCGACCTGAGCATCGGCCTATCTTCGATGACGCCTTCGACTTGTTCTTCGGAAGGGGATGGAAACAGCCGAGACCCCAGATTGTGGCTCCGCCTGAGCAGATGTCGATGAAGGTGCCGGTGATCGGAGTCGACCCGCCTTCGGCGGACGATGACGATGCCGAAGAGGTCAGCGATCAGCTTGGTGGGTCATACGCCGAGAAATTGGGCAAGCGAGATTTCTCGGACCTGACGCCTGACGAGATCGCCGAAGTGCGGGCGATGATCGCCAGGATGGTTTGGAGACCGGCAGACGCCAAGAGTCGGCGCTGGGTGGCGGATGGCCATGGCAGACGCCCGGATATGCGCCGCACCCTGCGCAACGCGGTCGGCCCTCGCTCGGACTTTCTTCCCATGGAGTTCTCAGCCCGCAAACCGCGCAAACGGCCATTGGTGATCCTCGCAGACGTCAGCGGATCGATGGACAAATACGTGGAGATGTTTCTCTACTTCGCCCACGCCGCGCCTGCCAGGATGGGAAGGGTCGAGACCTTTGTCTTCTCCACCCGCCTGACTCGCATAACCCACGAGTTGCGAAGACGCGACCCTGCCGCGGCGTTGCGACTGGTCTCTGACTCGGTGCACGATTGGTCAGGTGGCACCCGAATCGGAGAGTCGATCGAGGCGTTCAACCGTGAGTGGAGCCGAAGGGTGGCAAGGGGTGGGCCGATCGGGATAGTCGTTAGTGACGGCTGGGACAGGGGCGACCCCGACTTGCTCCGCGTCGAGATGGCCCGGTTCCACCGCACCATGCATCGCACGGTTTGGCTCAACCCGCTGGCTGCCCGGCCCGGCTATTCGCCTGAGACCCAGGGCATGAAGGCCGTGCTTCCGTTCATTGACGATTTTCTTCCTGCCGCCTCGCTGCACGACCTCACTGACGTGATTCGTCTCCTAGAGTCGGTACCGGCACATCGTGGAGAGAGGCGCACAGGATGAAGACGGCGTTGCGGCAATATGACAAATGGATCGCGGACGGTAAACAGGTCGCGGTGGCGACGGTTGTGAAAGTCCAAGGGTCGGCACCCAGGCCGGAGGGTTCGAGATTCTTCGTCTCATCGGCCGGCGACATGGAGGGATCTGTCAGCGGAGGCTGTGTGGAGAACGACGTCTATCTCCACGCCCAGAGCGTTCTCGAGAGCGGTGAGCCAAAACTGGTCACATACGGAATCGCAGATGAGGAGGCCTTCGAGGTGGGTCTGGCCTGCGGTGGCACCATCCAGGTCTACATCGAAAAATGGTAGATGTCCTCTCAGCAATCAGGGGCTTGATCGACAGCGAGCGGCTGGGTGCGGCGGTCACCATCGTCGAAGGTGCTGATCTGGGGCTGCGAGCGGTGATTGATGCCGAACTGGGCTACATCGCCGGCTCAATGCCAGAGGACATAGCGGACGACATCGTTGATGACGCCGGTTCCCTGATGAAGGACGAACAGAAACGCACTCTTGGATACGGGGAGCGGCAGGTATTCATCGAGTCGATCACACCCCAACCCCACCTACTCATCTTCGGGGCCGTACACATCGCCCAGTCTCTTTGTCGGCTGGGGGCCGATCTCGGATTCAGGGTGACGATCAGTGACGCCCGTCCGATATTCACCACTGCCGAACGTTTTCCAGAGGCGGACAAAGTCGTAGTTGGCTGGCCGGATCAGGTCATGGACGAGTTGCTGATGGACGGGCGCACCTACGTCGTGCTTCTAAGCCATGATCCCCGCTTCGAGGATCCGGTCCTTCCTGCTGTCCTGGCCAGCCCCGCCAGATATATCGGAGCGATGGGTTCGCGTCGCACCCACGCCAAACGCATGGACCGGTTGTCGGCCGAAGGATTCTCAGATGAACAGATCGCCAGGATCCATGGACCGGTTGGTTTGGACATTGGTGCAGAAGCGCCAGGAGAGGTAGCCGTTTCAATCCTGGCCGAGATGATCCAGGCGCGCTACGGGTCAGGTTCGGGCAATTCGCTGAAGGGCCGGGCCGGTCGGATCCACCTTCAGCGCACCGAGGATGAGGGCGATGTCTGACTGCCGGGTTCTCCTGTGACGACGGCTGCGATGGTGCTGGCCGCCGGTGGAGGCCGGCGCCTGGGCGAAACCAAACAACTCGTGGATTGGGGTGGCGAGCCGCTACTCGGTTTCGTGCTCGACGAGGTTCGGACCTGGGAGTCCATTGACGAGATCGTTGTGGTGCTCGGCTCCCACGCGGACGAGATCCTCGAGGCCGTGGACTTCGGTGATGTGACCGTTGTCCTCAACCCGGAGTGGGAGGAGGGCATGGCGTCTTCGTTGAGGGCCGGCCTCGACTCGCTGACCCACGACGCGCAAATGGAGCGCGTGCTTGTCGCGATGGGGGATCAGCCGAAGATTGACCCTGAAGTCGTGGCATCCCTGCTGGGGGCTCAGAAGAAGTCGCGGATGCCAGTTGTGCTTCCCAAGTACCGCTACACGTGGGGTAACCCTGTCTTGATCGACCGCTCGTTATGGCCCCGGATTATGAGCAGCCTCGAAGGTGATACGGGTGCCCGCAAGTTCTTTCAGGCCCATCCGGAGTGGGTAGAAGAAGTCTGGGTCGAAGATCTGCCGCCCCGCGATATCGACACGGTTTCGGATCTCGAAGAGCTCCGCCCGCGGCTGCGCCCCGGAGGGTGAGGAGCGCGTCACGGTCTGTGGAGAGGTGAACCACCAGGCCCGCATCGAATATCGCATCCTCATTGGCCCGACCCCTGCCAGTCATCTAAGGTCGGAGGGTCCTGGGTGGAGCCGGCGTTTTGACGGTCGAGTGATCGTCCGCCGCTGGGACAGGAGGGAGCAGGAGCTTGGCGTCCATCGACTACATCGAGGGGATCGGAACCGTCTCCGCGCGCAAGCTGCGCAAATCTGGAGTCCGAACCACTGAAGCATTGCTGAAACGAGCCAAGGCCAAGAAAGGCCGCAAAGCGCTGGCCGCCGCCACAACGTTGCCGGAGCGACAGATTCTGGAATGGGTCAATCGGGCTGACCTGATGCGAGTCAAAGGCGTCGGATCCGAATACTCGGATCTGTTGGAAGCGGCAGGAGTGGACACCGTCAAAGAGCTGCGACGCCGCAACCCTGAAGCCCTCATAACGAGAATGACTCAATTGAACGAACAGAAGAGGCTGGTCCGGCGCCTCCCTACTCTCGGCATGGTCACCGGCTGGGTCGAATACGCCAAATCATTGGATCCGGCAGTCACCCACTGACAAGATCATCTGATACGGAAGATGGGCGGAACCATGTGGTCCCGCCCATCTCTTGTTTCTTTGGCTGGTTAGCCGGGACTACTTATTTGCAGGCGCCTTGGCATTCGTCTTCTTGGCAGTCGCCTTCTTCGCAGCAGGCTTTTTGGCAGCGGGACGCTTGGCATTCGTCTTCTTCGCAGCCGGAGCCTTCTTGGCGCCAGGTTTCTTGTCAGCCGTAACCTTCTTGGAGGAGGCCGGCTTTTTGGTCGCTGGGATCGTCTCGATCGTCACCTTCTGTGACTCCGGGCGGAACCCCTTGCGCCAGCTTGCGAGCATATCGTCCAACTGCTCACGAAGCTTGCCGACCTGTCCTTCGACGTCGAGGTCCTCGATCTTCGAGGTGATCTGCTCCACAACGGGGCCGTCGCCGATCCGCTCGACGAGTTTGTGGCCTTCGGCAGCCCACGTGTCGAACTCCTTGCGAGCTTCGCCGCTGAACGTCTCGCCTCGGGTACGCATGGCCTCAGTGAGTTCGTTCCATTTGGCGCTTGCCTTGCGGGCAGTCACGACGGGGGCGCCGACGGCTGCGAACACGGCCTTCTTGGTGGTTTCTATGGTCTTGGTCTTGGTACTCACTTCGTTTTCTCCTGTTCGGTGTCCTGTCGCTCACGGAGCAGTGTCCGATAGAGCTCGAGGAGCAGTTGTTTGTGTCGTTGATCTAGGTGGGGGTCGGCCTCAATGGCGTCTGCCACCGCGGGGTGGTCGGTGCGTTTTTCGAGAAGGCCGGCTTGGGTGTAGAGAGATTCGGCCGAGATCGAAAGCCCCCTCGCCAGGCGTTTGAGGATCTCGGCGGAGGGTTTGCGGAGGCCGCGTTCGATCTGGCTGAGGTACGGATTGGAGATACCGGCTATGTCGGCGAGCTTGCGCAGCGAGATAGCTGATCGCTCGCGATGTTGGCGGATGAAGGCACCAAGGTCCAGAGCGTGGCCTGACTCCGGGGTGTCTGTTTCGCCTGATTCCGACGTTCTGAAAGTCTTACTCATTCCGCTTGCAAATATATCACGTCTGCTTGCAAATGCAAGCAGACGTATTCTTGCCTCGTCCCGCAACCGTCGGCAGGCACGGCGCGGTGACTTGCGGCGATTACCGTTGCGCCTCATGCAACTCATCATCATTGACGCTGACGGAGGCAGGGCATCCCAACTTGCAGAACTCGCAGACGAAATGACGGAAGATCCTCGTTGTTCTCTTGTGCTGAATGGTCTCGAAAGCGAATCCGGGCGGGCCGCGGTATTGGTGAGCGCTTGGGCCAATCTCGTAGCCGATGAAGTGCACGCGGGTCTGGTGATGAGCGGATGGTCGGCCAGACGTTTCGACTCGATGGAATGAAACGCACCGTTTCGATCATTGGGACGGGGCTCATCGGCGCCTCGGTCGGCCTGGCCCTTCGGGAGACCGGCTGGACGGCGATTGGGTGGGATACCCATCCCAGCGCGTTGGAGCTCGCGTCGGATCGTGGTGCTTTGGACCGCATGGCAGGGTCGGAGGACGAGGCGGTCGCCGACGCGGATCTAGTGGTGCTGGCCGGCCCGCTTGGATCGATCGTCGAGACCGTGGGCAAGCTCGACACCGGAGCCCTCGTGACCGACGTGGCAGGTGTGAAGGTTCCGGTCGTGGAAGCTGCCGGACCTGGGCTGCGGTTCGTCGGCGGGCATCCGATGGCCGGAAGGGAACACGCAGGACCCGCCGCCGCCACAGCTGCCCTGTTTCGAGGGGCGGCCTGGATAGTCACTGACGATGGGGCCGATGGCCAAGATGTCGACGAATTGGCCCGCATCATCACCTCCATTGGAGCGGTACCGACCCGGATGACAGCCGATGAGCACGATCGGGTCGTTGCCTCGGTGTCGCATCTTCCTCACCTGATTGCCGCGGCGCTCGTCAATCGTGTTGCCGGTGATCCAGGGGTGCGAGGTTTGGCCGCAGGCAGTTTCCGTGACCTCACCAGGGTTGCCGCTTCCGATCCAGGCTTCTGGCCCGAAGTCCTTGTCGCCAACCGGGATCATCTGTCCGCCTCCCTTCAGGGCCTGGTCGACGAACTCGACATTTTGCACCAGGCGATCCTCGAGGGTGATGAAACGTCCATCCACGGGCAGCTGGATTCCGCCCAGGCATTGAGGCGGGATCTTGCGCCCCCAATCGTCCGGGTGCGAGTCGTCTTGCAGGACAAGCCAGGAGAAATATCGGCGGTCGGCCGGGCGCTGGAGGACTCCGCCGTCGACGTCCGAGATCTTCAACTCCGTCACGCTCCTCACGGCGGTGGGGGCGTGCTCACCCTGTCGGTGAGGCCGGGCGAAGCCGAACCTCTGAAGGCTGCACTGCTGGCGGAAGGGTTCACCACCGAGTGAACGCCAAACACTTGATCGACGCCCATCCGACAGGTCCGGCCAATTCGGTTGGGGTCGGCGGTACGATCGGCTTATGGCTAAAGCAACATGGAACGGTGTGGTCCTGGCCGAATCTGACCACGTTCAAGTGGTCGAGGGCAGCGTCTATTTCCCGATCGAATCGGTCGATGAGTCGCTACTCGAGGACAATCCACTGCACACCCGGTGCTACTGGAAGGGCAAGGCGAGCTACTACGACGTGGTCGTCGGCGGCCAGCGCCTGTCCGCCGCGGCGTTCTTTTACCCGAAACCCTGGCCGTTGGCCAGGCGGATCACCGGCCACGTCGCGTTCTGGCAGGGAGTGGCTGTCACCCGCTGATCAAGGCGTCGTCCAGGAGGGCCATTGTTCCGACCACCGCGGCGACGAGGCCGGTCTCGATTGCGGACTCATCGAGGTCGAATGACGCCGAGTGCAGATCGACCCGCCGACCCTCGAACCCGACTCCGAGACGTACCAAGGCACCCGCACTCGCATCGAGAAAACGGCTGAAGTCCTCCGCCCCGAGGCTCGCGTATGAATCGAGGACCGACTCGAGGCCAAATGCGTTCTGGTAGGCGGTTCGTAGCCGTTCGATGACGAGTTCGTCGTTGACCACTGGAGGAATACCCCGTTGGTAGCGAACCGTGGTCTTGGCGCCATGGGGCGCAGCCACCTCCTGGGTCAAGCGTTCGACCAACGTGGGCAACTCGTTCCAGACCTCCCGGTCGAGGGTCCTGCAGGTGCCAGACATGGTGACAGAGGCCGGGATGACATTGTCCGTCTTTCCGCCGTGGACTTGTCCAAAGACCATTACGAGAGGCTTGCGAGCGTCGACTGAGCGACCCAGCAGGTTGGGGACTTCGCTGATGACCCTGGCGGCCGCTCCGATCAGGTCAACCGTTTCGTATGGCCTAGCGGTATGGCCACCAGGACCTTCGAGAACGATCTCGAATCGATCAGACGAACTGGTTATCGGTCCGATCTTCAGGCCGACCGTGCCGGCAAGAATGGAGGGGTCGGCGTGAAAGGCCATGATTGAGGAGAGGTCCTCGGCCAGCCCATCGCGGACCATGTCAGTGGCTCCTCCAGGAAACAGTTCCTCGGCCGGCTGGAAGAGAAACCGAACCCGGCCGTGGTCGATCCCGATTCGGTCACTGATCAGTGCCGCATACGTTCCAATGGCGGTGTGGGCGTCGTGGCCGCATGCATGCATCACCCCTTCAACTTCACTCCTGAACGGAACGTCGGTTGTTTCGTCGATCGGCAGCGCATCCATGTCTGCCCTGAAACCGACGGCGGGACCGTCGTGTCCGACATCGACGGTCAGGCCGGTCTTGAGAGTGCGCTGCCTAGGGACCAAACCCCCGGCCTCGAGGGTATCTACGACAAGGGCGGTAGTTCTGAGCTCCTGGTCACCTAGCTCTGGATGGCGGTGGATGGTGCGCCGCATCTCCACCGCGGCCGGGGCGAGCTCGGCGGCGAGCGCCCGGATGTCGTCTATTGGAATCGGTTTTCGCATTGATTCGGAAGGCTACATGTTTGGGGGCGCAGCCTCGCGCTGTGTTGGACCGGACGCCGATAGGATCACATCCATGGCAACCATCCGCATCGCAGGTGCGCAGATCAACCTGACCGTCGGGGATATTGACGGGAACGAGAAGCGGATAGCCAAATCCATGGATTGGGCGGAGGAGCAAGGGGCCGATGTCCTTCTCGTACCTGAGTTGGCGATTGCCGGCTACCCGCCGGAGGACCTCGTCCTACGGTCAGATTTCGTCGATGCCAACCGCCAGGCCCTCGAGCGGTTGGCTGAGCGAGCTCGCAACGTCGTGTCCGTTGTCGGCTTCGTCGATCGGTCGGTCGGTGAACATCGAGGAGCGGCAGACGCCAAGCAGAGGCAGGTGGCGAACGCGGCTGCTCTAATCCACATGGGCGAAGTGCGCGGCGTCTACCAGAAGGTCTTGCTGCCCAACTATGGCGTTTTCGACGAAGACCGCTATTTCATGCCTGGCGGGTCTCCAGACGCCACCTGGGACATCGGTGGTGTGACCGTCGGAGTGTCCGTCTGTGAGGACATTTGGATCGGTGATGGGCCCCCGGCCAAACAGGCGGAGACCGGGGCGCAGGTTCTGTTGAACATCAACGGGTCGCCCTTTCACTATGGCAAGGGGCGTGAGCGGATTGAGCTCATCCGTCGCCAAGCGGTCGAGAGCGGAGTCCCGGTTGTCTACCTCAACCTGGTTGGTGGCCAAGATGAGTTGGTGTTCGATGGCGGCAGCCTGATCATCGACGGCGAAGGAGTCATCCAGTTCCGAGCGCCCAGCTTCTCCGAGGCCATGTTCGTTATGGATGTGGAGGTGGCGCCCGCCAGGTCGGGTGCGATCCCGGCCGCCGTACGATCAGCGCCAGTCTTGGAACCTAACCCGGTTCTGGATCCGGAGTCGACCGAACCGCGTGAGCCGCTGGCCGAGGTGTATTCGGCGTTGGTCACCGGTCTTGGCGATTACGTTCGCAAGAACGGCTTCGGCAAGGTCGTGGTCGGTCTGTCAGGCGGTATCGATTCGGCGCTCACCGCGGCGATAGCGGTTGATGCATTGGGTGCCGATGCCGTACATGGCGTCACCATGCCATCTCCGTTCTCGTCCTCAGGATCGATCGAGCATTCCCGCGACTTGGCGGCTCGCCTCGGCATACGCTTCGACGAGATAGCCATCGATCACCTCTACAAATCGTATCTGGAGGCTCTCGGCCCGGTATTCGAAGGCACCGAGTTCGGAGTGGCAGAGGAGAACATCCAGGCCAGAGTCCGAGGAGCCCTGCTGATGGCCATTTCGAACAAGCACGGCGAGATGGTGGTCGCCACCGGAAACAAATCCGAGATGGCGGTCGGCTACGCGACTCTTTACGGCGACATGGCAGGCGGATACGCGGTGCTCAAAGATGTCTTTAAGACTCTCGTCTACCAGCTCGCCGAGTGGCGCAACACCCAGGGCGGAGTCATACCTGTCGAGATCATTGACAAGGCTCCGTCCGCCGAGTTGCGGCCAGACCAAAAGGACTCAGACTCGTTGCCTCCCTACAGCGTGCTCGACCAGATCCTGGCGCTCTACATTGAAGAGGATCAGCCTGTCGAGGCGATAGTTGCTTCCGGATTCGAGCCCACCCTGGTGGAGCGAGTGGTGCACATGGTCGACCGAAACGAATACAAGCGTCGACAGGCCGCTCCAGGCGTGAAGATCACGACCAAAGCTTTCGGACGAGATCGCCGCCTCCCAATAACGAACGCCTGGCGCAGGACCTAGCCAGCCACAGCCACGGGTTCACATATTGAGCAACCCCTCGGGGTGATCGGCTGTTCCCAGTTCCTGGGCTGGTACCTTCTGGGGATGACGGTATTGGTGAATGGGGACGTCGGTGGGACGCTTTCTGTGCTCGATCCGATGGTGCTGCGGGGGGATGGTTGTTTCGAAGCGGCTCGGATCTATGGGGGCGTCTGCTTCAAGATCGACGACCATCTCGATCGGCTTGCTCGCTCTGCAGCGGCACTCGAGATCGAGCTTCCTGCGCTCGATACGATCAAGGCGTGGTGCACGAAATTGGCCCAAGAGCGCGACACAGGGGTGATCAGAGTGCTCGCTTCAGCTGGACCGGCCGACCTCAGGAGCGAACCGGGAACCCTGGTCGTGCTCGACCAGCCTCTGCCTGAGATCCTCGGGGCATACCGTCTCCTGCCTGTTGTTGCTCCTTGGCATCCGGCAGGGGTGGAATGGACTCTGGCGGGGGTCAAGACGCTGTCCTATGCGCCAAACATGGCGGCCTCGCGCCAGGCGAGAGAAGAGGCTTTCGACGACGCACTGTTGATCTCTCGGGACGGAACGGTGTTGGAGATGCCGACTTCGACGGTCGCTTGGGTAATCGACGGGACGTTGGAGACCCCAACGTTGGAACTTGGGATTCTGGGTTCGATCACCAGAATGGTCGTCCTGGGACTCTGTGAGCGCCTTGAGATTCCGGTGGTCGAAGGTCGTTTCGCCACCAAACGGTTGGCAGTCGCAGACGAGGTCATGGTGCTCTCCAGCATCAAGGAGGTGCGCCCGGTGACGACCGTCGGGAGGCACATCTACGAGCCGGGCCCGACGACCGCCGAGCTCGGTCACGCGTATTCTCGTCTGGTGGTCGAGGAGCTGGCCGGTTGAGGGAACTCGCCTTTGGCCTAGGAGCGTTGAATCATTGACCGGGGAAATTGATTATTTGGGAGGTTGTCCGTGCGTCGAGTTGTAGCCGTCAATCTGTTGTTGGCCCTGGCCCTTATCGGGTCGGCATGTTCGAGGGGCGAAGAAGACGCGAGCGTGACGACCTCGAAACCCGCAGGTGTCGCAACCACTGCAGTGCTGGTCAGTCCGACTGCGAACTCAGACCAACCGTCAGATTCCGGCGACGGCCAGGCGGCGACAACCACTTCAACGACCCAGCTTGTCGATGGTACTCCCACCTATGAGGTGGTCGATCGGGTCGAGGGAGACGCTGGAGATGAGTTGGTCGTAGTCGTCGATCCTGGCACCTACACCGAGGTCGAACTACAGAATCTGGTGTTCGACATAGTCGACCGTTTTCAGCCGCTGACTGTGGTCGTGGTTGACGATCCTGCGGCTGCCGTCCTGGCCTCTGCAGACGACCTGTCAGAGGAGGACGTCGCCCTCCTGGCCAGCCGAACTTTTCTGACCATCAGCGACGGTGTCGAAGTAACCTTCTCGGGACCTTACGCCGGAATCGCCGACCTGACGATCGGCTCCTGAGCACCGAGGTACCTCTTCGATTGCACGCCGTTCCTAGGAGTTGCGAAGCAACTCAAGCAACCCGTAGGGTTGCCGTCGGCAGCCAACGGTTCAAGTTTCGGTGTTTCGCACGCCGATACTTGTATGGATGAGTGGACAATCCCCCGACGTCCGTGTGCTTTTGGCCGATGCCGATCCGGTGTCGCTCGCCGTTGCGGCCAATGTGCTGGAAACGGCGGGTGTGTCCGTTGTCGGAAAGGCAACCGATCCAGCCCAGGCCATAGAGATGGCCAGAACCAACCAACCGACGGTTGTGGTGATCGACGTGGCCCTTGGCGGGATGGGTGCTCCGGTCACCGCCAAACGACTCCGCGAACTTCCTGGTCAGCGGATCGAGGTAGTTGCGCTGGCCGGATTCAACGAGGTCAACCAGCTCGGAGACATGGTCGCCAGTGGGACGGGCGCCTACGTCATCAAAGGAAAGCCTGCCGAACTCGTCGCCGCAGTGCGGGCCGTGTCGACCGGTTCGGGACTTCTGTCCGCTGAGGCCAGTCGCCCCGTTCTCGAAGAGATCCAGAACCTCTATGACCGTGAGCGTGCCCGCAACGGTGAGCTGGAGCAGATGGTCACCCAGCTACAGGCTCTATCAGTGACCGATTGGTTGACGGGTCTGAAGAATCACGGCTACTTTTTCGACCGGCTCTCCGAAGAACTCGAGCGTTCGCGCCGCTACGACCGCCCATTGGCCGTGATCATGGCCGACCTGGATGACTTCAAGCGCATCAATGACTCGTACGGTCACGCAGCCGGAGACGCTGTCCTTCGGGCGATCGGAGAAGTCTTTCGAAACCAGCTGCGTGAGGTCGATGTCGCCTGTCGGGTCGGTGGCGAAGAGTTCGGGGTGATCATGCCGGAGACGGACAGTGATGGGGCCTTTCAGGCTGCGGAACGTCTGCGCTTGGCCGCCCACGAGGCCGCTGTGCCAGGAGTCGGGTCTGTGAAATTGAGCCTGGGCGTTGCAGTGTTCCCCAACGACGCCGGGGCCAGAGATGAGTTGGTGGCCGAGGCAGATCAGGCCCTATACCTGGCCAAGCATCAGGGCAAGGACAAGGTCGTGCTAGCCGGATCTCGCGCCGACGCCCCTGTTGAAGCGGCCAAGGATCCGCTCGACCCGGCAGTCGGCGGACTACTCAACGCGATGCGGTTGCGAGCCCCCCAGACTGCTGAGCACTCGCTGAGAGTGGCGGATCTGGCCACAGAGTTGGGAAAACGGATAGGGCTCAACGCAGCCGGTGTGAAGATGGTCAAGACGGCCGCCCTTCTGCATGACATCGGCCGATTGACCCTTCCAGATGTCATCCTCAATAGCACAGGGCCTCTGACGGACGCCGACTGGGAACTCATCAGACGTCACCCCCGAAATGCATTCGAGATGCTCAACGGCTTGGTGCCGCCTGAGGTCGCAAACGTTGTGTTGACACATCACGAACACCTGGACGGCACCGGTTACCCCAGCCAGCTCAGTGGCGACCAGATCCCGCTTCCCGCCCGAATGGTGTTGGTTTGTGATGCATACGACGCGATGATTTCGCACCGCCTGTATCGGGGCGCGAAGTCGTCGAGCACCGCTATTGAGGAACTATTCGCAGCTGCCGACAGTCAGCTGGACCGAGACGTTGTTGCTGCGTTTGCCAAAATGATGGACGAAGAGAGAGCCAACGTCATCGAACTTCCACTCTCCCAAGCGGGCTGACTGCTGCATAGACCACTAGCTGAGTAGCAGCGTGGCTACCAGCAAGAATCCGCCAAAACCGACGACGTCTGTAAGCAAGGTCAGAAAGATGTTTGAGGCCAGCGCAGGATCCAGACCTATTCGTCTGAGCAACAGGGGGATGCCTGCTCCCGCGAAAGAAGCAATCGTCATGTTGGCTATCACCGCGACGCCCATGACCATCCCGAATTCGAGACCGCTCCCAATCGTTGCGCCAACGAGAGCCGCAAGCGCGCCAATCGGCAAACTATTGATAGCGCCGATACTCACCTGTTTTCTGAGAACGGAGGCAACCCTATTCGGAGGCACGTCTTCCAAGGCGAGGCCGCGAATCACTACGGCGAGGCTTTGGGCGCCGGCGTTGCCTCCTAGCGAGGCCACCACCGGCATGAGGGCGACGAGCACAACTCCGAACTGTTCGATCACACCCGTCTGTCGTTCGATGACCAGGGCAACAATCACGGCCAGGCCGAGGTTGAGTACCAACCAGGGGAGTCGGGTAAGGACAGAATGTCGAACCTGGGTGAATACCGTTTCTTCCGCTCCTGCGCCGACCGCAGTGGCGAAGTCCTCGGAAGCCTCGGCCTGCACGGCCTCGATCACTGCCTCGTGGGACACCATGCCAATCAGCCGTTCCTGCGTATCGACTACCGGTATGCCGAACAAGTTGTAGCGCTGAGCGAGTTCGATGACTTCTTCACGGTCTGCTTCCGGACGGACCGACACTGGGTCTTGCACCATGGTCTCGTCGAGGCCGACGCCAGGCCTGGCAAAAACGAGGTCGCGAAACGAGACGACGCCGATGAGGTGTTGGTCGTCGTCAGTCACGTATACATAGGAAAGATCCTCGATCTCGTCGTGAATTTGACGGAGTCTTTCGATCGCTTCTCCTGTTGTGATGCCTCCCGGTAGCGCAGCCACATCCGTGGTCATCAGCCCGCCGGCGGAATCGTGGGCATGAAAGAGGAGCGAACTGATCTGAGCTGAGATTTCCCGGTCCAGCCTCGCCAGGATCGCGGTGCGATCGTCTGGCTGGAGTTTGCCAAGAAGATCCGCGGCCATGTCTGGGTCCATCTCGACCATCACCGCTGTGGTCCGCTCATCGCCAAACCGGTCGAGAATCTCTGCCGCCAGCTCGGCCCGCATCTCGTCGAGAATGTTGCCTGCTGCGCCCGCGTCTAGCTCATGAAGCAGGTCGGCAGCGGCCTCAGGGCCCAGCTGTTCGAGAATGTCCGCGGCGTCAAACGGGTCTGCTTCGGCAAGGGCACCCCATTCCTCGACATGCGTGTCGAGGTACTCCTCGACCGCCAGCGGCTTTCGTCTTGCCGTTTGGCGGAGCCGCTGCGCCAGCTCACGAGGTCGAAGCAACCGGAACTGCACTGGCACCTCTCACTATCGGACTGGTCTAGCGTATTCGCCACGGCGCTTCCCCTACGTGATACGAAAGGAAACCAGTTGGCTCGCCCTACGAATCGGCCCTAGCCATGCAGCGGCGGAAGGCGGAGCTTCCCCCTGGTCGCGTTGTCTTCGGGACGCCAACCGTCAGGGTGAATACGGTTTCACTGCAATCACGGTCAGGGCGAACGTGCCTGCCGGCGCCTCGTACTCGACCTGTTCACCGACCGCGGCTCCTAGGAGAGCCTTTCCGAGAGGACCTGATGGAGACGCGAGAAGGTAGCCGGGCACTTTGTTCTCAGGAGTCGCCACAAAATATTGGTCCTCGTCACCTTCGGCGTCTCGGACTGTCACCATCGAGCCAACTTCGACCCGGCCGGTATCGCTCACCGCGCGAACCTCGGCGGTTTCGAGCAAATGGCGGAGCTGGCGGATCCGAGCCTCCATCATTCCTTGTTCGTTTTTCGCCGCGTCATAGTCTGCGTTCTCTTTGAGGTCACCGTGCGCCCTGGCTTCCGCAATCCGCGCGATGATCTCGCGACGACCGGAGGTGGTTAGCTCCTCCATCTCGTCCACGAGCTTGCGATGGGCGTGCGGTGTCAGCCAGGTGGTTTTGTCAGCCATGTGTCACAGAATACCGTTGAAACTGATTTTCCAAAGCCAGGCGATGCACCGGCCCGGCGGCGACGGCAGTCGACCGGTTGGTCGCGATCGAGGGCACGTCGTCTACGGTCTGATCCCGACCGAAAGGGCGACCCGTGGCCGAATCCGGCTTCGACAGTCCGATCACCGACGAAGAGATCGCCGAATCTTGGCGACGCGGGTTGGGGTTTGTCCTGGATTGGGCAGCGTTGGTTCTGATCGCTCTCGTCTTCGTTTCGGTGTTGCAGATTGACCTCGAAACTGCCGGGGAGTTTCGGCTTCCAGTATCGGTGAGGATTGTTCAGGGGCTGGTCGCCGCCGTCTACTACGTCGGATTCACCGCGACTCGTGGCCAAACACCCGGCAAGATAATGACAGGGACGAGGGTGCTGATGGAACGCACCGCGACGATCCCTGATTTTCGGCAGTCGGTGGTGCGCTGGATCGTGCCTGGAGTGTTCGTGTTCCTGCCCGGAGTGAGCGTTGTGGCCGCGGTCATATATGCATGGCTGGTTTTCGACCCGCGCCGACGGGGCCTGCACGACAAGGCCGCCAAGACGGTGGTGGTGCTTGCCCGCTGACTCACCGAGGAGCGAACTGATCGAGGGAAGCGGGTTGCCGACCGCCGCGGAGGAAGGATCCTCGCCTCACGTCTGGCCGCGATCCATCGGCCGGTCAGGCGGTCTGGCAATCGGCGTAGTCGCGCTTGGTTTTTTTGGCGCGGCACTCGCTGCGTGCACGACATCGGGAACCTCGGACTCGCTTGGCTCGATCACCGTTGAAGTGGTGCTGACCGGCCTGGCCAACCCGCGCGGCGTGGCGGTGGACGCCCAAGGGGGCCTTCTTGTGGCGGAAGCCGGTCTCGGAGACGACGCCGCGGATGTGACCAGGCGCACAGGCAAGCTCACCAGGTTCTTCGATTCGAACGAGGACGGTGATGTAACAGATCAGGGAGAGACGCAGCCCTGGTTCGAACATCTCGCCAGCTACAACGCGATGGACGTCTATGCGACCGGTCGCGACGAAGTCAGCGGTCCCAGCGATCTGGTGGTGCACAGCGATGGTCGGGTGTTTCTTTCCGTCGACGGGGGTTTCGACGAGCTGGTCTTGTGGGAGATCAGCCCGAGCGGGTCGATCGGCCGGAATCTTTCGGCCCGTAGCAATATGACCGGGATCGGCTTGGCTCCGGACGAGGGCACCATCTTTGTCACGGAGAGCACTCTCAACCAACTCGTTGGGATTTCGCTAGAGGGAGGCGACAGGCGTGAGATCATTGCATTCGCCCTTTTGCGCAGTGGCCAGCAGGCAGTGCCTGCCGGTCTGGCCGTCGATCCACGCAACGGAGATGTCCTGGTGGCGTTGTTCTCAGGCGTTGCGCAGGCCGAGAACGGCAGCTTCATTCCTTTCGTAGCCGGCGACTCCAAGGTCGTGAGGGTGAATCCCGTCACTGGCCAGATGGTCGACGAGATCACCGGCTTGACGACAGCGGTCGATGTGGCAGTGGACGTCTTCGGCAACGTCTTCGTGGTTGAGATGGCAACCGACTTCGCCGAGCTGTTCGATCGAGGGGCTGTTCTGGACGATCCGAACGCGGTTCCCCTGCACGGTGGATATCTGCGATTCAGCGGTACGGTCACGCTCTACCCGGCGGACGGCGGACGGCCGCGAGTTCTGGCAGCGGGACTGGACGCCCCGACCAACATCACGTTGGCAGACGACGGCAGCCTGTATGTCTCAACCGGACAGGGTACCCCCGGAAGGCCTATTCCCGGACCGGACGGACCGAAGGTGATCGTGGGCGAAGTCATACGTATCAGTGGGTTCTGAATTCGCGCATGTGAGCGAAGGCCGCTTGGCTTTGTTGGCCATGTGAACGTTCACTTGCATTCGAGCGAACCTTCAATCTATCGTCAGGATCCAACTGGCGACTGAGGAAGGCGGGAGCGGATTCAGGTGCGAATCGACTTCACGTTGTTGTCAAGACGTTCTTGTTTCCTCGCAGTCCCCACTGGCGCTAGGAGCGGCATGTCAAAAGGAAACAGGAGTCACATATGAGGCGAAAAAGGAATCAGTTCCCGATGTGGATCATCCTTGGGTCCGTATTCGCGTTGGTCGCAGCTGCTTGTTCGAGCGGCGACGACGCCGGCGATGCGACACCTCAGACGGTCATAGTCGAGGTGGAGGTGCCAGGCGAGACGGTTACCTCGATAGTGGAAGTAGAAGTAGAGGTCCCCGCCGAAGGCGAGCTTGTCACGATCGTTGCCAGGTGCAAGGCGAACCCGCCAACCGAGGACGGTCGTTGCAACAACCTCTTGTCCGGCGTAGTCGACGCCAACGCCGCGTTGGCCGCGGCAGGCGATAGCCGTCGTGTAGAGGTACGGACGATCCAGGACAACGCCGACTGGGGCGACTACAAGACCGAGTTCGAGCTGGCCTCGGACGCCGGCGAAGCACCAGACATCATCGTATCGGGCCATGAGGACATCGGTACGTGGGCCACATCCGGGATCATCACTGATGTGACCGACCTGCTTGGTGACTATCCGGAGTTCGACGACGTGATCGACTCTTTGTGGTCGTCCGTCGAGCTGAACGGCCGTCGCTACGGTGTTCCACAGGACGCTGAGGCACGACCGCTGTTCTATCGCAAGGATCTTCTCCTCCAGTTGGGCTGGTCCCAAGATGAGGTTGATTCCCTGCCTGATAGGCTGGCCAGCGGCGAGTACACGTGGGAAGACATGTTCGACACGGCCGAAGAGGCAGTGCAGGCAGGCGTCGTGCAGCCGGGAAATGGCTGGTGGCATCGCCCGAAGAACGGCCCAGACTTCCTCTACTACTACTACGCAGCGGGCGGAGACCTCTTGGACGACAGTGGCGCGTTGATCTATGACACGGCCGCAGCGCAGCTGGTGTACGAGATCGTGGGCGAGGCCGTTGACCGTGACATTTTGGTCGATACTCGCCTCGACGGTGACTGGACCAGTTGGAACACCGGAGTAGCGACGGGCGACGTCCTGTTCTGGTTCGGTGGTTCATGGCAATGGGCGGACTGGGCTACGAACTTCGTCAAGGATCTCGGAGGCGAAGAGTATCTCTTCGAGAACGCTGGTTTCGGCCCGATTCCGGCCCTCGAGGCGGGGACCAACCAGCCGATCAGCCTGACCCACCCCCTAGTTTACATGGTGAGTTCGGCGTCTGAAAACGCTGATCTGGCGCTTCTGGTCATCTCCAAGGCGACGACTACAAAGCTCAATGGTGACTATTCGGTGGCGAGTGGTCACTTGACGATCCTGAAGTCTGTGGCGGACTACGAGCCGTATACGAGTTCAGTGTTCCTGAGCCAGGTGGGTTCGATCTTGGAGTTCACGACGTTCCTTCCGAACAGCCCGTTCTTCAGCTCTTGGTCTGAGGGGTACTTCCTCGGAATCTCGGCGGTTGAATCAGGCGATCTGACGCCTGAGGAAGCAGTGCAGGTTGTCGTCGACCAGCTCCAAAACGAGCTGGGCGACAACGTGATCATCAAGTAACACCGGTGAGAACTGGAGGTGGGGGAGAGCATCGTCTCTTCCCCACCTCCAAACCGCAATCCCTCCATCAGATCTTGGCTCGAGTGACACAATCTCTGGAAAAAGAAACCGACACTGGGGTCCCAGCCGGCGACCCGACATCTCAGCGCAGCACCCTCGCCAGGCGGGTACGTGCCACCGCGACCGCCTACGGTTTCATGGGACCGGCGATCGTTCTGGTTCTTCTCTTCTTCATCGTTCCCGGCATCCTGCTGCTGGTCCTCAGTTTCACCAACCTCTCCAGCGCCAACTTCAGCGATCCCTGGAGCTACATAGGTTTCGATAACTTCAGCCGCCTCTTCTCCGATCCGTTCTTCCCCAAGATTCTTCGCAATACCGCCTTTTACGTCTTTACGACCCTGATCTTTTTCAACCTTGGCCTCGCTCTGGTGTTGGCCCTTGTGACGACCAATATCCCTCGTCGGGCCGGTTTCTTCTTCCGGCTCGTGTGGCTGTTGCCCCGGCTCACCCCGTCGGTGGTCTATATCATGATGTGGCAACGAATCGGCCAGGCGGACCCGTTCGGCATCTACAACCAGATTGTCCCAGGATTCTTGGGGGCATCGGGAGGCAACCTCTTCTTGGGGGGGAGTCCTTGGACTTTCGTGATCCTCACCAACGGGTTCGTCGGCGCGTCGTTCGGGATGATCATCTTCACTTCGGCGCTGGAGTCGATCCCCAAGGATCTCATCACCGCGGCCAAGGTGGACGGGGCGTCTTTGTGGAGGATCATCCGTGACATCAAACTTCCTCTGATCAAGTGGCCGTTGCTGTTCATCGCCACCTATCAGACCCTGTCGCTGCTCACTTCATTCGAATACATCCTGCTCCTCACCGAGGGCGGGCCGGGTTTATTCACGACCGAAGTGTGGGCGTTGACGGCCTACAAGCGCGCGTTCTCCAGCTATTTCGGCAACAGCCAGTGGGCCTTTGGTGCGACCTGGGCAATCGTGCTCGTATCTGTGGCCCTGGTGTTGGCGGTCGGCTATGTGAAATTGTTCAAGTTCAACGAACTCATCGAAGAGCCCCGGATCGAGAACCTGTGAACCATGACCACCGCTGAGATTTCACCACCAACCCACCCCGTAGCCGGGCTGCCAAAGGCACGTGAGAAGATGGGTCGGCGGTTCGCATATGGCTTTCTCATACTCTCCATCATGCCGATCGTCGTCGGCTACAGCTGGATCGTCGTCGCCACTCTTTCGTTTCGCACCGAAGGCCTTCTACCGCGCAATGCTGAAGGCGGCATCGGGGGTTTTACCCTTAGCAACTGGGACTTCGTCACCGACGGGGCAATCTGGAATGCGATGTTCAACTCGTTGCTGATCGCGGTAGCAATGGTATTCGGCGTAGGCATCGCCTCGACCGCCGGTGGCTATGCCCTATCACGCATGAAGTTCGCCGGCCGCAAGGCTTTCCTGTCGATGACCCTGGTGCTGCACGCCTTCAAGGCCGAGATGTTGTTGATCGCCATATTCTTCGTGTTGCGATGGCTGGGAGACATCCCGATCATCGGAAATTTCGTCGGGTTCAACTCGGTCGGTGGAGTGGCGCTGGTGATGATCGCTCTCGAGCTTCCCCTCGGCATTTGGTTGATGAAGGGCTTTTTCGACAACCTGCCGTGGGACATGGAAAGAGCTGCCCTGATCGACGGCGCGTCCCGTTTTCGGGTGTGGTGGCAAATCATGCTGCCCCAGGTGCGGCCTGGTCTGGCAGCGCTTTCCCTCTTCACGTTCATTGCAGGCTGGAACGCATACCTTGTGCCGTTCACCTTTACCATCGGCACCAAGGTGGCCAACATGCCGGTGTTCTTGAACCAGCTGATCAGCGACACTGCACCAACCAACTGGAACCAGGTGGCCGCCGTCGGGCTTTTCCAAATGATTCCACTTCTGATCTTCTTCATCTTCACCCAGGAGTTGCTCCTGAACATCTACGCCGGCGGATCGAAAGGCTCGTGATCTATCAGCATGGAAGAGAAGGGAAACTGACGTGAGGGTAGAACTCGACAACCTGAGCAAGAGTTGGGATGGTGTGGTCGGAGCTGACAAGATCACCCTTGACATCTCAGACGGCGATCTGGTGGCCTTTCTCGGCCCGTCCGGCTGTGGCAAGACGACCACGCTGTTGATGGTGGCCGGCATCTACAAGCCCTCTGGCGGAACGATCTCATTCGACGGACGGGTGGTCAACGAGGTCGCACCCAAGGATCGTGGCATCGGAATGGTATTTCAGAGTTATGCCCTATATCCGCACATGACCGTGTTCGGGAACATCAGCTACCCGCTCAGGATCCAAAAACTCGACAAGGCCGTTATCAAGGACAGGGTTCAGAAGGTGGCCGACATGATGGGCATCGGCGATCTGCTGGATCGCAAAATCGCCCAGCTTTCTGGGGGCCAACAACAGCGGGTTTCCCTTGGCCGGGCCCTGGTGAAGGAACCGCAGCTCCTCCTCTTCGACGAGCCACTCTCGAATCTGGATGCCCGCCTCCGGCTGACTATGCGAGGCGAGATCAAACGGCTCCAAGGCGATCTGGGAATTACGTCGATTTATGTGACCCATGACCAGGTCGAGGCCATGACGATGGCCGACCGGATTGCAGTGATGTCAAAGGGCATCTTGCAAGCCTACGACGTGCCCGAAGCTCTCTACGACCGTCCCAAGACGCTGTTTGTAGCAGGGTTCGTTGGGAACCCCCCGATGAACTTTCTCGATATCGAGGTCACGAGGGACAACGGAGAATTCCGGGCAAAGAGCGAATCGATCGACCTGATCCTGCCACAGGAACGAGCCGAGAAAGCGGCCGCGGTCAAGGGCAAAGTCACGATGGGACTGCGACCGGAGGACTTGAACCTGGCCGAAGGAACTTCTGGCCACTCGGGCCCCACCCTCAGTGGCGTAGCCGAAACGGTTGAGCCGCTTGGACGAGAGGACCTGGTTGGGGTCGGAATCAACGGCGTAGAGATGCGAGTTTTGGTGGACAAAACCAGGGGAGTCAGGGTCGGAGACAACCTCGACCTCCAAGTCGACCCCTCCAAGATCCAACTCTTTGATCCGGTCACCGAAAACTCGCTCCTCTGGGCCTGATGGCTCGGATCATCGTTTGAAAGCCTCGCTGGAGGGTGACTCGTGGAGGAATATCTGATTGGGATCCTGACGGCATCTCCAGGCGGGGTCGGCACCGTCGCCGGACTGGGGCCGGCGTTCGGGAATCGGGCGTGGTGACGATGACAGCAATTGTCACGACGACAATCGGTGCTTTTCCCAAGCCGGCCAACCTTGCGGTCGGTGGGCAGATGCCGGCGCACTACTCGACTCTGGCGGACCCGAACCATTCCGCCAACCGGGACCTCGAAACCCGGTTTACCCTCGCTACCCGCGTAGCGGTTGAAGCCCAGATCGACGCGGGCATCGACGTTCCAACCGATGGTGAGATGCGGCGGGAGCACTACATCTTCTACCACCTTCGGCATCTGAGCGGAGTGGATTTCGGGCGACTCGAATCACGAGACATCCGCGGCGGCGCCTGGGAGCGCGAGGTGCCAACGATTGTCGACCGGGTCCGTCCGGTCGGCAGGTTCCTCCCGCACGACTACCAGATCGCCCAGTCATACTCACCCCGGCCGATCAAGATCACCATCCCTGGTCCGATGACCATCGCCGACACGGTGGTCGATCGGCACTACGGTGACCCTCGGCGGCTCAACCGCGACCTGGCCGACGTACTCAACGTGGAGATCCGGGCGCTGGCCGAGGCTGGTTGTCGCCACATCCAGGTCGACGAACCGGTATTTGCCCGCAAGACGGGTGATGCTCTGGCGTTTGGGATAGAGGACCTCGAACGTTGTTTCGCCGGCGTGCCGGCCGAGGTTCAACGTGTGGTTCATCTCTGTTGTGGTTATCCGCGCCATCTCGATCAACCGGACGAAGATGTTCTCAAGGCCGACCCAAATGCCTATTTCGAACTGGCTGGTGCGTTGGACCAGGCTGCGGTCGACGCTGTCGCCATCGAGGATGCCCACCGGCCAAGCGATCTGCGACTGCTGGAGCTGTTCGAGCACAAGACAGTGATCCTTGGACTCGTAGCCATTGCCAAGACTCGAATTGAATCTGTGGAGGAAATACGAACCCGACTCGGTGCAGCCCTTATTCACATCGACAGCCGGCGCCTTGTTGCCGGTCCAGACTGCGGACTTGCGATGTTGGACTTGGCGACCGCCAAATCGAAGCTCGCCAACCTGGCGGCCGCCGCCCAGGCCGTGGGTTGAAGCCCCCCGGAACCACCGTGGGTCTGTGGGGAGTCATGGAGATTTGTCGGCGAATTGGACCGGCTGTCCGACCGAAGCCAGATCATCGAATCGCAGCACCGAGCCGGTGTCGGGTGGGCTGAAGGCCCCGTGCACCGAGATGTAGATTCTGTCCTCACCGTCGATCAGCAGAGCAGTCGGAAACGGCAAACCCTCCACCAACAACTGGCTTTGGGCCCAGCCTTCACCTCGAGGTTCGAGGCGGATCAGGCGCCCCGTCTTGTCGCGATAGGGACTGTCGGTCTGCGTGCCGTCGATGAACTCGAGCACATACATCCGACCGGACGAGTCGAATGCCAGGTCGATGGGAGTGGTCAACTGGTCAGCCGCTAGGGTGGCTGAGCCGTTGGGATTCAGTCGCAGAATCGCGCCGGCACCCGTCGCGTGAGGCAACTCGCTGAAGGAGGCCACATACACGAGGCCATCCGGTCCCCTGGCGATCCCTGTCAGCACTTCGTGCCCTGGCACATCGGAGAACACCTGGATGTCACCATCGAGACCGGCCGAGAGCACCTGACCGGTGGCACCGTCTGTGACGAGCAAGCGCTGGTTGTCAGGATCGGGGATCATGGCGAATGGATTGGAGATGACGTCGATGTTGTCGAAGAAGTCGGGCTGTGCCGTCTCAGTCGCAAAAGCCAGGAAGTCGGCTATCACCTCTGGCGTTGTTGTGAGGTCGGTGATCCTCAGTAGATTACGGGCCAGCGACCCTGAGCCCTCGCCTGTGAGCAGATAGAGGTTTCCGTCCATCTCGGCCAAATCGGCAGGGCCGGTTGTGACCCCTGTGACGTTGTAGAAGACGTAGGGGAGCCGCTCGACGATTCGCCGGCGGGTTCCCGCGGTGTTCACACAGCTCACCGACCCCGTATCAGCTCGATTCGCGGTGGGGCCTTCTTTCACCACCTGGCCCTCAGCCAGTCTGCCCGCTTCGGCCACGCACAGGGTGCCATCGCTCAGGATCCATAGACCTCGAGGTTCGTTGAGGCCGTCCAGAACAACCTCATATCCCGAACTTCCGGATGCGCAAGCGCTTGTCACCAGCAGCATCACGATCACCCACCCGATATTTCGGGTGCGCAGAGTCGTTGTCATTCCAAGGACGCTAGGGACCAAACTTCTCCTCTGGCGGCGGATTCGGCTTCGCCCTCCGTCGCTCCCATGCCTTGTTCGCTTCCGCGGGCGAGCACGGACCATTCGGGACGGCCGGTGACTCTCCTCTGGTTGCGCCCCGTTTCGTGATCAGTCAGCGTCTTGCTGGGATATGTGATAGGTCAGCCGCCGTCCGTCCTGGCCCGCCCCCTGTCCGTAGTAGTTCCATTGCGGAAAATTGAAATCAGACGTGACGGAGCGGGGCAACATGACGACCGCCTTCAAGAAGCCCTCTAGATCGAGGACCCCGTAGAAATTGACGTCATAGCCCCAACCCGCCAGTTTCTCGAACATCGCCCGTGCATTGGCGTCTTCCCAATTCACCGAGAAGCGGCCTATGCCCCAATCGGCCAGCATCTCGAGTAGCCGCCGTGCTTCCTCCGGTGCTGCTCCGAGGAGCGGATCCAGCCATCCGATTGGGCACTGTACGATCGCCGCCGGGTGGGCGGCTCGAATCCTCCGGAAGCCCTGCTCCCCGATGCCTTCGATTTCACCATTGAACCACAGGCGGTCATCCGGCAGTTGCAGGGAGGCAATGGACTCCAAGACCCGATCGAGCACGTCGACTCCACCCTTGATGTCGAGCTTTATCCCGCTGGCGCTGTTTGCCAGCTTGGCGATGGCCTCGTCGAAGGTCAGCCATTTCTCGTCACGTAGGGCGGGCGTCGTCTCGAAGGAGTCGTGGCGGAGGATGAGCTCACCAGACGGGTCATCGCGTACGTCGATCTCGGCCCAGAATACTTCCGATCCGATGAACTGTCGGAGGTTGGCTGGATAGTTTACCCCGTGCCACACCAGCTGGACCTGACGGGGGAGCGCCTTTTCGCCGCGGACCAGCTCCGTCAGCCCGTAGTCCCTGCCCTCGATGACACCACCCGGCATGGATGAGCTGGCTGACTCGAAGATCGTGTCGGCATGGAGCAGGAGTAGCTCCTCGTTCCCCGTTTCATCCGCCAGCGCTTCCAGCACGCGCGGCTCGTTGTCGATCAAGGCAAATACGTGGTACCCCATCTCGCGGAACTGCCTCAATCCGTCAACCTTGGAGTTCTCGACATCCTGCCCCCACTCCCCGGGGTTCATCAGCAGCACGTCGTCATCAAAGCTCACCAGGTGGGTCTCGCCCATCCTGTTCAACGAGCGGAGAGTCGCCTTTCGGAGTGACTCCGGCCTACCCGTGAGCAAGCCGACGGTTGTGTTCGGTTGGAGCTGGAACCATCGGATCACAGGTAGAACTCCCGGAAACGGCTGGTGGGAGCTCAGAATCGTGTCCTCGCGCCAGCGGTGATCCAGATACCAAGGCATCACCTTGTGACGTTCCGCAACCGGGATGGCCAGCCTTTCGAGCAGTTGTTCGACATGGTTCTCGTGTACGTCTACGTCGGAGGCTGCCAGGCGTGTGAAATAGCCCGTGCCGTGCTCCTGGTCATAGCCCTGAAGAACGGACATCACCAGGTAGCGCATGTCGATGATCGTGCCGTCGATGTCGGACACCAGCATGAGCTTCTCGTTCGGGTAGCGGTCGCATGCCGTGTGGTAGGCATCGGCGAGAGCCTTCATCCAACTCATGATTGGGTCAGCCAGGGTCGCGACGAGCCTCCATTGGCGAGAGGAAGCATGCGCTCTGGCCAGTTGGTCGTAATCGAGGCGACGCCCATGTCCATCATCTCCACAAACCGTGTTTCATCGTCGACCACGAATGTCCATACGCCGATTCCCACCTCTCGTGCCTGGTCCACCAGGGAATTATCGACCAATGGGTGTGGAATATTGATTGCTATGGCTCCCAGCTCGACTGCGATGTCGATGCTGTGGTGGGCCATCGTGTGAGCCTCGGCGGGATCGATCCCGGCAAGCAATTCGTCCAGATTGAAGAGGGTGGCAATATCGCCTGTCATGTCCCGAACCGTTCGCACACACTTCGCTGCGCAACCGCTGATGACGACGCTTGCCGACACTCCTGCCTCGATCGCCGCGATGACTGTCGGCTTCGTGGCTTCAGGCACCTGGACATCGAGATTCAGCGCGACGCGGCCGCGGGTCAGGTTAAGCACTTCGTCGAGGGCCTGCACTGGCTCACCGGCAAACTGCGGGCCACGCCAACTGCCCGCGTCCAGCGTCTCGAGCTCATCCCACGTGAGATCGGTCACCAGGCCGGTGCCAGACGTTGTCTCGTCGACCCGATCGTGATGCATCAGAATAGGGACGCCGTCCTTGGTCAACCTGATGTCGATCTCGACCATGTCGACGCCTAGGTCGATTGCGTCATTGATGGCGGTCGGGGTGTTTTCGGGCAACCGCCCAGAGTTGCCCCGATGGGCGATGACCTGCGTCCAGGGAGGTGTCTCGTACGGCATGGCAGAAACCGGCGGGTGTGCCCGCTCTAGAGAGCCCGAGAATCGTCGCGAACCGTGTCGCTCACGGCCAAAGTTGAGGCTTCTCGCCAGCCGGATCGATGAACGATCTTGGCCACCTTAAAGACGAAATCGAGGGTCGGTCTCACCTGGTAATCTCCATATGCCCAACGTATACACGGCACCTACAGTGGGCGTCGGCGTCCATCTGTGCGAAGGCTGGACGACACCTTAGTGTGAACGTTCACATCGTGTCAACCGGTGTAGTCACCGACTACGAACGAACAGGGATCGATCGATGAGAGAAAGGCTGAGCGGGATCGACAGGCCCACGATCGTCGACGTGGCGAAGGTGGCAGACGTCTCGCGTCAGACAGTTTCGCGCGTCCTGTCTGACCATCCGCGGGTGGCCCCGGCGACTCGCCGGCGAGTCGAAGAAGCGATCGAGAACCTCGGATACCGTCCGAATCGAATGGCCAGGGCTCTGGTCACCCGGACCTCGCTCACGTTCGGGTTCGCAGCGGTCGACATGCGGAATTCGCACTTTGGTGACACCTGTTCGGGTATGCAGTCGGCCGCTCGGGAGCACGGCTACTACCTGGTGGTCACAGAACTCGATTTCGATGATGACCGCGGGATGGGAACACTCGAAACGCTTCTCACCCTCGGTGTCGATGGCGTCGCATTCTTCCCGTCCTTCTTCGCGGACAAGGAGATCGAACTGTTCGCCGCGACCAGTGGGTGCCCGGTCGTGATGATCGGCCGGGAAGCCAAGATCCCCAACGTCGTGTCCATCGCTATGGACGAAGATCGAGCCGCTGATCTGGTGGTGGGCCATCTCGTCGACACCGGGAAGAGACGAATTGGGATTCTCATGAACGAAATGTTTCCTGAGGTGGTTCATGGGCGCTTCGTCGCGTTACAGAGAGCTGTGACCGAAAGAACCGAGGTAGGCAACCCTCCGGTTGAAGCCGGCCATCCGAAGATACAGCAAGGCCGGAATGCCACCAAGAAGCTCCTCACCAAACACCCTGATGTCGACGCTGTGATCGGGTTCAACGACACAATGGCCATGGGGGCACTGCTGGCGTGTCACGATCTGGGGCTACGCGTCCCCGAAGACGTCGCGGTCGTCGGGTACGACGGCATCTCTTTCGGCGCCATCACCAACCCTCCGCTGACGACCATCGTTCAGGACAGCATCGGTATGGCAGACGCTGCGTTCAAGGCCCTTCTCGCGGCGGTGCAAAATGGAACTCCACCGGACGGCGAGGTGGTTTCGTGGCAGCCAGAGTTACTGACCCGGGGATCGACCTGAGAGCGCCTGACGGTCCCCCTTGCAGGCGGCGGCGATTTCACGGCGGCCGAGTTACGAGCGTGCGGAGCTCCCACCGAACACATCCTGGAGCGCGGCGGTGCTACCCCGGTTTGCCGCCAGCACCGGCTTGGTCGTCGTCAGCGAACCGTCATGAACGAAATCTGTGGACCAGCCGCCAGACTCTCGCACCAGAACCTCGCCGGCTAGGGCATCCCAAGCCCTGAGATCGGACTCGTAGAAACCGACGAGCCGACCCGCGGCGACGTAGGCGAGCGAGAGTGCAGCGGATCCAGAGTTGTAGAACAAACCTCCTGCTGCGAACAACCTTGCGAGAAACGAAAGCGTTGGCTCGTCTGGGGCCCCTCGGGGATGTCCGACTCCGACCAGCCCGTCTGTCAGGCCCCTATTGGGGATCAAGGTCTTGTGACCGTTGACAGTGAATCCGTGACCGTCCAGCGCCGAGAAGGTCTCGGCTCCGGGAGGATTGTGCACAACGCCCAGGAACGCATGGCCCGTCTCATCAACGCACGCAATCGAAACACACCAACTGGGTAGACCCGAAACGAAACAGGTGGTGCCATCGATGGGGTCGACGACCCATGTAGAGCGGCCCTCGTCCGCCTGAGAGCCCAGGTAGCCCTCTTCTTCGCCGAGGACCTTGTCATGTGGAAAGGACTTGCTGATCCGGCGCCGGATCAGCCGCTCGGTTGCGAGATCGGCTTCCGTTACCCAGTCGAGGACCCCTTTCGACCGGACCTCCATATCTCCCTGTTCGCGGTAGGACAGCGCCACCTGCCCGGCCTCAACGGCCAATTCTTCTGCGAAGGAGCGTCGCTCGACACCATCGGCAACCATGACGGGCTCCTGATTACGCGGGCTGTTTCACGTCTGGGTTGGGGAGCATGAAGTCTTCCCGGATGACCCTGGTCAGCTCGTGATACGAAGCGATGAACCCACGCAGTGTGCGCATTGTGGCCCCGTAGGTATCGAACTCCTCAACGGTCATACCGTCCTCGTCGTACGCCTTACGGAAATCGGGAACCCTGCGGTGCAGCTCTGCGATGATCTCTGGTGCTACGGGGTCATCCATCCGGCCCACGACCTTCACTTCGGAGTTGTTGAAGAGTTTCTGCCAGTTCGATGGAATGGTGAGGATGACGTCGCCGCCGATGAACTCGGACCAATGCAGATGGTGTCGGTAGGCGGCTGCAAGCAGGCGAGAGCGGAAACCTCGCTCCTCATAGATTCTGTAGGCGTTCTTGAAGACCGCTACGCCCGCCCAAGGTAGATACTGCGGGTTCACCGTAATCCCGTCTCTCCCCGTGACGATCCGAATCCAGTCGTCGGTTCGGCCGACCATGATCGTGGTGACGGGCGTCATCATGTTCGTTGCGAGACCCTCTTCCTCGCGTCGCTGTAGTCCACGGTCGACGGCTTCTCCTACGGCTACGGCTTGGGCCACTGTGAAGCTGACAGTGGCGTTGATGTTCACGCCGCGATACGTTGCCTCCTCGATCGCCGCGATTCCTCTGCTCGTGGCCGGCAACTTCACCGCCATGTTGGGAGCCAGCGAGTCGTAGTGGACGGCTTGGCGGACCATCTTGTCTACGTTGCGGTAGTAGGAGGGGTTGGTTTGGATCGACAGGCGCCCCTTCGTACCGTTCTCGCGCTCGAATACGGGCATCAACAGTTCAGCGCCCTTGACAGCGATCTCCTCGAAGACCTTCCCCATGACGTCTTCATCCGACCACGAGCTGTTTTTCGAGATCAGCTCATGAATGCGGTCCTCCCAAAGATGACGCTCCTTCTTGAGAACCTGTTCGACGATGGTCGGATTGCTGGTAGCGCCGACTGCACCGTGTTCGATCGCATAGGCCAGCTCCTCGACAGAGCACGAGTCGTTCCAGAAGTCGGTCGCGTATGCGGTGACTGTTTCGTGCAGGAGGCTCTTGTACGTGGTCTCCGCCATGTCTTTAACTCCCTAATCGTCCTGGCTCATCCGGATACGGAGTATATGCGTTGGAACGTTCCATGAGGCCGCACCGGCCAGCAGAACGGTCGCACAATTTCTGGAATGCGATGGAACGTGCCACACCATCTCCTCCCAACCTCGACGAAGTCGAGGCAGGCTCCTCGTCCACCCAGATGTACGGTTCGTTCCTCGCCGCACGGGGGGCAGATGTTTGGTGGGTTGCTGGCTGTGGCAGACTCTCCTGCATGGAAGACGTTCGTCTCACTTCTTTCAGTCACGGGGCTGGTTGAGCGTGCAAGCTCGGTCCTGACGAGCTGGCGCAGGTCTTGCGCCCGATGCAGAACAAACCAGCCATGTCGCATCCCGATCTTTTGGTCGGGGTGGCGACCAGCGATGACGCCGGGGTCTACCGGCTCGATTCGTCGCGCGCTCTCGTTCAGACTGTTGACTTCTTCACGCCGATCGTCGACGAGCCGTACGACTGGGGGCGGATAGCGGCCGCCAACGCCCTATCAGACGTGTACGCCATGGGTGGCACGCCTTTGACGGCGCTCCAGCTGGTTGGTTGGCCCCGCGAAGCTCTGTCGTTCGAGTTGCTCAGCGAGGTTCTCGAGGGGGGCGCCGACATTTTGGCGGAAGCGAATTGCACCATCGTCGGCGGACATTCGATTGACGATCGGGAGCCGAAATACGGGTTCGCGGTGACCGGTCTCGTCGACCCCGATCACATCGTCACCAACGCGGGAGCAGCCGCCGGCGATTTGCTGGTATTGACCAAACCGTTGGGCACCGGTGTCGCCGCCACCGCCATCAAGGCCGACAGGGCGTCCAAGGAGCTGCGTGATGAGGCGGTCGAGCTGATGGCCTATCTGAACCGTGGTGCTGCGGACGCGATGCGAGTCGCGCAGGTCCGTGGTGCGACCGATGTCACAGGGTTCGGTCTGCTTGGCCATCTCCGCGAACTGATGGCAGCATCTGGGACGACGGCCATGCTTGACACCCGCTCGATCCCAGTCATGGAGGGGATCCATGAATTGATCGGCGCAGGGATCTTCCCGAGTGGCAGCGCCCGCAACGTCGCCTCTGTGCTCCCGGATGTCGACATCGGCGGGATCGACGAGATAACGCTGAAGGTGTTGGCAGACGCTCAGACATCCGGTGGTCTGTTGATCTCGGTTGATCAGGGCCAGGTCGACACTCTGTTGGCGGCGCTCGATGGTCAGAGCCCTTGCGCGGTGGTCATCGGCGAGGTAGCCGCCGCCGGTCATCGACAGATGGTGTTACGTTGACTTCTGCCGAGTTCCAGCGATGACGAAGCTACTGCGCCGCCTAGGGCTCGGATGGCTGGCCTGGCGGTTGTTGGGTCCCGAGCCGGTTCCGGCCTTCTCGGCAGACCAGGTTCATCCGATGCGGATATCGGGTCGGTCGGTTTTCGTAGGAGATCGTGAATTCTTCGTACGCGAATCCGGGCTCGAATCCGATCCGCCTCTCGTCCTTGTGCATGGCTGGGGCGACCACACCCAGATCCTCTGGCATCGCCTGATTCCGCTCCTGGAGAAGAGCTTTCGGGTGATCGCCATCGATCTTCGCAATCATGGCCGGTCGGCCACCGACCGGGGTCGGATACAGATCGCCAATCTGGCAGATGACGTGGCAGGGATCATGGATGCCGTTGGTGTCGGTTCCCCGGTCGTGTTCGGGTACTCGCTAGGGGGCATGATCGTCCAGGAGCTCGCCCACCGTCACCCTGCCAAGGTGTCTGCTGCGGTTCTGGGTGGGACTTCGGCGGGAAATCTGAGCCTCGGAGAGCGCTTGGCGGCTTCCTTGCTCTGGTTCTCGGGCAGGGCAGTGGATCGGGTCAGCCGGGTGGAGTTCACGGCTGTAAAACATGCCTATCTTCTCAAACAGGGTGGCGTGGCGGGCCGGCATTCACGCTGGCTGTGGAACGAGCTGATGGATCGTGATCCCGTGCTGTACTGGGAAGCCGGTTTCGCGGCTCTCCGATTCGATTCCACCGAATGGGTCAAACGACTCCCCATGCCGAGCCTGGTCCTGATACCCACCGAGGACCAGCTGATCCGCCCGTCCGCTCAGTACGATCTTGCCGCAAGGTTGGCCAATCCCGAACTGCTGGAGCTTTCAGGCGCCAGACACGAAGCTCCGATTACCCATGCCGCTGAAATCGCTGAGGCGATACAACATTTCACCGAGAAGCAGCTCACCACCGAGTAGGACTTCTTGCGCCTCCCGTGGCTGGGTCGTTTCGGATGGCTGTTCGAGAGGCTTGATCCTCGAGATCGAATCAAGGTCCGTCTGACAATTGGCTTCCGATACTGGAACCTCAAGCGCGTGTGACGCCTACGCAAGATGTCAGCTCCGACGACGACGAATCGAACTGAGTGTGCGCAGGACGACCTGTCCCGCACGGCAGGTAAGAAGACCTCTCGGTTCAGCCGATCCTTTCGGAGATGAGCTCCAATACACGATCGGGTTCGTCAGGTGTGATGGCCGTCTTGAGCATGCGACCCAATTCCAGACTCAGCGCGGCTTGCTTCGAACCACGATGCCGATCCCAGTGAAAGAAATGGAACGGTCGGCCGAAGCCGATCCCCACCAAGCGAGCCCGACCGGTCCAGAACCCAATTGGGATACGACTCGCCGCTCGTACATCGCCGTACGCAATTCGGCGCTCGTTGCCGGGTCGCCAGTAGCTTTTTATAATGATGCCGTCCTCATCAAGTGCGATCAGCGGGTCGTCATACAGGCTCATGAGTCCTCCCGTTCTCTGCCGACGCACGTTGTGTCACCCAGTCGAATACGAGGTCGAGAACGCCTCGATCGACGGGACGCCTCGCTTGCTTCTTGTAGGTCCGAATCGAGGCAGGGCCGTCGTCTCTCCGCAATAGGTGCGTCAAGTCCTCGACGAGTTGGTCCGTGACGTCACTATGAACGAGTTCCACAATCCGGTCGAGATCCGCCGGATCCACCTGGATGTCCTTTGAGCCCGTGATTGCCAGCGTCGGTACCGACAGCCTTCGCAGCGCAGACCGGGGTTCGTACGCCATGAATTCTCGGAACCACTTGGCGTTGATCCGCACCATCTGGATTCGCATCACGTCGCCTGCGGAATCCTTGATTCGGGCGAGTCGCTTGGCCTGAGTCTTTGACAGGTCCTGGCGAAACATCTTCATGAATAGCTTGACCGGCCCGGGGATGCTGTCGGCAATCTGAGTCATCTGCCACGACAAAATGCGCTCGCCGTTTTGAGCGGCGCCGGCCAACATCACAATCCCAGAGATGGACGCGTCGTTTGCACCCAGTTCGGCGCCGATCAACGCCCCTTCGCTGTGTCCGACCACAAATACGCATTGTGGATCGACACGCGGGTGAGAGCGGAGCGCTGCTAGTGCCGCAGTGGCGTCGGTGACGTTGTCGTGGAATCCGGTCGAAAGGTAGTCACCCTCACTCTCACCCACGCCGCGTTTGTCATATCGCAACGTCGCAATGTCGGCGTCGGCGAGCCGGTTGGCAACCTGGGCGGTGACACCGATATTCAGCCGCCTGCTATTCGAGTCGCGATCGATCGGACCCGAACCGCTCACCAACAGGGCAGCCGGAACGGGTTCATCCGACTCTGGCGAGATGAACGTACCGGAGAGTGTGTGGCCAGCGGATTCGAATGAGATCTCTTCAAGCATGCTCAACTCCTAATGTTCTCGATAACGAGAATATTATCACTTTAGAGACTAATGTACAACCCATGACAACAACGAGTGACCTCCTCCTACACCCGGTCCGCCTGCGCATCGTGCAAGCCCTGGTGGGCCAACCCATGACGCCGCTGGCTCTCAAGGACAACCTGGGCGACGTCGCCCAGGCAACGCTCTATCGCCATATCAACCAACTCCACGAAGGCGGGCTCATCGAGAGCATTGGCGAGCGTCAAATCCGTGGGGGAATCGAACACACGTATGCCGTCGTGAAAAGCGCGGTCCATCTAGGCGAGGAGCAGCTCGAAAGTGCCTCAGTTAGCGATCACTTCCGATACTTCGCAACGTTCCTGGGCACTCTGATATCGAATTATGCGGCCTATCTCGAGCCGGGTGACCCCGACCTCGTCGCCGATCGGGTCGGCTATCAGCAGGTGCCGCTCTGGCTCACCGACGACGAGTTCGACGATATGGCCGTTGAGCTGAGATCCGCCGTACGATCCCGCCTTGACAACCAGTCGAGACCCGACCGTCGCCGTCGACTCATCACATCGATTGTCATGCCAGACGCCAGGTCCGGTTGACACCGTCGCTTGCTACGTCGATTCGCAGAGTAAGCCGGTCAGGTAGGGGCTGTCGGTCGGAAGGTGGCCGTCGCGGACTCGGACGGTTGTGTCGTGCTGGTTCTGTCGTTGAGGAAGATCCGAGACGGCCGGGCAGCGTGTCGTAAGACCGGAGCGGTCGGGAGCCAGTCAGTCGAACGCCTCGATCGCGCTCCAAGAGCGGAAGGCCACGAGCTCGTCTGGCGTCATCTCCGGAACGCTTGCCTGAATCCGGCTGAGGATGTGCTCCTTGAATGGCTCCGGGAACAATCCGTCTGCCTCTGGCGGCCGCCGGGCCATGAAATTGGCGCTGGGAACGTTGCGGCCCACCCGGTGAAGGATTTCCGGAAACTCCTCGCCCAAGAGGTCCCGGCCGAGCGCCAGATTGTGCGCGTTCGAGATGGGCCAGCCCGGACGGAACTCTCGGGCAGCTCGCTTGAGATCGTATTTCTCGGCATAGCAGGACGTGTCGGTTGGAAAAGGATCCAGCGGGTAGGCGGACGAATCTTCACGGTGGAGGATCCGGTAGAGAGTCTCGCGTCGAAAACACTTCAGGCACTTCGAGCACGGTCCACCGCCTCGCCCCCGCTCGCAGAAAGTAAGCGAGCTGGTGATCCCCGCGTCTGCACAGATCTTCGTCGCCGCCAAGTGCGATATGCCAGCGGACGCCTGGACAATGGGAACCGTGAAACTTTCCAACGCCCGCCGCGCCGCATGATCCAGCTGATGACCTGGCGAGTACTCGGCACCCGCCTTCATGAACATCGTCGGCAAGTTGGATCCCACTAGAACGCCTCGATGCCCTCTGTCCACGGCCACGAGCAGCGCTGGGACGAGAATCGACAGCCAGTTTGTGACACCTCTCGGGCGTGAAAGACGACGGGAATTGGTGCGAACAGGAACGTTCGGCGTCCCGGATCGGGCCTGGTGGACTCTCATAGCGTCGATCGTTGCCGATCGCTTCTGTTGCCGCCGCCAGCGCTGGCCCATCTCGTAGACCAATGTCGCCTCGGGAAACAGCACGTGTAGCGCTGACGAATCGACCCCGCCGCCGAACGAGATGACTGTGTCCCTCGGGTGGACGGTGTCGGAGCCGTCGTCGGCCGGCTGCTGCGGATCACCGCCGACGTTGCGCACCTCGATTGTACCTTTATGCTGCTGGAATGTTTGGTGGTTGATGGCGTCGACGACTAGATCGGAGACGGGCTCGGGAAACTCCACTGTGTGTCCGATCCACGGAAAGAACACGTTGAAACAGATCATCGCCAGGGTGTCGGGATGGAGCCTCGACGGGACATAGGAGTAGAAGACGGTGTCCCCGACCATCCGCAGCTCGTCAAACGTGCCCTGGTAACGAGGACCGCGTCTTGGGTCCCCATGAGATGTCAGGCGGGTCCCGCGGATGAAGAAGTGCCCACCGTCGACCCACGACGCAAAACGCATCATCCATTCTTACTCGCTGCCTACCCCGATGCGACTCTCGGGTGTGGGTTCCGAGATTCTTTGGCCCCAAGACGGGACCCAAGAATCCTGAGCAGACGAAGGCGTTAGCGGTATGAGGCTTCGCCGGCTTGGATCGGGACCTGCAGCCAGTTCTCGACCGGTGGCAGCGGGCACGAGTAGGCATCCGAATAGGCGCAGTATGGGTTGTATGCGTAGTTGAAGTCGACGGTCACTGTCCCATCCTCGTTCAGTTCGAGGTCGAGGTAGCGACCCGCTCCGTACGAGTCGTTGCCAGAGGTCGAGTCGCGGAACGGGAGGAAGAGGTCGCCGCCTCCCTCCGTTTGAAGGACCGTTAGCGTTGCCGGCGCACCTTGGACCTCGAAGGAGACCTGGCCAAGTCGCTTGTAGGTGCGTTCTTGACCGTCCGAGGTTTGGGTCGAGAGAGTCGATCCGTCGCCTTCTGTCAGTTCCAGCCTGAGCGAAAGGGCTTCATTCGGCTCGAAGTAGTTGAGCCCTTCCCAGTGGTGCCGGTCCTCGTGTGGGATGGGTGATTGGTGGCTGCCGCCAAGAAACTCGTCCTTGTTGGCTCGGAATTCGAGAAGTTCAGATGTGCTCATACCCATATCAACGCACGCCTATTCCCACTCGTCAGTAGCTGTCCCAGTGGACCAGTTCGTCCATCGGCTTGCGTCCTCCGAAATTGGCCGGGCCCGCACTGTCGACGGCGTATCCGAGGGTGACCGCGTATCGGCAACGAGCACCGTCAGGAAGGCCAAGAACCGCAGCTGCGTCAGCATCACGGTGCAGCGTGATTGGGCACGTGGCCACGCCGATCGCGTCCGCGGCCAGCATGATGTTCTGAGCGACTCTGCCGCTGTCGAACTCGTAGCCGTCCACTTCCTGCACAATCGCAATCACCGCAGGCGCCTTACGGATAGGGTCGGTGAAATCGCCGCAGTCCGCCAGCCTGGCTTTCTGGTCAACATCTCGGACAACGACGAAAGACCAGTTCTGCAAGTTTTTGGAACTGCCTGTCCATCTGGCGGCCTCTAGGACTCGCCCAAGGTCGTCATCCGCGATTGCCTGGTCCTGGTAGTCGCGCAACGCCCTGAGGGCCAGCACTCTGTCATACATGTCTGTCATGAGCCCACGCTACATCGGTTGAGTGTTCGGCGACACTAGGAGAGAGCGATTGGGCTGGCGCTGAGGTCAGCGCCGCCGGTTCTGGTTTCGTCGATTCGAAAACAATCCGAAAGACCTCAGGAAAGACCCGAGACGGCCGGGAAACGTTTCGTACAGACCGGAGCGGTCGGGGGCGGCCACTGCGTCGACAGCACGCTCTATGGCGGTGCGAATGTTGGATGCCCACCTACGGACGCCTGCGATTGCGCCGAGCCCCAGGCCGGCGGAAAAAACCAGACCCGCGGCGAGCCCTGGAAGGCTGAGATCGCCGGACTGGCCGATTGCCGCAGCGACGGTGGTGCTGGTAGCGAGAATCGCCACGCCGATCATTGACAGTGTGGCGGCCATCCGAAGGCGATTCTTGGACGCCGAGATCGAGAGGAGATGTTCGTTCGCCTCGACGCTGCGCAGTGTGTGCTCGACATCGCCTGCAGAGCGCAGAGCCTTGGTTCCATTGGTGATTCCAAGACCCATGCGTATGGACGCCAGCGGTCGATTGTCCTTTGCCCAGATGGCGCCCAGTCTGGTTCGTCGTTTCAACCTCAGGCCTTCGTGGCTCGCCATCCAGATCTCTACGGCTCTCTCGACGTCCGCGGCCCGACCTTCGATGATTGCGGCTTCATCCAGGTCGACTATTCCGAACAGGCCGTCGAACCACGAGCTCTCCTCGTCAAGGCTGTGACGACTGGCCCTCTGTTCGACCATCGCCTTGCGGACATGCCGGGCGGGTATCCCCAACTCTGCAGCCACCCGCTCGAGGGTTTCCGTGTCCATCTGTCCGTACTCGAAAGTCTCATTCTCTTCGTCGGTCAGTTCGATTGCGCGGCGGATGACGTCCTCGGCCTGTTCGGCGCTCAGTCGATCAAGCCGCTCGGCGATGGCGTCAGATTCCTGTGCCGGGCCCTCGGCTCCAGCCGGTTCCTGTTCGCGATCCATCTACCCATCGTACGCGCCGGTTTGGCCCTGGCGGGCCAAGCCCTAACTGAGTTTGCTATGCAAACTCGCGAGATGGTGCCAGTTCGGCCATAGCGGATAGCGGATAGCGCCGGTTTGGCCCTGGCGGGCCAAGCCCGCCGGTTTCGCCCTAGCGGGCCAAGCCCTAACCAAGTTTGCTTCGCAAACTTGCGGGATGGCGGATAGCTATACGTGGGGCAGGACTTCCTCGGCCATGCGCGCCATCTGTTCCTCGGTCTTGGAATACGGATCGCCAGGCATGTTCGGGAAGATGATGAGGTCCTCTAGTCCGAGCGTCTCCTTGTAGAAGCTGATTCCCTCGATGACGTCTTCAGCCGACCCCACCAGCCAGGTTCGGTTCTCCAGCGAATCCTCCAGCGAAGGGACCGTGCCTGCCTCGACCGGGCGGCCGTCATGGCCCATGTAGCCGCGGCTCCATCCGTAGGGCGCCAAGAATTTCCAGAATTCGTCGTGTCCGGCTCGCACAGACTCGATGGCCCTTTCCCGCGAGTCTTCGACGCATACGCTCAGGACCAGGTTTCGGTTGTCGCCCCTGCCCAGGATTCCGCCCTGATGCTCCGTCCACAAAGCAGCGTATCTGTCCCACCAGTCCTTGATGTAGGAATGGTGGCGTAGCCAGAACGTTGCGTTGAAACCCATCTTCGGTACGTACTCGAGGGTCGGTGGGCGGGTGATCGGCTGCCACACCTCGAAGGGATGGATTGGCCGAGGGACCAATGTCAATTCCTCAACGAAGCCTCCCCGATCGGGTATCCCTGGCACCGGGAACGTGTACACGTCTCCTTCGTACGAGAACGTCTCGTTGCGAAGCGCGGCCAAGATGACCTCGATCGCCTCGTTGAATTGCTTGCGGTTGAACTCGTCTGCGGCGATGGCGTCTGGGTTGTCGAACGAGCCGATCTTGGTGCCAAGGTTCTCCGCCTCCCTCGGCACGGTGCCTCGTCCGATGCCCAGGATGCCGCGTCCACCGCTCAGGTTGTGCAGCGTCGCGAAGTCCTCCGCCAAACGGAGTGGATGCCACTGCCCGACGATGTTGAACATCGAACCAATCCGGATCCTTTTGGTGCGTTCGGCCAAGGCCGTTCCGATGATGAGTCCGTTGGGGACAACCTCGTAGCCCTCGTACTGGAAGTGGTGCTCGGTTAGCCAGAAGGAGTCGTAACCGAGCCGGTCGGCGGCGACCCCCATGTCCAGGATCCGTTCGGTGGTCTTCCACACGACCTCGGTCGAGTAGCGGCGGTCGGTGGGATCCGGCCGCCCAGCTCCGGCGTCGTCCATTTCCACACCGCCGAAGAGGAATACTCCGGTCTTCATATAGCAAGCCTCCCGCCTCTTCGGCCGAGCGTAGTGAGCGGATCCGTGTGCCGGCCTCGACCAGCCCAATGTATCCCGGAACCGAGCGTTCCCCACGGCCGTCTGTTGGCCGCAGGGAATGTCGTTGTCATCAGACGGCCATGCGGTGGATCAGCCGTCGAGGCCGATGCTCGGATCTATGTATTCATTGGTCACGAGGTCCTCGGCGGTCAGGTCTGGATTGAAACTGTCCAATCCGTCGGCTTCGTAGATCGGGAGCAGCTGGTCGATCGTCCGCTGCACTCTGTCCAAGTCGAAGTTGCCGAGAGTCGAATCTGGGCCGTTTCCGACGATGCCGAGATCGAGCATGATCTCCACCGCAGCGGTGTTAATGCCTTCGTCCAGGAGCCAGAAGCTTGCCATGTCTGTGACGTAGGTAGTCAGCATTTCGTTGACCGGTCCCCAGTCGGTGGTGATGTAGTCGATGGCGGCCTGCTGGAAGATGGGAACCATCACCTTCAGACACTCATCGAGCTCGGCCTTGCGATCGGCCCTGATCACCATTGGCTGGGAGTAGATCTCGTAGCCAGAGTCGTGCATAAGGAGCCACCCGATGGGCTTTTGCCACCCCTCGATGACATTCTCGTACTTGTAGACCTCGTTGGATACGAAGGCCTGGCTCATGATGTTGTCCTCGGTGAGGAAGCGGGCAGCGCTGCCCGAATACGATGGGTCCAACTGCTCTTGGCGGATCTGGCCGGTTCCTACGAAGAACTTGACCCAGGTCGACTGATCAGAAAACGCCAGGACGGTGGCATCCGAATCTGCTACCTCGCTGATGCTCGAGAAGTCGTACTCGTCTGGATCGAACAGCAGCACCTGGGGGTTGATCTCGAGTGGCGCCATCACCGCCAGCATCGGAAAGTCCTGCGAGAACTGGATCCCCTGATCGTTCGACTGGAACGCAAACGTAATGTCGTCGTCGAGGAATGAGAGCTGGGTCACCAGCTGATCGCCCAGGAACGGGCCACCCGCTCTGACTTCGATGTTGGGGACTTCGCTTGTCGTGAAGCGATCTGCATATTTGGCCTGAAGAGGCCCGGAATAGACGCCATTAGACGCATCCTGTTCTCCGCCTGCCCCGATCAGGTTGTAAGCCATGCCGTGTTCGGGTTCGGGGAACCAGTCTGACTGAATCACGATGTTGGCCGGACAGACCGGGGTCGCCGTTGTAGCTGACGGTGCCTGCGTCGCCGCGGTGTCGTCGTCGCCACCACCGCATGCCGCTGCCACGAGGGCGAGCCCGATGGCGATCGCCGTCAGCTTCAGCCTGTTCGATTTGTCAAAAACTCGCATTGGGTTGCCTCCTCCAGAAGATTTGGTGGGATCGCGTTGCCAGACGGCCCCTCTACGAGCCGATCGAAGGGCATTGTTTACCACATCGGGCGAAGCGGTGGCGGCCGATACCATCGAGACGTCTACCCGCGGGCGAGTGAAGCGTCATGCCACTTCCGGGTCAGGAGGTTGCCAACCAGCCCGAATCCCCAGAACATGACGACACCCAGCATCGACGACCAGAAGATCGCGACATAGAGCATTTCCATCTGGATGTTGAGTCTGTAGATGTCGAGGAGCCTGCCGATGCCAGGGGCACCTTGGCGGAAGAAGAAATCGCTAACGATCGCGCCGATGACAGACAGGCCTGCTGAGATGCGGAACCCTGTGAACATTGCAGGTACCGACCCCGGAATCATGAGTTTGCGCAGCCTGGTCATCCGGGTCGCGCCGTGCAGCGTAAAAAGGTCATGGTGGGATGAATCGGCAGACCTGAGTCCGAACAAGGTGTTCGTGATGATGGGAAACAGCGAAATGATCACGCTTACGATGACCCTGGCCTGGAAGTTGTAGTCGAACCAGAGCCCAATGAGTGGCACGAGAGCGATGATGGGAACCGTTTGGAGCACCACTGCATATGGGTAGACGGAGTTTTCGATCCACCGTGCTTGGCTCATGAGGGTTGCCAGAACAAGGCCGATGGCTATGGCGATGATCAGTCCAAGAAAGGCGACTCTGGTGGTCTGCCAGAGACCTGTGAGGATCTGGATGAGGTTGTCCGATTTACCGAACCCTTCGGCAATAATTTCGTGGGGAGGGGGCATCAGGAAACGTCTGCGAGGCGTCAAGAGCACGTAGCTGACGAGGTACCAGCCGGTCACGAACAGGACGAAGAATCCGGCCGGCGCGGCAACGGTGACCAGGGTCCGGGCGAGTCGGCCTCGGCCTTGCTCGGGTTGGGGGATGAACGTTTCGGCTTCCTTCGCAGCCGTGCTCGGCGTCCCATCCCTGACGAGTTGGTCTTCGCTGGTCATTACTGGCCTGCCCTGAGTGCGGCTGAGACTTTGCCGGTCATCTCGGCGAACTCTGGTTCGAAACGGAGCTCAGGGTGCCTCGGATATTCGAATGGAATGTGGAACTCCTGAATCAGACGACCGGGTCTAGGAGACATTGCGATCACCCGGGTCGATAGGAATACGGCCTCGTACAGCGAATGGGTGATGAACACCGCCCCGAACTTCTCGGAAAGGAAGAGGTTGAGCAGCTCTTCGTTCAGGCGCTCTCTGGTGAGTTCGTCCAGGGCTCCGAACGGTTCGTCAAACAGAAACAGGCCCGGGTTGAGCGTCAGCGATCTTGCCAACGAGACACGCATTTTCATGCCGCCGGACAGACGGCGAGGATGATGATCCTCGAAATCGGTGAGGCCGACCAGATCGATGGCGTCCTGGGCGATGCGGGTCAGCTCCTCCTTGTCGACCTTGTGGAGTTCTCCAAACAGCTCGACGTTACGTCGCACCGTTCGCCACGGCAGCAAGGTGGCGTCCTGGAACACGTAGCCGATATTGTCGTCAGCAAGCGCTACATCTCCGTGTGTCGCAGGGAGCAGGCCGGAGGCGATTCGCAGAATCGTCGACTTCCCGCATCCAGATGGCCCGACGATGCTGACGAACTCACCCCTCCTTACCTCGAAGGTGATGTTGTTCAGAGCATGAGTCCCGTCCGGGAATACTTTGGTCACCTCTCGGAACTGGAGCACTGGCGACGCGCCGTCGACGGCATCGTCTTGTGTGTCGGCCAACGTTTTCCCCAACCTGATACCTCTCTCAACCGCGTTACGCGAAGAAAGCGTCTGTGAGTCGTGGCGGATCTTAACCAGCGCCAGGCCGTACCTCCCTCGGTCAGCCGGGTTGGTTTAGCCCTAGCGTCGTTGTCTTTTGGGCCGTCGCTGGTTGTGCACGAGGAGCGGTTCAAACCTCGAAGCGTTTGCCGATCATCGGAAGTTCCGTTGTCCCGCCGAAAGCCTCAGCGGCCTCGAGCACATGTTCGGCCGGGTCGTTGCCAGGCATGATGTGGGTTGGAAGGAGGCGGCCGACGCCGGCTTGGGCGGCGCGCTCGCCGAGTTGCCGGCTGCTGATGTGGGGGATGTCGGGGTCTTCCTGTCTGGCGAGCATCGTCGCCTCACCAATCAGGAAATCCGCCCCACCCGCAAACGCAGCCATGTCCCACCCTGGGCCGGTGTCCCCCGTGTAGACCAACGTTTGACCCGCAACGGAATAACGCGTAGCGAGGTTTTCGATGGTGTGCTCTGTGCGAGCGAACCAGATTTCGGTGTCCGCGACGACGATTCGGTCGCCATCGCCCATGACGTGCCATTCGAAAACGTCGGCTGTGGGGTTGCCGGTGATCATGTCGGCCATGTCGCGAACCGATGCCGGCGCGTAGACGGGCACATTCGATCGGTGCAGGTACCACTTGAAGGTGTTGTAGACGATCGGCAACTCTGCGAAGTGGTCCGGATGGTGATGGCTCACGAATATGGCGTCCAGGTCGTTCAGGTCGAGATGGACTTGAAGGTTGGCCAAGGTGCCTGCACCGCAATCCACCCAGAATCGAGCCTCGCCGGACTCCACGAGGTATCCACTGCACGCTCCGCCAGGCGCTGCGTAGCTCCCACTGAAACCGAGCACGGTCACCCTAAGAGTCACGGTATCGCCTCGGACCAGAGGAAAAATGTGGCGAAGTTCATGAACGTTCCTCTCCGAGCTGGGTGACCGCCCCACACGCCGACAGATTTTGTGCTGCTTTGTGGTTCACCGACAGTTTTGCAGACCGATAGGCGGTCATACATGGTCCTTGTGGCGACCAGGCGCGAACCTGGTGAACAGCCGCTCAGACGAGGCGGTGAGCACCCCTGCCTTGAATGTGCGCCTTGCCGTACCCCCTGACGCGACCGCGGCTTGCACCGAAGAGGCCGTGACGGCGACCAGATCGGCCGGGCTTCCCTTCTCGATGGTCGTGCTCAGTCCCATGACCCTTCTGGCCTCGCCGGACACGGCAGCGAGTGCCTGGATGGGTGTGATGTGACCCGCGGAGACGAGCAGCGAGGCTGTTTCGAGGGGATCGCCCCTGCCGACCGGATTGAACGGATCCTGTAGATTGTCTCCGCCACCTGCCACCGTTACTCCGGCCTCGTGAAGGGCGGCGATAGCAGTCAGGCCCCTCGGGGTGGCGCTTGGCGTCGACCAGCCTTGGAGAAAGAGGTTGGTCTGGGGGTTCGAGACAACGCAGATACCTGCCTCGGCCACCAGCTCGGCGACCTCCCGCTGGCGGTCTGGTGCTTGCATGCCAAGCGACACGCAATGGCTGGCGGTCACCGGATGAGAAAACTCGCGGTCGATGATCTGGTGTGCCAGGGTTTCCAGGGTCAGTACGTCCGGATCGATCGTCTCGTCGATGTGGAGATCGACGGCCAAACCCGCGTCTTCTGCGGCGTCGAGAGTGGCCGACAGGTTGGCGGCCGGATCGGGGTCGAGTGCCGGCACTCCACCCACCAGGTCAAGGCCGAGCTCGATCGCTTCTCCCAGCAGCCGTCGGTTTGTTTCACCACCCCGTCCGGTCAGGGGATACATGACCAGGCCACATATTTCTATGTCGACGTCGGCGCGGTTGGATTCGCGAACCTCGATCAGCGCCTCGATGGAGCGCAGACCGATTCCCTCGCCGATGTCGGAGTGTGTACGGATGGCCGTCACGCCATTTGCGATGTACAGATCGAGGGCCTCGGTCGCGCGCTGGATGACGTCTCCTACGGTCACCGAAGGCAACGCATTCATCCACGCCTCTATCGCCCCCATCAGGTCGCCGGTTTGGTTGATGATCCGTTCGGCGGTCAGCGCCTTGTCCAAATGCGTATGAGGATCGGCGAAGGCCGGCAGCAGCAGCGCACCGTCGAGATCGTGCCTCTCGTCGGCGACCGGGTGGCCGTGTGCTCTCTCGGCATCGGCCACTTGGTCGATCACGCCGTCCGTGACGAGGACATCGACCCGTCGTCCGTCGACAAGAATTGCGTTGGTCAGAGCCAGGTCTGTCATGGCCACTGACGCTAGTGGGCTGAGGCGCTGCGATTGATCAGGTGCGGCGCCGGCTCCATCAGGCGGTACCGTGTTTGGATGCAAGTTCTGGTGGTTCACGCCCACCCCAATCGTGACGGGTTCAGTCGGGCACTGCGAGACGCGGCGGTTCGTGGGCTCGAATCCGGCGGCCATATCGTCGATGTGGTCGACTTGTACCAGGAAGGATTCGCCGCCGCGATGTCGGCCGAGGAGCAGATTGCCTACGAGTCCGACGAGCCGATCATCGATCCGCAGGTACGACGATCAGCCGATCTCCTGACAGCTGCCGAGACTGTCGTGTTCGTATATCCGACCTGGTGGTGGGGGCTGCCGGCGATCCTCAAAGGATGGTTGGACCGGGTGCTGGTGCCAGGAGTTGCGTTCACGCTTGGCGACGGTCGGCCGAAACCTGCCCTGACCAACGTCAGACGACTCGAGGCGATTACCACGTACGGATCCTCGAGGAGCTACACTCAGTTCTTCAACGACGCAGGGCGACGCACCATCTCGCGCACCCTGCGTTTGGTCTGTCACAAGCGGACGAAAGTCACCTGGCACCCGCTCTATTCGATTGACAGCACGAACGCCGACCAGCGTGCGGCGTTCTTGGCGAAGGTCGAAAGACGGATGGCAAAGCTGTGAGGGCCCACGTCGTGTTCGCCCATCCCGTGCCGGACAGCTTCGGCGCATCGCTCCGTGACACCGTCGTGGGGACGCTCGAAGGGGCAGGGCATGAGGTTGATCTGGCGGATCTCTACGCGCTCGACTTCGACCCGGTGCTGTCCGGCCAGGCCCTCGTCCACCACCGGGACGGCCCTGAAACCAAACCGGGGATCGCAGAGCAGGCCGCCTCTTTGCGTGCCGCCGAGGCCCTGGTATTCGTCTATCCGACCTGGTGGGGCAGCCAACCCGCCATGCTGAAGGGCTGGTTCGACCGGATACTGGTCGAGGGCGTCGCATATACGTTCCCAGAGGGAGCCAAACGCGTCCAACCGCTGCTACGGGGTGTCAGGCGCCTGGCTGTCGTCACCACCCATGGTTCGAGCAAATGGGTCAACACGCTCCAGGGCGAACCAGGCAAACGGGTGATCCTGCGCGGACTTAGATCGCTGTGCCACCCCCTCGCCCGCAGTCGATGGATCGCGATGTACGGCATGGACACCGCCACCGATGCCGACCGCCAGGCCTTCCTTCGCCGCGTCCAGCGCCGGCTCGCAGAGCTTTGAATACTCTTGGCCTATCGGTCGAACTCGAAGGCGCTGACCTCGCGGAGTTGTTCGCCCAGCATTCGCACGCAGAGGTCGAACAGATTCCGGCCTTCCTCGGCGTTGGCTCGTGTCGGATCACCGATGTGCCCGTGTTCGCCGAAGTCGTTTGACAACCATCCGAAAGGCACAGCACCACCGAAGCGTACGTGACGGTTGTCGGCCAACCATTCAGGCACATTGCGAGTGGCCATGTCCATCTTCACCAGGTCCGGCCGCAGGTGGAGCATCACGGAGGTCTCCTCGTGTCCGCCATGGATACCCATCCCGAGTTCGGCTTCTTGTGAAGCGCCGCCCTGGTCAGGGGGCACAAAGGGGTGCATGAGGAACGTCTGGAGTCCGTGGGCGAGCCTTACCTCTCGCAAGGCGAGGCTGAGCAGGGCGCTGTTTCCCCCATGCCCATTGAGGAAGACGAGCTTGCGAGCCTTGGTTGTTGCCACAGATCTGGCGATGTCGTTGACCATCGCCAAGAGGGTGGTGGCCGACACCCAAAGAGTGCCAGGCGACCAGGCGTGTTCGTTGGACTTTCCGACCGGCTGGCTGGGTAGGAGCCAGAGGTCGAGCTCCTCCCCGTACTCCTCGGCGACCCGAGTTGCCGCGGCGTCGGCGACCAGGTGATCGACTATCAGCGGCAGGTGAGGTCCGTGTTGTTCGATCGCACCGATCGGCTGGATGATGATCGAGGATGAGGTGATCCGTTCGGAAATCTCTGGTGCGCTGAGCTCGGCAAGTCGTCGCATGGGAGGCACGGTACAAGGAGGATGCTGAGGGTGTTGCTCCGCGCCATCCGCCATCCGCTTTCCGCCGCAACCCTTTGCATGACAATCTGGCTGCGGCGGTCCCCAGTCGCGACATGGCGGCACCCTCGCGACCCATTTCTCAGGACGCCGTGCCGGTTGGCGGAAGGCGGAGAGCTGAAAGCGGACCGCGGATCTCGTTGGTACGGTGCGATGTGGCAGATCTGACAATCCGAGGAGCGGCGCTCACCTGGACGCCGGGCGGCGAAGTGAGTGCGACGGATCTGGCCATCACGGACGGGGTGTTCGTCGATCGGCCTGCCGCGGGATCTGCGGTGCTCGATGTCACTGGGTGCGCGGTGATTCCCGGCCTGGTCAATGCGCACCATCACCTGGTTCAGTCTGCATTCCGAACCCTGCCCGGTACTCGCAACGTGCCAATGTCCGATTGGCTTGGCATGATGTCCGCCGCCTACCGGTCGGTCGGCGTCGATCCTGCTTTGACCCAAGCCGCGGCCAGGGTCGGGGTGGCCGAAGGTCTCCTGGCAGGGGTGACGACCGTGGCAGACCACCACCTGACTTGGCCGGAGGATGTGGATCCGCTGGAGATTGCGGACGCAACGATTTCGGCAGCTCACGACCTTGGTGGTCGGCTGGTCTTCGTACGAGGAACCGCGGGCGACGACGCCAGATTGGCGGCCTCAAGCACCGCGGCGATGGCGGAGCGTTGGGGTGCAGTCGGTGCAGACGGAATGGTGCAGATCGCGACCGGTCCTGCAGGAGTGCACAGCGATGAGGAGGGCACCTTCTTGGCGCTCGGCGAGGTGGCGGCCGAGTTTGGTCTCGCCAGACGAACCCAGGCCAACGAGCAGGTCGATGTTGCCACGGCCGCTACCAGATACGGGGCGAGGCCGATCGAACTCCTGGACCGGTGGGGCTGGCTGGAAGCCGGAGTCACCGTCGCTCACCTATGCGAGACCACGACCGATGAGCGTGCCCTGATCGCCGAGCGGCGAGTGGCGGCCACCCACGCTCCCGGCTGTGACGTTCCGATGGGTTGGGGCGTGGCTGAGGTGGGGGAGATGCTCGACGTAGGAATCGAAGTGGGCCTTGGGACCAGCGGGGGCGGCTCGAACGACGCCGGCCATCTGCTTGCGGACGCACGGCTCGCCGTGCAGGTGTCGGGGTTGGCGGGGCGAGCGATCACAGCCCGCCAGGCGCTGACGATGGCCACGGCCGGTTCGGCAAGGGGGCTGGGTCGTTCTGAGCTTGGCAATCTGGAACCTGGCAGCGCGGGCGATCTGATCGCCTACGACATCAGCGGACCTGCAGACGCCGGGGTCGACGATCCGCTGGCCGGCCTGTTGTGGGCAGATCCTGGACGCAAGCCTCGCCACGTCGTGGTGGCCGGTCGGGTGGTCGTGAAGGATTGGGAGCTCGTCACCGTGGACGCCGCCGAGGTGGCCTCAAACCTCACCGAGCTATTGGCGGTCCGGCGCTCATGAGCCAGCACGATGTAGTCGTCATTGGCGCGGGTCACAATGGCCTCATCTGTGCCGCGTACCTGGCCAAGGCCGGGTTGGACGTAATGCTGGTCGAGGCTCGCGATTCGGTTGGCGGGTGTGCGTCTACGGTGGACGCGGTCGGGGCCAGGGTGAATATCTGTAACTGCGATCACCTCATGGTGCGGGCCACCCCGATTGCAGACGAACTCGATCTGGCGACCCACGGTCTTCGCTATTTGGACGTCGACCCCGCCTTGCTCGCCTTGACCTGGGACGGTGATGCCCCCTGGTTCCTCTTCTCGGATCCAGAGCGGACCGTTGCCTGGTTGGCCAAGACATATCCGAGCCAGGTCTCGGCCTATCGCGCCTACCTGTGCGATTCGCATGCTGCCGCGCGACTGGTTGTTTCATTGTCAGGCGGCCGGGCTGACATTCGCTCGATCCTGGCCAATGCAGCGGTCATCGGCGGTCGAGGGGCTCGTCGCCTCTTGTCGTGGAGCCGTAGATCCGCCCTGGATGTGCTGTCCTCGTACTTTGACGAGGAGCCGTTGCTGCTCCCTGCGCTGGTGACCGGACCGACGGTATGGGGGCGCGATCCCGATGCGGAGGGCACAGGGCTTGCTGCCCTTGGCTACGCAGTGCGTCACCAGCTCACGGTCGGTCGGCCGGTAGGAGGCAGTGGAGCGTTGACAGACGCGGTGCGATCGGCGCTGGAGGGCGCGGGTGGGGTGGTGCGATGCTCGAGTCGGGTGTTCGGCGTGGAGCAGTCAGACGACGGTTGGATCGTGAAGACCGCGGCGGCAATCTACAAGGCGAGGGCAGTGGTGGGCGCGTGCGATCCTCGCACCGTCCGCACCGACTTTCTCGGCGAGGACGATCCGACGCCGGAACCTGACGGGTTCGAGTCGAAGATCGACGCGGTGCTGACCGAGCGGCCCCGCTACCTGGCCCTGGAAGGGCTCGACCTCGGCGGGGTCGACCCGCTCGTGCCCACCGCAGTCGTGTCTCCAACCCTGAGCGAGTTGATTGCGGCCTGCGAGGCAAAGCGTCAGGGAAAGGTCGTGGACCGGCCGATGTTGCTGGTCAATGTGCCCTCGGTGCTCGACGATTCCATGAGGGTCGGAGAATCGGGCCACGTTCTGTCTCTCGAGGTGTTATGGACGCCGTACGGTTTGCAGGGAGGCTGGCCAGGGTCGAACGAACCTCAGCGTTGGCTCGATCAATACTCCACACTGGTCCAGCCTGGATTCGCCGACACGATCCGGGCCTGGCGGGTCATGACTCCCCCTGACTACGAGGAGCAATTCGGAATGCGGAGAGGCTACGCACCCTCGTTCCCTGGCACCCCAATCGATGCGGTGCGTGGCAAGCCGCGGCCCCTGGCACGCTATCGGGCGGATGAGCCAGGTCTCTATTTCACGGGCGCCGCTACCTACCCAGGCGCAGGCATCTGGGGCGCCTCAGGCCGCAACGCCGCCGCCGCGGTCATCTCCGACCTGTCCTGAGGCGTTTGGCGTCCAAAACCGCAGTATGTTGCGTTTCTGGACGCCAAAGGCCTTGTCTCGTCAGGTGCTGACGGGTTCGCCGGTCTTTTCAGCGACCGCTTGTTCCGCGGCCTCGTGGCCCTCGATGTCGATGTGGGGGAGCCACTCGAGCCAGGCCGGTAGGTACCAATTGAGCGGACCCATGAGCCTCATTGCTGCTGGCACCAGGATTGTACGGACAACAGTGGCGTCGAGGAAGACGGCGATTGCCAGGCCGAAACCCATCTGCTGGAGTGGTATCAGCTCTCCTGCGGCGAATCCTCCGAACACGGCGACCATGATCAAGGCCGCACCGGTGATTATTGCTCCGGTGGTGCGTAGCCCGTGGGCGACGGCCTCCTGGTTGTTGCCGGTGCGGTCGTAGTGCTCTCGAATCCTCGTGAGCAGGAACACGTGATAGTCCATCGATAGGCCGAACAGGACCGCGAACAGGAACAGCGGCAGCCATGCCTCGATTCCTTCTACCTGCTGGAAACCAAAGATGTTCTTGGCCCACGATGGTCCCACCCCGTCCTGGAATGCGACGACGATCGCTCCGTAGGCCGCTCCAACAGACAGCAGGTTCAGCAGGATCGCTTTGATTGGCAGGACGATCGAGCGGAAGACCACTGTCAGCAGCAGGAAGCTCAATCCGAGCACCCAGGCGAACACGATCGGGGTGAACGTCGAGACGTCGCTGAAGAAGTCCACGTTGAAGGCGCTCGTGCCGCCGACGAACACTTCGACTCCTATTCCCCCGAAGGCGGCTGGGACGAGGTCGGATCTCAGATCCTTGACGGCTTGCGTAGCGGCCTCAGTTTGAGCATCACCTGTCAGCGGCACCGAGAGAAGTGCTAGATCGCCGGCTTCGTTCAACTGGAGTGGATCGGCAGGTCCGAGGATCGGGTCACCGGCCATGCTTGCCTGCAGAGCGACGACCGCTTGCTCCACTTCCGATGTGATCGAGCCGTCGATGACAATCTCAACTGGATCCGTGGCGCCTCCGAGTCCGAAGTCATCCCGCAGGATCTCGAAAGCCTGTTTGGAGTCGAGATCATCAGGCAGAGTGGTGATCCCCGAGAACCCCGTTTCCATGCTGAAGAAGGAGATAGCGAGGACCGCCATCAGCAAAACGCCTCCTGACAGCCAAGCGACCGGCCTTCCCATGACCCATGCCGTCATTTTGTCCCAGAAGCCACCGATCCTGTCGACGTTCTCCAGAGAGGCCTTGCGACGGACCCGCCCCAAATTGACCCGGTCTCCGAGCAGTGAGATGATCGCCGGCAGCAGTGTCATCGAAGCTGTCATGGCGAGAATCACCACGAAGATTGCGCCGATCCCCAGGCTGCGAAACACCGTATTGGGTACAAACAGCAGACCGGTCAGAGCGAGGACGACCGTCAGGCCGGAAAAGAATACTGCCCGATTGGCAGTCGCGCCTGTTCGTCCGATGGCTTCGGCCTTGTCGAAGCCCCTGACCCGTTCCTCTCGATACCTGGCCACTATGAACAGGGCGTAGTCGATTCCGACAGCAAGACCGATCATCGTGATGAAGTTGACTGCAAAGAATGAGATTTCTACGGAACGACCAACGATCGCGGTCAACCCGATCGCCGTCGCGATCGAGGCGATCGCCAAAGCGATGGGAAGTGCCGCTGCCACCGCCGCCCCGATAACCACCAGAAGCACCGCCAAGGCGACAACGATCCCGATCGATTCACCCTTGGCCAAGCCCTCCTCGGCCAGCCTCACAAAGTCGTCGCTGACCGATGCCTGTCCGAAAAGTCGTGCTCTGACACCGTCAGGGGCTTCTACTTCCGCGATCGTCTCTCGAATTTCGACTGCGTCAATAGAGGCTTCGTCGAGGTCTGTCTGGGCGAGTGCGACCGTGACGAGCTGTGATCGCCCGTCTTGTGAGACTATTGGCTGTCCGTCTTGGCCGACGGCGAACACGCCCATCACCTTGTCAGAGCCGAGATCTTCAACGGCGGCGGAGAGCTCTGCGATGTACGCCTGGTAGGCCGGATCGTCTGCAGCCAACGCGGTTGAGTTCACGACGATGATCTCATTGAACGTCTCTGGCCCTCTGAGCCGTTCCTCGAGAAGTTGCGCGGCGCGCTTGGATTCAGGAGTGCCAGTGAAATCGAAATCTGTTGTCAGGGCGTCCGCCAAGAATGCGCTGGATGCCACTCCGGCCAAAACGATCATCACCACCCACCCCGCCACAACAGTCCAGGGCCGACGACTACTCGCTCTGGCCAATGTCTCCGGATTCAATTTCATGGTTCCAATCCCTTCGGACAATCTTGGTGATTGCGTTCACCGCCCACTGCAATGAACCTGTAATTCCTCTGTCAGCCCATTGGCATCTGCAATTCCACACAGACAACGATCGTCACGGGCGGAAATCGACAAGGAGAAACCTAGACTTGTGTATCAACTGTGTCAAAACTATTGTTCATACCCCAACCGGTCGAGTAGGAAAAAGATGAAAACGCCACCAAAAGCATTGGCCGAACGCCTGATCGCGGCGTTCAGCGAGCTGTGTGAGAGTGGTTCTGACGTGAGCATTGATGAGATCGCTGCCTCGACTCAAATCCCTCGCGCCACCCTGTACTACTACTTTTCCGGCAAGGAAGATCTCGTCGCATTTTTTGTCAACGACAAACTGAGCCGTGTTGCGACCGCGATCGCCAAGGCAGCGGCAGGGGAGGGTTCCCCATCCCATCGTCTTGGGAACGCAGTCAAGTCAATCGTTGCCGCGATGATCGAGCAACCGGTGCTGTGTATTGAGTTGCCGGAGGCCGTCAAGAAGGCAGGTCAGTTCGCCGAGGTCGCGGCCAATGCAGACAGAGTTGTAATGGCTCCAATGCGGGAGCTTCTGATCGAGGGCCGGGCAACCGGTGAATTCAACGTTCCTGACATAGCTGTGGCGACCCAGGCTCTGGCGGGGGCGATGATGCATACGACCAGGACTCACTTGGTCATGTCCGAGGGCCCGGTGGATGCAGAATTACTGGGCGAACAACTCGCCGCAACTCTCATAGATGGCCTCAGATCCAGGTCGTAAAAACTCGGCGGCTGAGGCCTTTGGCGTCCAAAGCTGCAACATATTGCGCCTCTGGACGCCAAAACCCGAAGCGTCAATCGGTGAACCCGAGGCGCGAGACGATGTTGTCGATGAGGTGGTCATAGACATCGTCAAGAGCGCTTCCAGGTGGAATGTGACCATTCAATTCTAGAGAGACAAATCCGTGGAACTGGGACCAGATTTCAATGCCGAGGCGGAGCCAGTCTGAGTCTATGCCCCCGTCCAATCTTGGTGCTGTCGCACCCGTGTCGATTGGAGGGCCAGGAGGTGGCGGCGGGATCTGCCCGGTCGCGGAGGCCTCGCGGAGTAGCTCCATGAAGGGGCTCATGACTGCGATCGCGGCGTCGACCGTGGGCCCACCTTCTGGGGCGCGGTAGCCGGCGATCGGACTTTCATAGAGAAGCCGGAACTCTTGTGGGCTGTCGTGCGCCCAAACCCGGTAGGCCCACGTCGCTCTCTTGAGCCGTTCCTTTATCGAGCCCTGCCCGGCCGAGGCGGACCTTATCGCCGAGGCCTGCGCCTCGAAGCTGTCGACGATCAGTCCTGTGACCACCTCATCGAGCCCCTTGAAATATGTGTATATCGAGGCGGGGCTCATTCCAACGTCGCGAGCGATGCCCCTCAGTGACAGCTCGCCGGCGCCCGACTCGGTCAGTCGGCGCCTGGCGGCCCGTTTGATCTCGGTGATCAGCTCGGCCCGCAGTCTCTCCCTGCGAGTCAATGTTTCCTTCGTCACGAGCATCACGATAGTCGAATACCGAACACAAGTTGCTATGCGAACACCGTTTGGATATTGTACGGCGTACGCGAATAGTCGAAAGAGGAAAGAGAATGAGTGGAACTGCGAGCAAGGACTGTCATGTCGTCATAGGCGCCGGTCCAGTTGGATCTGCCGTTGCACGGGTTGCGGCCGGCCGAGGCCACCAGGTCAAGACCGTCACGAGAAGCGGAATTGAATCCACAGTGCCGGGCGTCGAGGCCGTCAGAGGTGACGTCACCGATCCGGAATCGGCCCTTGCGGTGATCGAGAATGCCTCGGTCGTCTACCAGGCGGCCCAGCCCGCGTACACCGAGTGGGCAGACAAGTTCCAGCCGCTCCAGGCCGGGGTCGCTGCGGCGGCTGCGGCGGCCGGTGCGGTCCTCGTTGCGGTCGAGAACCTCTACATGTACGGGCCCGTCAATCGCCCGATGTCCGAAGACATGCCGTATTCGGCCACGACCAGGAAGGGTGCTGTCCGAGCCGCCATGTCGACCGAGCTGGCCCGGCTCCATGCGGCTGGGGATCTGCGGGCCACTGCCGGACGTGCGTCAGATTTCTACGGGCCGGGAGTGAGGGTCTCCTCGCTGGCTCAGCGAGTCTTCCCGAAAGTCCTGGCTGGCAAGAATGCGTCGGTGCTCGGCGATCCGGATCGTCTCCATACCTATACATACATCGACGATTTCGCCGACGCCTTGGTCACACTTGGCGAGGACGAGCGGTCCCTCGGGCGAGCATGGCACGTGCCGAACGCTCCGACTCTGACGACGGCGCAGGTCGTGGATCTCGCCTACCTGTCTGCCGGAACGAAGGGCAAGGCAGTTGGTGCCCCGAAACTCATCCTGCGTCTCATAGGAAAGTTCAACCCGGTGGTCGGTGAGCTCATCGAAATGCTCCATGAGTTCGAGGAAGATTTTGTCGTCGACCACTCAGATTTTGCGGATACCTTCGGAGCGAAACCCACAAGCCTCGAGGAGGGAATTTCGCGGACCCTAAACTGGTACCGCTCCGAGGCCTGAGCCGAAAGAGTTGCACGGGATACGTTCACCCGCTGGACTTGCAATAATTGTCGATCAGGATCAGTTGAGCCATGCGCTGCGATGATTAGCATGGTCGCCAATGTCCGATCTCGTCTCAGCCGTATCAGAAAAGATGGCGGGAACACCATCTGAGCTGATTATCCGATCCGCCCAGGCCAGGGCTCAGGCACAAGGTGTCTCGGTCGATGAAGTGCTCGCTTCATGGGCAGGCGAAGGCGGCCTCAGCAGCCCGCCGCCCGTGGACGAATCCGTGCCAGAGTCTGCCGATACTGCAATCACCACCACCCCACAGCCGCCCGTAGTCGAAGCAGTGCAAGCTTCCGTGGCCGAATCCCCTTTGGTTCAAACGGCGGCGCCGCCCGTAGCGGACGAGCCGGAGGCAATCGAGCCTGGCGCCATCGCTGATCGGCTGAGAGCCGCAGCCCGCAGCGGGGCCGTCGTTGGAGCTGCGCTCGGACTGTTCGGGGTAGTCCTGTCCTCACCACTATTGCTCGCTCGTCTGGCCACGATCGGTGACCCGGCGGGGCCTGCGATCGAAGTGACGCCCCTGGCCGCAAGTGTCACCGCTGGCGTCGCGTCTGCATTGTTTGGTGCGGTGATAGCAGTCATCGCCAGGGCGCTGGGTGGATTCTCCTCTCCAAGTCACGCCCTGCGAGGCCGCCCCGCCGGAAGTGCTGTCCTCGGGGGCCTCCTAGGTTTTGTCCTTGGCGTGGTTGGAATGGGTATCCTCACAGCCGTCAACGAGCAAGGCCTGGACGGAACCGCCCTGCTTTCCGTGCGATCAACCGTATCGGCGTTCGTTCTTGGTGGTGCCGGATTCGGAGCGATCATCGGCCTTGCAACTCAGGCCTTTGGCCAGCCGAGGGCGTTGGGCGATTTCGAGGAATCCTCTGAGGCGGTTCGGCTGCGTATCAGCAACGCTCTTTTCATCCCGATCGCCGCCGCAATGGTCATTCTCCTCGTCGTCATCCCGCTTGGTTCGGTTCTCGTCCGGTATCGGAGTTTTGCGCCGGTGATCGCGATTGTTGTCGCCGGTCTGGTACTTGCGTTCGCCTCGCTGATGGCGTCGCGGCCAAATCTGGCCGTCACCCGAGGTGAGGTTCTAACGGCGATCGCCGGTGTCGGCATCGTGGTTGCGCTGCTCGCCCTAATAGCCGCTCAGCTCGCGGAACCCAACGAGGGAGAGGCCTCTGAAGAAGGCGAAGCGTCTGCGATTGTCCAATTCGTCTGAATTTCGCATTTGAGTTCCCGATGGGACCTGCCGACAATCTGATCATGGCTTCATGCCAACGATAATTTCGTCGCGCCTTGTGGATCGTCGTTCGGGCAGCGAATCGACCGATTCCTACGGCGGAACCGCCAGCGCCTACCACATGGGTCGCGCCGTGGGCGCTTTGATGGGCGCACTCATCTTGGCTGGGGCGGGCCTCGTACTGTCCTGGACCCCAGGCTTGTTTCTGGCGTTGCCGGCCCTTGGTGCCGGCTTTCTTGCCTTCAGCCAAGTGAGACATACCACCATGAGCCCAGAGTTGGCTCTTGGCATCGACACGATTCTTCTTGCGTTGGTTGTCGCTTTCGCCCGTCCGCCGGCAGTTCTCACGCTTGGCCCGATAACGGTCTTGGCGATGGCCGGAATGCTGCTCGTCACATGGTGGAGAGCGACGGCCATCTTTGCCGCAGGCGTTCTCGTCGCGGCCTCCGGACTGTTCTTCGACTCACCTTTTGAGGTGTCATTGACACAAACCGAAATCACCGTTCTGGCAGTGCTGATCGGAGCAACATACCTCCCAGGCTTCTACGTGTTCCTGCGGCGCGGGAACGAGACGCTGGGCGAACGAGGAGAGTTCTACGCAGAGTTATCCCGCCAGATCCACTACCAGCGGGCGATGGCCTCGTGTTCCCAGGCGCTACTCAGTTCGGACGGCGACATCCCGTCGCTCGATTCAGCTCTCGAGATTCTGCTCGACGTCCTTCAGGTCGACGCCGTTGTCATGGCCAGGAATGTTCTGGACGAAGAGGGCCGGCTGTGCAGGGAAGTTCGCAGGGTCGTCAAGAGAGCGGGCGGTTCACCTGTGGTGCTCGGGAAAAAAAGGATGCCGTGGGATCTTGCGAGCGGGATCGCCAAGAAGCTGGCATCTGGCGAAACCTACTTCTATCCGAGTGACGCACACACGGATGAGGAGCGCCAGTTGTTCGTCGATGTGGGGATCGCTTCGGACATGATCATTCCGATTGAGGTCAACGGTGAGTGGGACGGCTACCTGTCGTTCACCGACACCAGACGGACCGCTGAATGGGACGCGGTGGATCTGAGCGTCCTCCCATCCATAGCGAGGATGATCGGCGCATACTGGACCCGGACCGATACCCAGGAACGCCTCCAGGCGGTGATCGACGCCAAAGACGAATTCGTTGCATCGGTGAGCCACGAGCTTCGGACCCCTTTGACCGCCGTCGTCGGTTTCACCGAAGAACTGAGAGAGAGTCTCGAATCTCGGTCCACCAAGGAAACCTTCGAAATCATTGAAGTTGTCGCCGAACAGGCGCGCGACGTTGCCAATATCGTGGAGGATCTACTTGTGGTAACCCGCCTCGATTCCGATTCGCTGGTCCTCGCGCCTGAGGACGTGCCGATCGCAGAAGAGATTCACAAAGTGGTCAGGGTGGCTGGAATGTCGATCGGTGTGGTCCTCGACGACTCAGAGCCATCGAGTGCCACCGTCGACCCTGGCAGGTTCCGCCAGATCATTCACAACCTCTTCACCAACGCAATCCGCTATGGAGGGCCGACCGTCCGGTGTTCCATAGAAACACATGGAGATGTGGTCAGGGTTGTGGTCACCGACGATGGTCCCGGGATCCCCGAAGAGCTCTGGGAGCAGGTATTCCAGCCCTATCAGCGGTCCCATACGTCCGCGATCAATCCCTCATCTGTGGGCTTGGGTCTGACGGTCTCCCGTCGGCTGGCGAGACTCATGGGCGGCAATCTCACCTACCGCTACGAAGCCGGACTCAGCACATTCGAACTCACCGTTCCAAAGGCAACGTCTGATCAACCCGCCTCTCCCGATGTAGCGGCTTATCGTCACGGAACCTAGAGCGAGCGCCAATAGGGGCCCGCCTGCCAGGCAGTCATTCATAGTTCTTCGTCAGATGGCTCATCGCCAGTTCGGTTGTCCGCTAACCCCAACCGCCGAGTCCGCACGCATCGCGCCGAGCAACTCTCCGAGTTGCCTAGTGCGCGCCCTTTCGCAGGTCCCGCTCGATCCGATCCGACCGGCCCTCATCTGCGTACCACCTGAACCACATGACCGTGATCATTCCCCAGAGGATTGCCCCGCCGCCAAGTTTCACGACGATTCCGGCGAGAGCCTGGTCGGTGAGAGCGTCGATTCCCCAGATTCGAGGCGCTTGTGCGTAAACGTCGTAGAGGGGGGTGCGCCCTAACGTGAGAAAAGAGGCAGGCACGGTCGGTAGCAACGAGTGGGCGGCCAGATAGAGCATGCGCATGCCGGGTTGCAATCGTGGTATTTCTGGGATCGGGCTGAAGACGGGTAGCCAGGTGATGAACGCGGCCGCGATCAGCAAGGTATGCAGAGAAAAGTGGGCGAACGGCACCGTAACCATCAACCTGATCACCGCCGGCCAGTGCATTCCGGCGAACAGGACGGTGAACAAAAAAAACGCGGGTGCTGGGTGGGCGAGTGGGCGCACGATTCGGAGGGTGTACCGATTTGCGAAGACTTTACGAACCAGCCAGGCGGGTGTGCCAACGAGAAGCAGAGGAGGCACTACAAGCCCGAGGGCCACATGTTCGATCGTATGGAAGAAAAAGAGGCGCTCTTCTGCCAGGTCGTTCAGCGGCCAATCAGAGACGAGCCAAAGAACGAACACTCCAGCCCCGAAGGCCAACGCCTTCCTCTTTGCCGCCGCTGCGTTGAACTCCTCGCCTGTTGGGCGGAATCTGGTTGTCGCGTACCAATAGCCCACGCCCAATACGAGGACCAGGGCCCAGACATCCCAGTGTGGGTGCCACGAAGGAAAACCTGCCTGTATCGCGAAACCGGTCATTCTGGGTCCACGGTTTTCGACCTCACCAGGAGGAGATCATCCAAAAACAACGATCTGGCCGGAGATCGCCAGGAGAATCAAGAAAAGGCTGAGTGCCAGCACGGCCCCGATCGAAAAGACCCGACTCAGCATCGGCTTTTCATAACGAAGGTGCATGAAGTATGCAACGACCATCAAGAACTTGATGGCGCTCAGGCTGAGAAGAGCGACCGGAAATACCCAGCCCGGCAGGTCGTCGCCAACCGCGCTCTCGAGGTAGAACAAGGCGATTTCAAAACCTGTCAAGATTCCGAGGACGACTGCGATCCTGATGTAGTCCTTCGGTTTTGGGTGATGGACTTCTACCGCTTGGCTCAAGATCGACCCCTCATTGGATGAGATACACAACTACGAAGATGACGATCCAGATTATGTCCACGAAGTGCCAGTACAGTCCAACCAATTCGACGCTGAGGCCTTGCTCTGGTGACAGACCGCCAGGCTGTCGCACGGATTTGCCCCACAGCGATAGAAGCAACACCACCCCAACCACGACATGGATGCCATGGAATCCGGTCAGCAGGAAGAAGGCTGATGCCGCCGGGTTCGTGGTCAGCTTGAGTCCCTCGTTGACGAACTCGGTGAACTCGAAGAACTGGCCGGATACGAACACCAACCCGAGCATTCCCGTTGCCGCCAACCATGTCCTTGTTTGGTTCTGGTCGCCCCTGACCAAGGCGGCGTGGGCGAGCACCATTGTGAGCGAACTCATCAGCAGAACGAAGGAGCTGATCGACGTGAACGGGATGTCGTAGAACTCGACCGGATAGATCGAGCCCGGTCCAAAGTCACGGCCCTTGAAGAGGAGGTAGTTTGTGATCAATGTGCCGAAGAAGAGGAACTCGGAGGACAGGAAAAACCACATTCCGAGCTTGCGGTTGTCTACACCGGTCGATTCATGGTGGCCATGCGAGTCGTGGTCGTCGGCCGATTCGGTCAAGTCGTCATGAACAATATCGCTCATCAATCTTCCACTCCGGCGAGCTCTCTTGGCGTTGACTCCTGGTTCGGGTCCAAACTGCCTGGATCGTGATCCGAGTCGCCCTGGCCATCGAGATGCTCCTCGTGGACCTCTTCCAGGGGCTCTCCACCCCAGCCGAGCAGGGAAGAAATCAGCATCAGGATCCCAACAACGATGAGCGGGATCCCCCATGGTCGCGTGTGGTAGATGATCCCGTAGGCGAGCAGCATCATCCCGAATCCGGCAATAATCGGGAAGTAGGAGGGGGCAGGGAGGTGGATCTCGGTAGTCGGGTTGCCGTTGGCTTCGATCAGTCGATCGACGAGTTCGTCTGCTTCGGGTCTGCGGACCGCCCGACCCTCATCGTCCTCGTCATATTTCTGATGCCAGAAATCATCGAGAGCCGTAACGGTCGGCTCGACGCCAAAGTTGTACTCGGGAGTTGGCGAAGGAATGGTCCATTCCAACGTACGGGCATCCCATGGGTCGTTCGGTGCGATTTCCCCTTTTCGTTTTGACCAGGTCCAGTTGACCATGAAAACGAAAATCGACAGCGCAATGATGAATGCACCAATGCTCACCACCATGTTCCAAGGACCCAAGCCGGTGTCGGCAGAGTAGACCCACGTCCTTCTGACCATGCCCTGGAGGCCGAGCCAGTGCATGGGTCCGAAGGTGAGATTCGTACCCAGGAACATCAGGCCGAAATGAACCTGCCCGAGCCGTTCGTTGTACATACGACCGGTCAGTTTCGGGAACCAGTAGTAGAGGCCTGAGAACAGTCCGAATACGGCTCCACCGAAAAGCACGTAGTGAAAATGGGCGACGATGTAGTAGGTGTCCGTCTGTTGCCAGTCGGAGGGAACGATTGCGTGGGTGACTCCCGAAAGTCCCCCGATCACAAACAGCGCCACGAACCCAAGTGAAAACAACATCGGCGTCTTGAGTCTTATTCGGCCTCCCCAGATCGTGGCGATCCAGTTGAAGATTTTGATCCCGGTCGGAATGGCGATCGTCATGGTCGAAAGACCGAAGGCCGCCTGGGCAACGGTAGGGATGTCCGAAGAGAACATGTGATGAGCCCAAACCCCGAAACCGAGGAATGCGATGGCTCCGCCTGCGAAAACAATCGCCGGATACCCGAACAGCGGCTTGCGGGAGAAAACCGGCAGCACCTCAGACACCATGCCCATCGCGGGAAGGATCAGGATGTACACCTCTGGGTGGCCGAACAGCCAGAAGAGGTTCTGCCACAGTATCGGGTCTCCGCCTGAGCTGGCCACGAAAAACACGCTGCCGAACTGCCGGTCGGCCGTGAGCATGAACAAGGCGATCGCGATGATCGGCAGGGAGAAGAGCAGCAGGAATGCAACTATGAGGGTCATCCAAACGAACACAGGCATCCTCAGCAGGCGCATGCCCTTGGTGCGCATGTTGAAGATCGTGACTATGAAGTTCACAGCGGAAATAAGCGACGCGATGCCGAGGATCTGGAGGCCGAGCGCCGCATAGTCGATGGAGGTCCCCGGCGAGAATTGGGTGCCCGAATTCGGCGCGTATAAGAACCAGCCTCCGTTGGGGATCGACCCGAGCGGGCTGGCATCGAGTGCGCCGCCTGGCAGATTCCCGCCCAGCGGAGCGGGGTTGGTGGCGAAGAAGAGGCTCGAGTAGATGAAGATGCCGCCGAAGAGGAAGATCCAATATGAGACGGCATTCATCCGCGGGAAGGCAACGTCCCTTGCCCCGAGCATGAGCGGCAGCAGGTAGTTGAAAAATGCGGACGCCATTGGCATCACGAATAGGAAAATCATCGTGACCGCGTGGGTCGTGAACAGGCCGTTGTATTGGGCTGCGGTCAAGAACGTTCCGTCTGGGCCGGCGAGCTGGATCCTGAGCAGCAACGCCTCGATCCCTCCGACGATGAAGAATCCGAACGCGGTATAGCCGTACATGACGGCGATCTTCTTGTGATCGACCGTCGTGATCCACGACCAGAAGCCGGTTGTCGCTTCCGGTCGTCTGAAGACCGTCGCGATTTTCTGTGGCGCGATAGTCGCCATTAGTGCATCACTCCAGGCTTTCGAGGTAGGCAATGAGTGCGTCGATTTGGTCTGCTGTCAAACCAAGGTCTGGCATGAAAGATCCTGGTTTGATGCTGGGTGGATCGGCGAGCCACGAGGCGAGTGCGGCCTCTCGTTCTTCCTGGGTCGGGTCGAAGCCCGAAGGCAAGGTGGCGCCCGCGAACACACTGCGGCTCGCGAAGTGGGTCAGATTTGGCGCCACCACCGTCACGTCTTGCCTGGAAGGTTCGTTTACGCCTGCGAGAACATGGCAGCCGGTGCAACCGGCTTGTTGGAAGACCTGGAGACCTTCCCACTCTGGGGTGCCCTCCGCCGGCGGCTCAGGGACTTCTTGTTGTTCCTCAACCCATAGATCAAAGTCGGACTGATCGAGTGCGATGACCCTGGCGCGCATTTTCGCGTGACTCAGGCCGCAGAACTCCGCGCATTGACCCCAGTACTCGCCAGGTTCGTCGGCGTTGAGACGCAGCTCTGTATTGCTCCCCGGCACCAGATACCGTTTGCCGTTGAGGTTGGGTATCCAGAAGTTGTGCAACACATCGTCAGAAGTCATATTCGCGCAGACCTCTGTCTCGGTTGGAATGACCAGGACGTTCGCGGTGGTGATGTCATAGTCCGGGTAGCTGTACTCGAACCACCATTGGTGTCCCACGATGTCGACTTCGAATGCGCCGGTAGGACAATCTGCGAGATCGAACACAGCGCTGATCGTCGGAACCGCTATTCCGGCGAGGATCAATGTTGGAATGGCGGTCCAGACAACCTCAAGCACCGCGTTGCCATGAATCTGTTTTGGTTCCTTCTGGCCTTCGACATTGCGGTCCCTGAAGATGAGGATTGCGGCGAGCAGAGCACCCTGCACCAGAAAAAACACGATGACCGCGATCCAAAAGACCGGCCAGAACAATCCGTCGATCCGCTCGGCAATCGGACCTTTTGGATCTAGAGAGTTGAGAGGAAGGGTCTGCTCCGAGCAGGCTGCCAGGAGCAGTGACGTCAGGCCAAGGAGGGCGTATCTTCGCCAGACGCGCTTTGACTGTCGACCAGACATCCGATCCTTTCTGGCGGTCCTCTCCGGCCCTTTGCAATGGGCTCGCCGCGGATCCGACCTGATGGCAGACGCACACGGCGCAGCGCATGTTAAGTGGAGCGGACAGGCCAGCCAAGCTCAGCCGGCAACAACGTCAATACTCCGCCAAACTCAGCCGAGTCGAAACGTTCAAAGGCGCGCGTCTGTGCCTTGGCAACTCTGCGAGTTGTCTGGCGCGCCCTCTACGCGTGGGCGCGTTCCAACCAGTTTGTGGCGGGTGGGCCGTATCTTTCTGCCAGCCTATGAAGCTCGTCGTGGTAAAGCTTGTGAAGAGCCTCACGGAGTTCGTCTGGAAGGGGCGGTGTCGAGGAACCAACGACATCTGGGCCCCCTCGCACTCCTCGATCGATCACCTGTCCGTATGGCATGGCTGACCAATCGATGTCGGTAGAAGCGCCGATGTGACGAACGATGTCTTTCAGGAGTTCGAGCGGTCGGTTCATGATGTCGTCATAGAACCCCACCATGATTTGCTCGGCCTCAAAATGCGACGACCAGGTGTCGATCGTCTTGATGTAGTGGCCCTTGCCCAGGGATTCGGTCGAATTGAAATGGGCGAGGGCTTCGGTTGTGCCGATCTCCGCAGGTGATCTCAACCGTTCGCGGGCCAACTTCATCACCGCGTGCGACCAAGCCCGCTCCACCGGATCCCTCATCAGCATGATGACTCTGACTTCTGGCATCAATTTCGCGACCAGGCCGACCCGCCAATCAGGAAGGGCAGAGTACGAAGGAGTTATCTCGCCCGGGATTCGTTGGCCGGCGTCGGAGAATGCCTTCGAGTATCGGCCGATGCCGCGGTGCAGACGGTGATCGAAGTAGTGCATTTCCTTGTCGACGGGCAGCATGAGTCCTGGATGCGCTGCGAGGTTGTGGTGCAGCCACGTCGTTCCGCCCTTGACCGCTCCGATCCCGAGGAACTTCGGAAGCGTGAGGGATTCTGTGGATCGCAGGCCTCGCGCATATGAGAGGGTGTTCGGCACCGTGACCACGCCCTTGCTCAGTTTCAATGGCCTGACGATCCATCGTTTGATGTGGCGTTTGTAGGGCAACCAGGCGAACCGCCCGCGTCGATCAGGGACGGCGTGGACCGGTTCGAGCTCGCTCATTCCCGCCTCAGCTCCGCTTGGCCTCGATGAGAGCCGCAATAGCGCGGACGGACTTGAAATGATCTACGGCGACATCCCCTGCTTCTATGTCCACGGAGTACTCATCTTCGATGTGGGCGATGAGCATCATGATTCCCATCGAGTCGATCAACTCTTCTTCCCATATGGGAGTGTCGTCTGTGAGTGGAATGCCAAGGTCCGCCTCTATAACCTCGTCCTCTAGGTAGGTGCGGATTTCGTCTGTCACGGTCGCCATGCGTGCCCCTTTGTCCCTGAATCGATGGTTCGCACCGCAGTGACGACAACAGTCGTCCCGTGGTGAGTGGCCGTGCCGGGATGATACCGGACGCCCTGTCGTACTCAAGGCTGTCTGAGTGAGCGAACCGCGTCACCAGGGTCGATTGCCGTCCAGATTTTGGGCAGATCAGGCCTAGTCGGTTCGGCGATCGGCCTCTGATGCAGCGACGGTTGGCCATCTCCGTGACCGGAGCTCCCAGGAGAAGCGCGGAACGTCTCTGGAAAGTACGGCACGACCCACGGTATCATTCCGGCACTGGGAGCGTGGGTAGCAGGGAGCCCGTTTTGGTTGATTCAAATGAGGTGAAGCGCGCCCTTCTGGAGGGCGAGGACGGCAGTGTCACCGAAGCCGGTTACTTCGGCTCGTCCGGTCACCAACGTTTCGGTGTGACTCACATTCCCAAAGATCCGAATGGTTTAGGGGTGGTGATCTGCAGTCCGCTAGGAGCAGAACTCCTACGTAACAATCGCCGCGAGGTCGTCTTGTCGCGTCGGCTTGTCAAGGCAGGTTTTGCGGTGCAGCGGTTCCACTATCTAGGGGCCGGCCACAGCGATGGCGCGAGACGAGACATAACGGTGCAGTCCATGATCGAAGACACCCGGCTGGCTGCCGGCCATCTCGCCAAAAGGACCGGGACGGAGTCTCTTGGGTTTATGGGGACCAGGCTCGGCGCCATGGCCGCCGCGCAAGCCTCCAACGATTTTGGCGGTCCGCTGGCCATGTGGGAACCGAGTCCGAGCGGCAACCGGTACTTCCGCGATCTGCTTCGGGCTCTGCTGATGGTTGAGATGGGTAAGGCTGAGGAAGGCACGAAGGCCAGAACCACGAAGGAGCTCGCCGCGGACCTAGAGGCGACGGGGACGCTGGACGTCGCAGGGTTCTCGATCGACTGGCCCCTGTACGCCGACGCCAAGGGGCGTGAGTTGGCAGATATGTTGGAGGCGAATGGTCGGTCGGTGCACCTGATCCAGATGGCGCGCAGCAACAAACTGAAGGCCGCCTACCAAAAACTCGTCGAGAAATGGCAGGCGGATGGCGCCATGGTCGCCGTCGACCTCGTCGACCATGAGGAAGCATGGTGGTTCCACGTCGATCTCTTCCGATCGGAAGAAGAGCGTGACTACGCCAAGCAGATGTTCGACTCAACTGTCTCATTCTTTCTGCAATCGATGGGCGCAGCCGGCTCATGAACGTTTCGGCAACCACCCTCCACGAGCAGCCCGTGTTCTTTCCGGCTGGAAACGACACGCTCTTCGGCATCCATACGAAGCCAACCGGTCATGATCGAAGGGTGGGGATCGTACTGGTCCAGGGAGGCGACACCGTCAACGTGTCCCTACATCGAAACCGGCTCGCCGTCAGGCTGGCGAGAGAGCTCGCGGCGGACGGCTACCACACGATTCGTTTCGATTACCACGGGCTCGGAGAGAGCACAGGCCAGATCAAGCGACTCCATCTTCATCATCCGTTCACGGACGATGTGGACGGAGCCGCTGCCTATCTTCATGGTCTTGGCCTGAACGATCTCGTTCTGGTCGGGGCGTGTTTCGGGTCTCGCACTGCGCTTTCTGCAGCCCCAGGAATCGATGGGGTGAAGGCGGTTCTGCTGGCGACGCCTCCGTCTGCTGGTTATGACCGGACCGAGGCTCAAGGCGAGCGGATGGCGAGGAGTCGATCGTTTCGCGACTACGCCAAGAGCGCGCTCAAACCTCAAACCATCAAGAACATGATGTCGGATCGTGTCCTCAGGGCCCATTACTCGAAGCTCGGGCGCAAGAAACTGGCACAGCTCGCCAACAAGCTCGTCGGACGTATCCAAAAGAGCGACGGACTGGATTGGGTCAGTCCGAAGCTTCTCGATCCTTTGGAGGCCATGGTGGACGCCGAAGTGCCGGTGCTGTTCGTATACGGCACGCAGGACCCGCTGTTGGGTGAATTCGAACGTGCCAGGCAAGGTCGGTTGGGCAGGATTATGGAGCGATCCAACGGTGGAGTGACACTGCACGACTCGACCCATGGGGTCATGCATGGCTTCCCAAGCGTTCCCGTTCAAGAGGCTTTCGTGACGCTGATGAAGGCGTGGATCCTCTCCACGGTGCCTGGCCGCCCTGACGAGGCAAATTCGGATCAGGCCGTTCGGTAGGAGGCGGGGCAGCAGAGCCCTACAGTTTGGCCAAATCAAGGACGATTCCACGAGGGACGGTGGCGAGGACGCGTTGCGTCGCGCCAAGCATGGAGGATGCATGAGCCAGGGAATGGACTCTCAGCGCCTCATCGAGCTCGGTCGCGAGCTTGGTGAGGTGTTTTCGACGAGAGCAGCAGAATACGACAGAACTGCCACGTTTCCCGTGGCCGATTTTGATGATCTGCGCGAGGCCGGCCTTCTTGGCGTGATGGTCCCGACGCAGTTCGGCGGTCTAGGCGCCGATTTCCTCACATACACGAGGATGCTTGAACAGATCGGGATCGGCCACGCAGCCACTGGGCTGACGTTCAACATGCACAATATTGTGATGGGTGGGGTTGCTGAGATGGACCTCGATGCAATCCCCGGAAGTCGGGGTAAAGCAATGAAGGACTTCGCCGAATGGTTGTTCGATCAGGCAGTCAATGGCAAGAAGCTGTTTGCGTCTGCGACGACCGAGCCAGGCATTGGTGCGAAATATTCTCAGCTTCAGACCACCTACGAACGGATAGACGGCGGTTACGAGTTGAACGGTGTGAAGTCCTTCGTCTCTATGGCAGGCTTCGCCGACTACTACGTGGTAGCTGCCCGATCCAAGGAACAGACTTCAGGAGCGGTTCCGACCCTCAGCTTTTTCGCCGTCCCAAAGGAGGCAGAAGGCATAGAGATCGAAGAAGTATGGGACGTGCTCGGCATGCGCGCAACGTCGTCCAATACGATGTACCTCCGAAATGTTTTCGTCTCCAAGGAATTGCTATTCCTGGGAAGCGAGGGCTTCGGATTCTTCAAACTTCTTCGTGAACCGCATTGGCAGGTGGGTGGCTACAACGGGGTCTATCTCGGAATCTGCACTGCGATCTTCGAGTTCATGACCGACTACTTGGCCAAGAAGGGCATAGCCGGAACCGACCGGACCGCCGCTGACGACAGGGTGACTCAGCACCAGGTTGGTGAGATGGACGTTGAGTTGGCTGCTGCCAGGGCACTCACATACGAGGCAGCACGGCTGGTCACCGACTCGCCGGGCAGTTTGGAGGCGAACATTGCGATCCACCAGGCCAAATACATGGTGGGCGAGTTGGCGCCGAGGTTGGGTTCCATGGCGATTCGCATATGTGGTGGCTCAACAATCGCAAAACGACTGCCCCTCGAGCGCCTGTATCGCGATGCCAGATGTGGTGGTTTGATGCCGGCCAAGAGTGACGATTGTCTCAGCTACGTTGGCAAAGCGGCACTCGGCATAGACGTGAGCAAACCCGAAGAGTCTTACTGGTAGGACGGCCCGATTTGCAGCCATGGCAGAACCCTCGACTGGACGAGATCCGAGACGAAACCAGAGCGTGGGCGGAGCAGACCTTCCCAGGCGGATCTCGACGGGACCTGGATGATGTCTTCGAATGGACTCGGACCCGTGAGGCCTGCGGTAAGGCGATCGGCGCCCACCAGCAGGTGTCGAGTCGTGTGGCCAACATGGCCATCAGGCAGCGACTCAGCCGGATGGCAATCTATGACATGGCGGCTCGACTTGGCGACGGGGGGGCCATTCAGAGCCGCCTCCAGTCGGCAGCAGTCACCAAGTTGTCCGTGAGCGAGAAATACACCCCGTTCATGATGGACCCCATGCAGAACTTCGGTGTACGGGGCATCCTCTACGACTGGGATATCCAGCAGGATCTTCGCGATTCGATCCCTGCGACGATCTACGTCGGCACCTCCGAGACCATGCGCAACACCATTGCGAAACTCGAAGGAGTACCGGTGCAATGAGCTTGGCGAAGGATCGAGAACTCCAGGGCGGCTCGCCCACGTCTCTGCCTCCTCCGGTGATTCTGGTCGATCCGGCCACTGGGTTGACCGAGGAGATCGGCTATTTCGCCGGCGAAACCCATGCTTTGTACGGAGTACTGCATACGACGCCTGGCAACAGCACGACCGGGGTCGTGGTTGCGCCGCCGTTCTTGATGGAGTTCCAGCGAAATTACCGACGAGAGGTGCTGGCGGCCAAGGCATTGTCCGCAGCGGGTTTTCCGACCCTGAGATTCTCCTATCAGGGGCAGGGCCACAGCGCAGGCCATCCCCGCGACCTCGGATTCGACACAGCCGTGGCGGACACGATCGCAGCAATCGCTCGATTGCAGGACAGGAGCGGCGTAGACCGGGTGGTCATCATCGGCACGAGGGTCGCCACGCTCGTTGCTGCGGCCGCGGCGAGGTTGAATCCATCCGCTCGCCATGTCGTAGGCTGGGATCCGCTGGCCGCCGGTTCTGCATGGCTGAGGGAGCTTGGTAGGGCCGCGAGGGTGCAGGCGATGCGCGACGAGGACACTGCTCAGGGCTCGTTGGCAGACCAACTCGGCGAGCTGGGCGAAACAGAGGTGCTCGGATCGTCCCTGTACCCGGCCTTGTACGAAGGCATTGCAGGTAGGTCGCTGGTCGAACTGGCTTCCGACCTGGAGCGGCTTGCACTCGTCCAATTCGGAAAACCAGACAAGCCGAAGAAGGCGCTCGTGACCGCAGCAGACGAGTTGATCGCGTCTGGGGTGAGTGTCGATATGGTCGGAGTCGACGAGGAAGAGATCTGGTGGGCGACGCGACGAGCCGACTACTTTCAAGCGGAGTCTGACCGTGCCCTCACCAAACAATTGGTACCGCTTACGGTCGGCTGGGTGAGGGAGGTTGCATCGTGATCCTCGCTCACGAACCGGTCGTTCTGGCTACTTCTCCTGGGCCGGTTGTCGCAATGGTCACCGAACCCACGGCTCCTTCGGTTGGATTGGGCGTCGTGCTGCTTTCGCCTGGCGGCTACACGATCTCGAGCCAACGGAACCAGTGGGGCACCAAGCTCGCCGACCAGCTGAGCGGGATTGGCATCCACACGATTCGTCTTGACTACAGAGGGATCGGCGATTCGGCAGGCGAAATCGAAACCTTCGCTCACGAGTTGCCCTTCATTGGTGAGGGTCTTGCCGCAGTCGCCGAACTGAGGCGGAGGGGGGTCGACAATATCGTGCTGATCGGACAATGTTTCGGAGCCAGGACGGCTCTGGCTTTGGCGGCTGATGTCGAGGGCTTGAGAGGAGTGTTCGCCATTTCTCCCTCGATGCGAGATACCGGTAGGGGAGAAGGCAATGCCTCCAAGCTGGCCCACGCCGGCACCATCCGGGCGTATTTGCGTCACGCGGTTGGCGTATTCGATCCCAGGATGCTCAGGGATCGGGGAGCTAGACGAAGGTACCGGCGCATGGCGAAAACGTTCGTCAAAGCCAGGCTGACGAAGCTCATGAACGCAGTCTCGAACCGGCCACCGGATGCGACACCCTGGGTAAGCCGAGGCCTACTCGAACAAGTCACACGGTTGGTCGACAGACGTATCGCGTTGGTCTTTGTCTACGGCTCGGCCGAGGAAGACAGCGACGACTTTGCGGCTGCGAAACGGGGGTGGTTCGGTGGGGTCATCGCCAGTAGCCAAAATGTTGAGGAGCATCTCCTACCTGGAAGGGTCCACAACCTGGGCCGAGTAGACATTCAAGATCAGCTCGTTGAGATGATGGTGACGTTCGCGGCCGGACGCGCCGTTGAGAAGACGGGTTCGGTCTCGCCTTGAATTACCTGCTCCACCACCTCTTGGAGGCATCCGCGCTCAAACATGGCGAGAGGGTTGCTGTCGTCGACGGAGACCGGTCCTGCACATACGCGGAACTGGATCAACTTTCGAACCGGATCGCCAACCACCTTCAGACGGCAGGAGTCCGCCAGGGCGACAGAGTTGGCGTCTACCTCCAAAAATCGCTCGAGGCTGTGGCCGGGCTGTACGGAATCATGAAGACCGGTGCTGCCTACGTCCCGATCGATCCGAACGCTCCGGCTTCCAGTCGAGCTTCGTACATCATCGAGAATTGCGACATCCGGCTGCTGCTTACCAGTTCAGAGATGTCTGAGCAATGGTCAGACCTTCCATCTGGAATGCTCGAGGAGTTGGTCGTTCTCGATGAAAGCGAGGACGGTGACCTTTTTGACGAGAAGTTCAGGGTGACCACCCGATCGCAAATCGACAAGGTCGATCCGAGCTACGAACCGACTGGCGTGATTGGCCAGGACCTTGCATACGTTCTGTACACGTCTGGCTCCACTGGCGCTCCGAAAGGGGTGAAGCTTTCCCACCTGAACGCGCTGTCCTATGTGCGTTGGATCGTCGACCACTTCGAGTTGACCGAGTTCGACAGGATCTCGAACCACCCACCTTTGCATTTCGACATGTCGATCCCGGATCTGTACGGGGCGGCCTGGGTCGGCGCCACCCTCTATCTGGTTGGGCCCAAGGCGGCGGTCTTTCCGATTCAGATCAAACGATTCATCGAGAACAACGAAATCACCGTGTGGTACTCCGTGCCTTCCGTTCTGTCGATGCTTCTTCAGCGTGGCAAGCTCGAGCTCGGCTCGATGCCCTCGTTGCGCATCCTGACTTTTGCTGGCGAGGTGTTTCCGTCAAAGTTCCTCAAAGAACTCATGGAACTTGTTCCTCACCCCCGCTACATCAACCAATACGGGCCGACGGAGACCAACGTTTGTACCTACTACGAGGTGCCAGAGCCGCCGGATCCTGACGCCGACATTCCGATCGGTCGAGCGATTTCGGACGTCGGCACGTTTGTGGTGACTGATGACGATCGGCTCGCCGATCCTGGCGAGACAGGTGAATTGGTGGTGCGCGGATCCACTGTGATGCGTGGCTATTGGGGAGATCCTGAAAAGACAGGCAAGACCCTCGTGCCGGATCCTCTCGGCGGCGAGTTGCCAGATCTGGTATATCGCACCGGCGACCTGGTGAGGATGAACAGGGGCGGGAACTACGAATTCCTTGGCCGCAGGGACAATCAGATCAAGAGCCGGGGCTACCGCATCGAGCTCGGGGAAATAGAGACCGCCCTCTACGGTCACGCCCTGGTTCGGGAATGTGCTGTTCTGCCTGTGCCCGACGATCTCATCACCAACCGCATACTCGCTTTCGTGGCCCTCGACGGTGAGTTGGAGGTGCACGAATTGAAGGGATATCTCCAGGATCGTTTGCCGCCATACATGCTTCCTGACACGATCGAATACGCTGAGTCCCTGCCCAAGACTTCCACCGGCAAGATCGACCGCCAGGCGCTCAGCGCCCAGATTTCTGATTAGTTCGTTTCTACCGATACCGAGAGAGGCAATAGCCATGCATGACCAAATTCGTACCTATATCGCGGAGGAACTCAAGTGGGACAAACCCGCTGAGGAATTGGCGAACGATTTTCCGCTGCTGGAGCGCGATGTTGTCGATTCGTTGGGAATCTTCAAGATCATCGGGTTCATCGAGGACGAATTCGACGTCGAAGTCGACGACGAAGAACTCGTGCCGGAGAACTTCGAAACGATCAACTCCATAGCCGCACTCATCAGCGGCAAGGAGTAGCAGTCGGGCCGGTAGTCCCCGAGGTAGATCCCCAACAAAGCGCCCACGAGTCTGGTCTGTCGAAGAATGGGCAGCCGATCCTACGATTCTGGTCCGACAAATAGTAGGTGTTGGGCGGTACGGAGTGTTCGTGCGCAGTTAAGCTCGACCTCCATGGTTTCGAAGATCACTCCAGCTCCAGAACAGCAGACACTCGGCTTCCGACTGGGCGCATATGTAGGTCTCATGAAACCGCGCATCATCGAGTTGCTTCTGATCACAACCGTGCCTGCGATGGTGATCGCGGCCAACGGCTGGCCAGGGACCTGGTTGGTCGTGACTACCCTCATCGGCGGGATACTCAGCGCAGGCGGCGCCAACGCGATCAACAATTACGTTGACAGAGACATCGACGAATTGATGGAGCGCACTGCCCACCGAACATTGCCCAGTCACCAAGTGGAGCCGAATGTGGCACTTCGGTTCGGGGTGGCGCTCGGCGTGGCTGGGTTCATGTGGTTGTGGCTGACGACCAACCTGCTTGCCGCCACCATTTCCACCCTGGCGTTGCTCTTCTACGTCTTCGTCTACACGATGCTGCTCAAACGAACGACCCCTCAGAATATCGTCATAGGGGGTGCCGCAGGAGCTGCCCCGGCGCTGGTCGGTTGGGCGGCGGTCGATGGCTCGCTTGCGTTGCCGGCTTGGATACTGTTCGCTCTCGTCTTCTATTGGACCCCGCCCCATTTCTGGGCATTGTCCTTGAAGTACAAGGACGACTATGCGAGGGCAGGCATTCCCATGCTGCCTGTGGTGGTTGGCGTTGCACGTACGACCCGCCAGATCATGATTTACACTTTCATCGTCGTATTGATCAGCCTGGCCCTGGTACCGGTCGCGGATATGCGCTGGCTGTATTTGAGCGTCGCGACGGTGCTTGGCACCTGGTTTATCGTCGAAGCGGCCAGGGTTCATCTGAAACCAGAACGGGCGATGAAGCTGTTCTCGTTCTCAAACGTCTACTTGGCAGTGCTACTCGCCGCGGCTTGGCTAGACGTCGCCCTCGGGTAAAAAAGGGTTTCCCGCCTGGCGAGACCGCCAATCAGAGCCCCAACGGCCAACGATCCCATTGCCAGAGCGCTGTGGATCAACTTGAAAGCCGACGATTGGTCACCTGCCAAGACACCGACCAGCGATGGAACCCATACAACCACCATCCAAAGGGCGAATCCGATCATCGCGGCCGCGCCCCATCGGTTGCGAGCGCCTCGTCTCAGGTTGATCGCAAGAGTTACAAGCATTAATCCGAAAACGAGGGAAACCACAATGCGCGCCCAGTCGGTCCAGCCGGTCGCAGCGTCCGAAGAGGCAATGCGCAGCCGGGTCGACCAGATGACCAATGTCCAAAGGCCTGCAAGGGCCAACACGATCGTTTCGCGAAGGACCAAAGACGGCGCGGAAGATTGAGATTCGGTCATGGAGGGACTTCTAACGGATGGAGCGGTTGAGCACAGAATTCTACCCGCTCTGCCGACCGGTTCAGCCGAGGGCCCAATTGTGCCGATAATGGGGGTGAGAGGAAGCGTGTTCAGATGAAGAAGACATCGTTTATGCCGCTGCTGCCGGTCGCCATGGCCGCGGGGCTGATAGCCGCGGCACCTGGCGCCCTGAAACGGCGGATGCGGCCGGCCAGTCGAGTGTCTGCACAAACTCCAGGCGGCCTGGGTTTGGCGGGCCGGAGTGTGTTCATCGAAGGCCCTGGCGGCAAGCGTCTACACGGCTGGTGGATCCCGGTCAACCATTCGGCCCCCGCCGTGGTGGTGCTGCATGGGTGGGGGGCCAACGCCAGTGTGATGTTGCCGCTCGCTCGTCCGCTACACGCGGCCGGATTTCACGCGCTGTTTGTTGACGCAAGAGGGCATGGCATGAGTGATCACGACGGCTATGCCTCCATGCCAAGGTTCAGCGAAGATCTGGACGCGGCAGTCGACTGGACGATCGGCAGGCAAGAGGTGACCGCCGTCGGCGTGGTCGGGCATTCGATCGGCGCTGCCGCAGGAATCCTCGCGGCGGCCAGGGACCAAGCGAGCCGGATCTCATGCCTTGTGTCGGTTTCCGGATTCGCGGACGTTTGGGACATGATGATGGAATCGACGTCCTTGGCGACGATGCCTGCTGCGGCGGCCTGGGCCATCAGGCGAACCATGGAATACGTGTTGGACACTTCCCTCGACGACATCGCTCCCGTCCGTCACATCCCGCAGATCGAGGTGCCGATCATGATCATGCACGGCGATCAGGACGAGGTGGTTGGCGTACAGCACGCATTCCGCCTGGCGGAGGCGGCGCCGGCGGCGGAAGTCCGCATCGTGGCAGGCGGAACCCACGGTGACCTCGCGGATTTTGAGGCGAGATTGGGCCCAGTTCTGAACTTTCTCTCCAATACTCTCTCCCCAGCGGTTCGCTCAGAGGTTTAGAGGGCACACCAAGCAATTCCATAAGTTGCCTAGATGAGGTCAGACCGGTCCGGTCGAATAGTAGGTAGATGCTGCTCAGCACTACGATCGTTGCCGTGCTTGCCGTTATCTCTTACCCGCCCATTCCAATCTTCGAATTGGGGCCTCTCAGACTCTCCCTGCATGGACTATTTGCAGCCCTCGGGTTTCTGGGTGGCGCCTTCATAGCCACCAAGTACCTCGAGAGGAGAGGGTTCGACACCGACAAGTACCAGTCGGTGCTCACCTGGGGTCTGGTTGGCTCGATATTGGGTGCTCGCTGGTTCACGATTCCCGCCAGTTTCGCCGACAACGGCTTCGACATCTCCGAGTTCTGGACTCTCGGCAACTTCTCGATCCTCGGCGGTTTCGCAGGTGGCATCCTGGCCGGGACCTATCGAATGAAAAAGGTTGGCCTGGCAGCATTGCCCACCCTTGACGCGTCGAGCTTCGGCATGGTGATCGGCACGATTATTGGTCGGATAGGTGACCTGGCGATCGTCGAGCACCTCGGAGGGCCGACCGACTTCTTTCTCGGCTACGGGGTCAAGCCCGGCTACAACCTCGCGCCCCAACACGGGCTCCTCGAGTGTGTCTCGACCCAAAGTGCCAATGGATTCTGCGGAGTTGATGGCGGTCCAGGTATCTATCACCCAACTGGCCTTTACGACATGATGGGTGCAATTTTGTTGTTCGGCGCGCTCTATTGGGTCTACAACCGCTCGGGCTGGAAACTCCGCTATGGGCAGGTGTTCTTCGGCTGGGTGGTCTGGTATGGGCTTCAGCGTTTCCTCATCGACTTCACTCGGCTCTCGCTCGACGTTGGAGGCGACTCGACCCTCGGTCCACTCACCTGGAGCCAATGGTCAGCCTTGAGTGCCGCATTGATCGCGGCGGTGATCGTCGTCCGGATCGGTCAGCGTGGTGAATTGGTCAGCGCGCAGGGCGACGCCGCCAGGGGAGCAAGTCTGGACTTAGAACCGTCCGGCCAAGACCACCCAGAGTCCACGCAAAAAGAAGTCGAGTGAGGATCAGGCCGAGGCGAGCTGGGCTGTAACCGCCAGGAATCCGATGTAGGCGGCGAGCAACAGGAGACCTTCTGGTCGCGACAGTCGGTTCCGGCCAATTGTGAGTCCGACGGCCAAGACTCCTATCACCATCATCACGAGCATCTCGTTGATCCGTCGTTGGGCAAGCAGCCCTGGGCCGACGGTGGCCGAGACTCCGACCACCAGCAGCGAATTGAAGATGTTCGATCCGAGCACGTTGCCGATGACCAGGTCATTGGCCCTGCGTCTAGCCGCCGCGATCGCGGTGACAAGTTCAGGCAGACTGGTCCCGAGGGCGAAGATCGTGGCTCCGACGAAGCCGCCGCTCAGATTCAGCTCTTCGGCGACGATCTGGCCTCCCTGGTTGAGCAGGGCTGCGCCAACCACGATCACCAATATGGCCAGCCCGGCGACTTTTAGCTCGCGGGAGATCTGGTATTCCTCGCCTGGCTCGACCCCTTCGATGTCCAGGTCGGCGGCGCCAGAGCCTTTCGCTTCTCGTTGTGACCAGAAGACGATCAACATGGCTGACAGGGCCATGCCACCCAACAATGACAGCCCTTCCACCCGGTTCAGAGCGTCGTCCCACATCACAACAACGACGGCAGCCATCGCCAATAGGGTCAACAACCCTTCTCTTCGCATCGTCCGCGAATGCCCGACAACTGGTGAGATCAGCGCACTGATTCCGAGGACCAGGGAGAGGTTTGCCGCGTTGGAGCCCACGACGTTTCCGACCGCCGCAGGCAAGCGGTCGTTCATCGCTGCGATGGTGCTTACCAGCAGTTCTGGCGCAGATGTGCCGAAGCCGATGATCAGGGCCCCGATCAGGATCGGAGAGACGCCCCACATGTGGGCCAGGCGCGCGGCCGCCACCACGAACGGGTCGGCGGCCAGCCAAAGAACGACGACCCCGGCGACGATGAGAGCGATTCCGAAAATCAGCATCGGCCGGGGAGGGTAGTGCTTAGTCTGGGGGCCGCATCTTCTATCGCAAGAGCGAGATCCTTATCGAGTTCAGTTGTTCTGCTCGTCTCGCCAGGCGATCCACTCGTCCAGGAACGCGAGGTCATAGGTTGGTCCGCCTATGCCGAGGCTTATCTGAGTGCCTCCGGATTCAACCAATGCGTTCGCCATCGTCTCGAGCTTGTCGATATCGCAGCCAACCGACCGCTCGATAGCTGCTGGATCTCGCCCGACTTTGGAGCACCACTCGTCCAGGACGCCGTTCTTGTGACGTATTGTCTCCGGGTCCCCGAAGCCGTGCCAGATATCGGCGTGTTCGGCAGTGATGCGCAATGTGACCTTTTCTCCGCCTCCACCGATCAGGATCGGGATGTCTCGAACCGGAGCCGGATTCAGATTGGCCAGACGGTCCTTGATCACGGGCATGGCCGCGTCCAGGTCGCGGAGCCGGCTTCCAGCGGTTCCGAAGTCGTAGCCATACTCCTCATAGTCTCTTTCGAACCAACCCGAACCGATCCCGAGGATCAGCCGTCCATCCGAGATGTGGTCGACGGTCCTCGCCATGTCGGCGAGGAGCTGAGGGTTGCGATAGCTGTTGCATGTCACCAGGGCGCCGATTTCTACCGTCTCGGTGACCTCGGCGAAGCTGGCCAGCATGGTCCAGCACTCGAAGTGCATGCCGTCTGGTTCGCCGTATAGGGGATAGAAGTGGTCCCAGTTGTAAACAATGTCAACGCCCTTTTCCTCGGCGGTGATCGCGGCTTGGCGGATGCTCGAGTAGGTGGCTTGCTGTGGGTGGATCTGGAGTGCGAGGCGGATTGGGCGCGACATGGTTCCTCCTTGGGGTATGACGACTGGCGACAAGTTAGCGCATCAGTGGATCACCTCTGACCGGTGCTTCCAAAGGGTCGAGGTCCTGATAGCCTTTGGTTCCCATGACCGCCACACGTGTCGAATCCGCCTGTTGTTCTGTCACAGCCGAAACACCCATCGACGAAGAGGCGGTCTCCAAGGCTGCTTCCGCCTTCAAGGCCCTCGGTGATCCCCATCGGCTGACGATGCTCCAGCTCATCGCCAAAAGCGGTGAGGCGCTCTGTGTTTGCGATCTGGAAGAGCACGTGCCTCTGAGTCAGCCGACCGTCAGCCATCACCTGAAGATTCTGGCCGAAGCAGGCATACTCAGCCGCGAGCAGCGAGGTAGGTGGGTCTATTACTCGATCGCCGAGAAACGGGTCGGCGAAATGAAACTCGAACTCGGTGAACTCTGCTGCTGAGGTCTTCCCCCCTAGCCGCCTTTGGTAGAGCCGGCACCTTGGCTGCGGTGTTCGTCGGCGGATCCCTTGGCGCCCTGGCGCGCTGGGGCATCGTTGAGTTGGTCGGAAGAAATGGTGACTTTAGAACCGGCACTTTCACAGCCAACTTGATTGGCGCGGCCCTCCTCGGGTTCCTGGCAGGCCGTTTGTCCAGTCGAGTCGGGATTCTGTGGAATCTGCTGGGAGTGGGTCTGGCAGGGGCGTTAACGACATTTTCGGGTTTCGTGGTCGAGGGTGTGCTGATCGTCGAGTCAACCGGCCTGGCAATGGCCGTGCTCTATGTCGGAGCCAGTGTTGTCGCAGGGTTGTGGGTTGCCGCCGTCGCCAGGACCCACGGGGTGAAACGATGATCGTGCTGGTCGGTCTCGCCGGTGGACTGGGTGCGGCGCTGCGATGGATCGCTTCAGAATCTGGCGACGCGAAACGGAGGCGAGCCGCGACGAGCTCGATCAACCTGATCGGCTCTCTGGCGCTTGGCGTCATCGTTGGTTTGTTTCGTTCAGGACGATTGTCCGAAGATGCATTGCTGATTGTCGGAGTCGGGTTGCTCGGCGGATTCACCACCTTCTCGACCTGGAAGGTCGATCTGGTCGAAGAGGCGAAAACACTGACTCCGATGGTTGCCAGAACGGGGCCAGTCCTGGTGGCCGGACTTGTTCTGGCCTGGCTCGGGATAGCCATCGTCGGAGGGTTCAACTGACGTGCAGTAGCAGCGGCCGCCTGAGCCGTTACCGTTCACATTGTGATTTCTGAAATACCTGATCCGGTGTCAGGAGGTATCGAGCTCGCCAAGGCAACGGTCCGCGACTCGATCGCCGACCGTGTTCCCGGATTGGCGGCCGAAGTTGCTTTCTTTGTCGTGCTGGCTCTTCCTCCGCTTCTGCTGGTAGTGCTGGGCGTCGCTGGATACGTGGCACAGGCCCTCGGTGAGGAGGTCGTCATGCAGGTCAGGACCGCAATTGTGGACGGCGCGGCAACCTTCCTCACCGAATCGACCGTCGCCAGCCTCACCCAGCCTCTCGATTCGCTCCTCGAGTCCGGTCGGGCCGACGTTGTGACGGTGGGTGTTCTGTTCCTTCTGTGGTCAGGAAGTCGGGCGGCGGACGTGATCGTTCGCACCGTCACGATCGCGTATGACCGCGATGTTCATCCGAGCTGGGTCCGCCGCAGGGCCCTGGCATTGGCGATGACGATCGGAGGGGTCATCGGGTCGGGCACACTTCTCCCCCTGCTGGTCCTCGGCCCCAGATTTGGGGCAGATCTCGCGGGGAGGTTCGGCTGGGCGGGCGCTTTCGATCGAATTTGGGCGATCGCATATTGGCCGTTGGTTGGGCTGATTGGATTGATGATCCTCACCTGGACATACAACATGGTTGTTCCTGATACACCCTGGCGACGGGAACTGCCAGGAGCCGTCCTGGCGCTCCTGATCTGGATCGTCGGGAGTTTCGCATTGCGTTTCTACGCGGGGTCGTTCATTGAAGGCGATTCGGCCTACGGGATTTTCGCGGTTCCGCTGGTGATTCTGCTCTGGGTCTATGTCGCTGCGATCGCGGTTCTGGTTGGAGCTGAACTCAACGCAGAGGCCGAGAAGCTCTGGCCTTCTCCCAACCGAAAGAACCAACCTGAAGCCGAGACACGCTGACGAGCGATTTGGTCAGTTGAGGGCTTCGCTGAGCCGATCTCTCTCGCGTTGCCTCATTGCCACCATCGCTCGCAATCTCTCCAACTTCTGCTCGAGTCCCTTTGCCACCCCAGGTAGAGGATGCTCGGCCAGAAAGGCCTGCACGTTCGCCGCCACCGCCGGCTCCGAAAGGGCCGGAAGGCCATCGACCAGGCGGCGTCTGGTGGCAGGAGGCATCGCTTCGACGAGATCGTCCCAGTTTCGGCGCACCAGCTCCCAGGCGTATGCACCAGTTGTGCGGTTGCCCAGAAGCGCTCCTGTGACCCATGCGACATCCTGGGCTCGGATGGTCCCGTCTAGCAGGTTCGTGATGGTGCGATCGGTCAGGGCCGTGGTGCCGAAGGTGGTGAGTGCCCTGAGGAACTTCTGCTCCTCCATCGGACTGGACGCCGATTTGTGCCGGCGCATGAATTCTTCGTATGTGGCGCCGTCACCATGACGAGCCACGATGAACATCGCTGCCTGGGCGACGTCGGGATCGATGGAACTCGGCTCGGCCGACCAAGCGGTGAACACCTCGCGGGCTCGTTGAATCGTTTCTTGGTCCTCGGCGATCAGTCCAAGGGCCTGGAGTACTTGGCCGCGCATTCGCCTGGTCAGGTCGTCGTCATCAGCCGGGTCCCAGCCAAGGCGAGCTGCGACCTGGTTCAGGATGCTGGTGACTTTGGTTCTGAAAGCTGGTCGGTGATCGTCCTCGACCAGGTGGTGACTGATCTTGCCGAGCGCTCCGATGATCGACTGCCAGATCGCGTGCTCCGATTCGGCCCTGTACCCCTCGACCAGCGCGAGAAAGTCGGCGACGTTGAGCTGGCCGTTTTCGACGAACGCCCATGAGTCATCGATCAATGTGTAGCGCTCCAGGTCGTCGAGCTTGTCCAAGTCGTCAGTGAGGGCCACGAATAGGGAGTCCGAATAGCTCGTCCGATAGAAGCCGTGGCCTCCTCCATTGGCGACCACCCAATCGATCTGGCCAGGCACTTCGACGAACGCCTCGTCTGAGTCCATGATCAGCCTTCGGTCGAACGGGACACCCCCGACCGAGCCCCTCACCTGGATCGGCAATCGCCAGAGTGTCTGGTCGGCCTCGTCCGGCTCGGCCAGGAACCGGCGTTGGCGCAGCCGAATCCCGCCGTCTTCGAGGTCGACGTCCACCTGTGGATAGCCGCCCTGAAGAATCCACGTATCCATGATTTCGCCGACCGGGATTCCAGAAGCCTGATTGAGTGCCGCCCAGAGGTCCGCCGCCTCGGTGTTGCCGTACGAGTGGGTCCTGAGGTAGGAGCCAACCCCCTGCCTGAAGACTTCTTCTCCGAGATACTGCTCGATCATTCTCAGCACCGCAGAGCCCTTGCCATAGGTCAGCGCATCGAACATCTCGTTTGCCTCGTCTGGCGAGTTGACTTCGAACTCAACCGGACGGGTGGACACCAGATCGTCCACCTCGAACGCCCACGGCCGTTCCACCGCTGCGAAGGCCAGCCAACGCTTCCAGTCTGGGCGCATCGCGTCTGTCGCCTTCATTTCCAAGAAGCTGGCGAACGCCTCGTTGAGCCAGATTCCGTTCCACCATTTCATCGTCACGAGGTCACCGAACCACATGTGGGCGAGTTCGTGACCGGCCACGTCGAGGATCCGAAGCCTCTCAGCCTGGGTCGAGTTGGCGAGGTCGATGAGGAGGGCCGTTTCTCGGTATGTGATGCACCCGAGGTTTTCCATCGCCCCGAATGCGAAATCCGGGATGGCGACCATGTCTACTTTGTCGCCTGGGTAATCGATTCCGTAATACGAACTCAGGTACCTGAGGCAGAAGTCTCCACATTGCATGGCGTAGTCGGTCAGATGAAGCTTGCCTCGCGGCACGATGACCCTCAGCGGGACGCCGTCAACGTCTCTGGCCTCTGTCGCTTCAAATGGACCGACCACGAATGCCACGATGTATGTGGACATTTTCATGGTGTCCGCGAACCGGATGGCGACCTTGTCGCCAATCTGGGACCGCTCGACCTCAGCGCCGTTCGATACCGCCAACAAGTCCTCCGGGACTACCAAGGTGATGGCGAACACTGCCTTGAAGTCCGGTTCATCCCAACAGGGGAAGGCTCGGCGGGCGTCTGCTGCTTCAAACTGCGTCGTGGCGATGACCTGTTCGTCCCCGTCAATGTCGGTGAAGGTCGAGCGGTAGAAGCCATGGAGTTGATCGTTGAGGATTCCGGTGAATCCGCAGAAGAGTTTCCACTCTCCTGGCTCAACCTGTTGATCGAGTGTCAACGTCGCTCGCTGCGCCTCTTCGTCGTAGGTCACGACTGCTTCGACGTGATCGTCCGCGTCGTTTCGGAGATGGGCCTCATAAATGTCCAACTCGGCAGCATTGAGAACGATCTCGGATGTCGGGTCGCTTATGTCCAGCGTCACGATTTGTGAGCCGGCGAATGTGGCCGCGTCCAGAGCTGGTTCCAGACGTATCTCGTAGCGTTGCGGGACGGCATGCCTAGGCAGGCGATGGGGGTTCGTGGTCACCTGGAATCTCCTGCTCGACGCGAATCACTGCCAACTTCTTGGCGCGGTGTTGGAGAGATTACCGAATCTCGTGCGGTTCTGAAGCCCCTGCATCACTCCAGGGCTCGACTTCGACACCGAGACCGTCTGCGATTCGGTTGGCATAGGCGTAGTACCCAATCACCTCTGTGATGTCGAGAACGTCTCGGTCGGAGAATCCGGCGGCGCGCAACGATTCGACGTCGGATCGATCCATGGAGGATGGGGTTCTCGTGAGCTTTTCTGTGAAACCCAACATTGCGAAGCGTTTGGGGTCGAGGTCGGCTGACCGCCAGTCGGTTTCGATCGCGTCGGCCAGATCACCGTTGCGTAGCAGGCGCCGCAGACCGCGGCGGTGGTGGGTCACTCAGTAGTGGCATTCGTTGATCGAAGACGTGACAAGGGCGATCATCTCGCGCTCCACTTTGCGAAGCGTGGGCGTGCCTGCCATCACTGCCTTATAGAGCTCATTGTGGGCGTCGAGGCCTTCGGGATGAAGCGAATGGATCGACATGATGTTGTCGACCCTGCCGTTGCCAGGATCTCTGGTGATGTCATAGAGCTCAGCGAGCCTGCCATCGGCTTCTTCCTCAGGAACCGTGTGTATCCATGCTGCCATTGGGTCATCGTACGTGAGCAACCTCACGAAGGCCTACTGTTTCGGCCTATGCACGCCTTGTCTGGACCTATGACATTCGAGCCGATCCTGGTCGCCAAACCGTGGGGTGGTCGAAAACTCGAGTCGTTGGGCAAGTCACTGCCAGACAGCGAGTCATATGGCGAGAGCTGGGAGATCGCGGATCTGCCTCTGGACGCGGTTACCAGTGCTGCTGTCACGAGGACTGTTAGCGATTACGGACCTTCGGCTGGATCGACGTTGGGCGAGCTGATTTCGCAATTCGGCGACGCGTTGCTTGGCAGCGCGTCTGCGACCATCCTCGGAGACTTCCCTCTGCTCGTCAAGTACCTCGACGCGAAGGAACACCTTTCCGTCCAGGTACATCCGGATGCACGTTTTATCGACGAGTGTCCTGGGACATACCTCAAGACTGAATCCTGGTACGTGGTCGAAGCAGAGCCAGGGGCGGTCCTGTACCTGGGGTTTAGGGATGGGGTCGAGATGGAAGATGTCAAAGAGTCGGCCGGCGCGCAGGCAATGGTCGATTTGCTCGACCCGGTCCCGGCGCTGGCAGGGGAGTTTCATCACCTCCCGGCCGGCACCGTGCACGCGTTAGGGGCGGGCGTCGTGGTCGCCGAAATTCAGACGCCTTCCGACACGACGTTCCGTCTGTACGACTGGATAGAGGAGTACGGGCGGGCACCTCGTACCTTGCACATTGCCGAAGGTCTTGAGGCCATCCGCCTCGACGCAAGTCCAGGCTCAATGGGACTCATCGAGGGCGATGGGCGCAGGCTGCTGGTCGATACACCGCACTATTCGATCGTGGAACACCGATCGTCGCTCGGCACAATCGAACTCAGGAACCCTTCAGAATTGCGAATAGTGATGGTCGTCGCCGGTGAGCTGGTGGTTTCCACCTCCGGGCACGACCCAATACGCCTGGCGGTTGGGCGCACCGCCGTCGTTCCTGCCAGCACTGCTCAGTCGGTCGAGTTGGAGGTGATCGCGCCTGCGACGGTCCTGGAAATAGCCCTGGTCTGACCCCGACCACTCAAGTCATGTGTCTGCCAAGCTATCCGGGTCGCTCGGGTCAGTGATCGCCGGCCTTCCAGCTGAGAATTTCACCTGAGCCTCCGGTGAGGACGGATCCTGGCATCACCCTGAGGCGCCAGGGCGTCAACTTCAGAACCGCGAACCCTGGCGACATGGGGTCGTCCCAACCGGGGATGATCGCCGGGTCATAGCCGAGGGGCATGGGTGTCGATTTGAACCATTCCCACAGGTCGGTCCTGGATTCTTCGTCCAACGCCCACTCGGTCTTCACCTCTGCCGTGCAGGTGTCCTGATTCTCAGTCCAATAGGTGAGCGACATGTATGGGCTGTGGTCGAGGTGAGCCTGTTTGACAGGGGTTGGACCGGTCGCGATGCGGCCGGTTAGTTTCTCGCCGTCCCATTCCCACATCGGGTGCAGCATTCTCGATCTAGGCCGATTCTGAGAGTCCACGGTGGCAGCAGTACACCAGACGATCCGGTGGGCGAGGTCTATGAAAGGCGGGGCGATCTCAGAAAGTGCATGCATCTTCCCATCCTGGCACCCTGACTCCCACGTTGCCTGTGAAATGGTTGCTTCGGTTGAGCGCGATTACGCGGAGTATGCGGTGGCCGTCGTATCGCCGCCGGTGCCTGTCCAGTCGGTGTGGAACCACTCGCCCCTTGGTCGGTCGGTTCGCTCATAGGTGTGGGCGCCGAAATAGTCGCGCATCGCTTGGATTAGATTCGCCGGCAAACTTTCGGTGCGGTAGGCGTCGTAGAAGGCCAGAGCCGTCGAATAGGCAGGCACGGGCAGGCCGGCGACAACGGCGGCAGCCACCGTCGTTCTCCAGCCTTGCTCGGTCCTGGCCAGAGCGGCGGAGAAGAAGTCGTCAAGCACGAGGCTGGCCAGATCGGGGTTGCGTCCGAATGCAGCGGTGATGTCATCGAGGAAGGCCGCCTTGATAATCGCTCCCTCTCGCCAAAGCTGGGCAGTGGCTCCGTAGTCGAGATCCCAACCGAACTCGTCCGAAGCGGCCCTCAGCAGCATGAAACCCTGGGCATACGAGACGATCTTGGACGCATACAGGGCGTCTCGTACGGCCGAGACGAAGGCTTCGCGCTCGACGGCGATTGGAAGTGTGTCTGAGCCGATCTTGGCCGCGGCGCAAACCCGCTCGTCTTTGAGCGAGGACACGATACGCGCATATACCGCCTCAGCCACGAGAGTCACGGGTTGGCCGAAGTCCAAAGACGCAACGGTGGTCCACTTGCCCGTTCCTTTCTGGCTGGCTGCATCGAGGATCACGCCAAGCGTGCGCATTCCGTCTTCGTCGACGTGGGAAAGAATCTCGGCGGTGATTTCCATCAGGTATGAGTCGAGGTCTCCGTTTTTCCATTCTTGGAACGTCGCTGCAATTTCGTCTTCAGACATGCCGAGGCCCGCCTTGAGCAGGTGGTAGGCCTCGGCGATTACCTGCATGTCGCCGTATTCGATGCCGTTGTGGACCATCTTGACGAAATGGCCTGCTCCGTCCGAGCCAACCCATGTGCAACACGGTGAGCCGTCTTCGACCTTGGCCGCGATCGCCTGGAGGATGTCTTTGACGAGGGGCCAGGCAGCCGGCGAACCACCCGGCATCATCGCCGGCCCGTTTCTGGCTCCCTCTTCGCCTCCGGAGACTCCGACCCCAATGAACAGCAGTCCTCGCGCTTCGAGATCTACGGTCCGCCTCCTGGTGTCTTCGTAGTGAGAATTGCCACCGTCGATGATGATGTCGCCGGGCTTGAGCAGGGGAGTGAGCTGGTCGATCACTGCGTCAACCGGTCCTCCTGCCTTGACCATGACCATGATCTTGCGAGGCTGCTTCAGAGAACCGACCAGCTCTTCAACGGAGTGGGTACCGGCGACCATCGTGCCCTTGGCGGGCCCATTCAAGAAGTCGTCGACCTTGGACGTCGTGCGGTTGAAAACGGCCACCTTGAACCCGTGGTCGTTCATATTCAGGACCAGATTCTGACCCATGACCGCCAGCCCGATGAGTCCGATGTCTGCCTTGGTTTCCACAGCTGCTCCGAGGTGGTCCAATGAATGTTCTGGACTGGCGTCAGCGCCGGCGACGCCTCTGGCCAAAGGCCGAGCGCATCACATCGTCCGAGAAGTAGCCACTCGGGACCTCACCATCGACCGCGTAGTGGTAGAGAGCGGTTTGGAATATCACACTTAGCGCGGCTATCACCACGGAAACCAGGATCATCCATATCACCGCGACGATGATTGCGATCGCCGCAGTTGCCCCTCCGCCCGCGAAACCCAGGAAGACGAGGGCAATCGCAGGCAAGGCTGCCGCAAGTCCGATCAGGCTAAAACCCACCTGGGCGGCCAGATTTTCGCCCCAGGTCCGCTTGAAGAGATTCGATGATTTCTTGATGGCATCCCCGACGCTCAGGCCTTCGATCACGATGATGGGGAGTACCAGGAACGTGACTACTGCCCAGGCCATGCCGGCCAAGCCCGCCACGATCTGGCCGACGATGCCTGCCCGTTCCTCGATCGCTCGGAGGATGACCGAGACCGTGGCAGACACGATCGCCCATGGGAGGATCTTTCCGGCCCTCGATCTCGCCCCCCTGATGGCACTACCGATCGTAGGATCGCCGCCGTTCAATCGTTCATGGGCGGCGGAGACGAGAGCGGCGTTGAAGAAGATGGTGATGTAGGCCAGCACGACGTACATCACGAAGATGAGGACCCAGGTGATCGGTGATGGGCTCTCGTTTTCGAAATCGCCTGCTGAGATCAGCGGGATGATGAAGGTCGCGGCCACGATCATCGAAGCGATCCCTGAGATCACCGGAAGGGCGATCAACTCCTTGTCGGCCTTGAGCACCCGCCACGACGCCTTCATCAATTCGATTGACCTGCTGATTCGACCCATGGTCCTACGTTAGCGGGGCACCGTCCCACCAAGGACGAGGAGAGTATTGTCGGCGCTCACCTGAAGGTGAGGTGCTCGGTGACCAATCGGATTTTCTCGACGGACTCATATGCCCGTTCCATGGACGCGGTGGTGGTTGGAGTCGAGCCGGAGGACGGAAGAGTGTTGCTCGATCAGACCGTGTTCTACCCGGGAGGCGGGGGCCAACCCCACGACATCGGTTCATTGTGGGTCGGCGATGATGAGTTGGCGGTGGTCAAGGTGGCACCAGACTCTGATGGTGTCTGGCATTGGTTGGATGGCGGACTTCCGTCAGTCGGAACGGCTGTCAGGGGAGAGCTGGACTGGGAGCGTCGCTACCGGCTGATGCGGACCCACACCTCGATGCACGCGCTGTGCGGCGTGGTCTGGGAGCGTTTCAAGAGCCCGGTGACCGGAGGCAACATGGAACCTGGCAAGGGTCGCCTCGACTTCGAACTGCCCGATTGGGACCCGGAGGAGCGACAGCCTCTGGAGGATGCTCTAAACGCCGCGATCGGCAGGCGTCTCCCGATCGATGTCTCCTTCATGCCTCGTTCCGAAGCTGACAAGGACCCGAGCCTGATCCGCACGAAGGTCAACCTCATCCCGTCCTCGGTTGAGGAGATCAGAGTGATCGACATCGTCGGTCTGGACCGTCAGGCGGACGGCGGGACCCACGTAGCCTCCACTTCTGAGGTGGGCGGTATCAAGATCACCAAGATCGAGTCGAAGGGCAAGGGCTTCCGCCGTATCCGTCTGAGTCTCGACGAGGAGTAGGACCGCAGGCCAGATCATCCCGAGTCGGCCTGCTTGGTACATGACTACTACTCAGCTCCGACCAGCCCTTCGGTTCTCTCGAGCGCATGGCCCGGTCGTCCCGCCCGTTTCATGGCCAGGCCGGCCAAGAGGGGGAGGCCGGTGGCGACCGGGTTGATTCCGAGGACCGGGCCCTGGATGCCGGCGCCAGCCAGTAGCGCCAGACCAATGGAAAGGGCTACGCCTGCCGCTACTGCCACCCATGGGCTTGGCCTCGAGGACGGACTCAGCGGTTTCACCTGCTCGATCCTGGCCATGGCCATGGCGAACGGCACCGTCAGTGTCAGGAGCACAGCGATCCAGATGGGGCGAGTCGCCCACCACGTTCTGGTGGCGGGCTCGATCCCGAGGCCGAATCCTCCGACCAACAGCGAGGCGCCAATCATGAGGACCATCACGGTGAGATGCCACAGGTACAGGCTCATGATCATCCCGTTGACCAGGATCGTGGCGGTCCAGGCGACCGGCCTGGCGAGCATTCTCTTGGCCCGAGTCTCGAGGGCGAGAAGCGCACCGATCTGCATGGCACCGAATGCAACGAGGGCTATCGTCGGTGGCGAGTTGTTCGAGGCGGCTGCTCCTGGCACTCCGACCATGGCGATCGGATATGGGCCGACGGTCACGAGCCCGACGACGACAACCGCGGCGATCATCGCCAATCGCCTTGCATAAACACCTGTCAGTTTCCCATTGGCCCAGGCAACGCCCAGCTGGTGAATGGCAGACCACACGAACAGGAAGTTCAGCCAACCGGCCAGCCCGGCACCTGACCAGACCGCCAGATCGACAATCGTGGCGGCGGCGACCATAGCAACGAATGATCCCCATCCCCAACGCTCCCACGCCACGACCATCGCAGGACCGATGAGCGTCATCAACAGGTAGACAGCCAGGAACCACACCGGGATCAGGGCCGCCTGCGAGCCGATCTTGACGAGGGCGGGGTCGACGCCGTAGCTCGCAAGAGCCATCCCGATCGTCGCCCAGGTTCCCACCAGGACCGTGACGGGGATGGCCAAACGACGGACCCTCGAGGTGAGCCACGCTCCGTAGGTCTGACCGAACGTCTGCCCTTTGGCCCGAGCGGCCCTCCATGAGACGGTGTTCGAAAACCCGCCGACGGCGAAGAAGACTGGCATCACCTGGAACACCCAGGTCAGCCACTGGGTCCATGGCGACTTGGCCAGCATGTTGATGCCCTGCAAGCCTCCTTCGCTCAGGAATGGGGCTGCGATCAGCCAGTGCCCGATGACGACGGCCAGGATCGAAAGGGCGCGCAGGAAGTCAACGTAACGGTTGCGCTCTGATGGGGTGGCATCCGCCATCCGGCGGGCTCTTGTGATGGTTGCTGTGAATGTGCTCATACCGACATGGTCGGCGATAGGAGCTCTTCGGTGTATCAGGGCGACCCCTGATTCCCACTAGGGGGCAGTGCGGGTAGCTCGGGTGCCTAGCGCTCGCGGGTGACTACCAAGGGTGTCGTTCGAAATGGGTGATCAACCACTTCGATCGGATGTCTGTACAGAGACGTCAGAAACTGAGTCTCGAGGACTTCTTCGGGTGAGCCCTCTGCTGCGATTGTGCCTTCGTCGAGGAAGAGGATTCGATCGGCGTGGCAGGCGGCCAGATTCAGGTCGTGCAGCACCGCGATCACGGTCCGCCCCGAGGCCGCCTCTGCCTTGAAACAGGAGAGGACGTTTTCCTGGTGACCTAGATCCAGTGAAGAGGTTGGTTCGTCCAGGAGGATCACATGGGCCTGTTGGGCGAGGACCCTGGCCAGTGATGCTCTGGCGCGTTCACCGCCAGAGATATTGCTGAAACGTCGATCCGCCAGCTCCGACACCTCCATCGTCTCCATCGCCTCATCGACGACGCGTCGATCCTGAGCGGGATCGGAACCTGAGGACTCTCGATGGGGGGCTCTACCCATTGCCACCACGTCTCGCACCGTGAACGGAATGTCCGACGGCGTGTCCTGGGAGAGAAAAGAACGCAGTTGGGCGAGGTCAGTCGGAGCCCACGAACCGATTGGTTCGTTTCCCCAGTTCACGTTACCTTCAGACGCAGCGAGGTCGACGGCCAACGCCCGGACAAGCGTCGTCTTGCCTGCCCCATTCGGACCCATGATCGCCGTCAACTTGCCGACCGGGAAGCAAGTCGTCACATCGGAAACGACCGGCCGTCCGCCCAGTCGGACAGTCAGGCGTTCAGTAGACAATGTCATGTCCATCTCCGCATCCTCGAGATGAGCCAAATGAAGACCGGACCACCGACGGCGGCCGTCACCAATCCTGCGGGCAGCTCGATCGGAGACACCGCGGTCCTGGCGACCGTGTCGGCCACAACCATCAGGAGCGCGCCGGCGATGGCCGACATCGCAATGAGAGACTTGTTGTTCGGTCCGACCAGCCTTCTGGCGATGGCGGGGCCGAGCAGCCCGACGAAGCCGATCACTCCCACCGCACCAACGGCGGCCCCGGTGATCAGACCTGCGCCGAGAATCACCATGGTCGATACCAATCCGACATCGACGCCGAGCGACCTGGCCGTCGATTCGCCGAGCGACAGAAGGTCGAGGGAGCGGCCGGCAGTCATCAGACCGATGGTTCCGACCGAGATGAGTACGGCGGCGGTTCCAAAAGCCCTCCAGGTCGATCCGGTCAGGCTGCCCAGGAGCCAGAACTCGATCGGGGCGACGCTGGAGCGGTCGAGGCCGAACACGAAGAACCCGACCCAGGCAGAAAACGCTGCCCCCAAAGCGACCCCAGACAAGATCAGTCTGGCCGGGTCGCCGCTGGAGCTGCGGCCGACCCTCCTGACCGCGAACCCTGCGATCAAACCGGCCGCCGCCCCTCCTGCGATCGCCCCCTGGATTCCCCCTCCCGCTGCCCCCAACACTGCCCCGATCGCCGCGCCGGGTCCTAGGCCGAGCAGGTGCGGGTCGGCGAGCGGAGTCCTGAACAGGCCTTGCAGGCCCATTCCGGCCGCCCCCAAGGCGGCGCCCACCGCGACCCCCAGCAGTATGCGGGGGAGCCGGATCGCCCAGATGACACCGTCGATCGCAACTGAGGGGGCCGATCCGATTCCCATATGGGATAGGACCACCGTCCACGCATCGCGTGGTCCGATGGACGCCGCGCCTACCGACAGCGAGGTCGCCATCGCCACAATCAAGACGAACAGCGCAGCCCACCACGCCCAACGCCGCCCCCGGTGGAAAGGAGCGGCGTCGGTTTCGGCCTGAACGGTCTTGCTGTTTGTCACCCGGCGGCCAACTCCGGGTGTATGTCGGCCACGAATTCGGCCAGCGCCTGACCGACTCGGGGTCCGAAGTTGAAAAAGTACGCCTCGTCGTAGGCGAGGAAGGCGCCGGCTTGGCCGGCCGGCGTCTCGGCGACGCCTGGTATCGCGGCCAACGCTTCGAGGCCACCGAGAGCGGCGAGCCCGGCTTCTGGCACGACTATCAAGTCCGGTGCCGCGGCCACCAAGGCCTCAGGAGTCAGGGGAACCGCTCCGAACACTTCGGCGGCGACCCCGGCGTCGACCGCGTTTGCTCCCTCGATCATTGCCTGGGTGGGCATTCCCTGGCCAAAGAGCAGGATGGTCTGGGGGCCGCGCACGTAGATATAGGCGATGGTCGGCTGATCCTCGGCCCCAGCCGCGAGAGCCACGGCGGCGTCGATGTCGGCTTGGACCGATTCGGCCAGCGCGGCGCCTTCGTCTGCTACGTCCAGGATATCTGCCACCAGGACGATCTTTGCAGATATGTCGTCGAGCGTCATCGGATTGGCGATGAGCATCACAGGAATTCCGGCGTCTCTGATCTGCTGGATCGCCTCAGGTGGACCGATCGTCATGTCACCGATCACCAGGGTGGGACTGAAGGCGAGCACCGGCTCCGCGGCGAGCTGTTGGGCGAAACCGATCACCGGCAGATCTATCGCCTCGGCAGGAAAGGTAGTGGTCACATCGATCGCCACGACCTGGGCTCCAAGGCCGAGTTCGAACACGATTTCGGTGAGGTCGCCAGTCAGGGTGACAATCCGAGATGTGTCGGAGATTTCCACGTCGACCCCATCGGCACTCGCAAAGACGCGACCCTCCATGGCTTCTGTGGTTGTGGTTGCCGCGGTGCCCTCGGTTGTTGGCGTTGGCGCCTGAGTGGTAGGTGTCTCCGTGGCCGTGGCCGGCTCGGATGTTGACGTTGCGGTTGTTTCGGCATCGGTCGTCCCACATGCCGCGGCCACGAGGGCCAATGCAGCAAGGGCGATAAGCACATTGCGTCTCATGCTGGGGTCCTTTCGGCCAGCTCTCGCTGGATTTTGTGAATGGATTTCGATATCGAATCAGTTGCGATCATGCGGTATCCCGCCCAGATCAGAATCAGTCCAATGAACTCGCCCACATAGAGCACCTCGACGGTGCCGGCTCTGGCGAAACCCCCACCGATTCCAGGTAGGAGGGCTCCTAGGGCGATCAACGCGTTGCCTACCACCCTTCCTCTTGGGCGGTCAGATCTCTGTTTGTACTGCCAGGCAGACCAGGCTGCCCCTCCGACGAGGAAATACAGGGCGTAGGTGTTCAGCACCGGGGAGAACAGCCGTACCCATGACCACTCCAAGACGTCACCGCTGAGCCGGTTCGGCTCGACCAGCGAGAGGTCGAGCGGTGAGCTCAGGACGAACACCGCGGCGATGGATGCATAGACGACCACCACGACGGTGAGACGGTCGGCCTTCGCCCGATCCAATAGGAGGTAAACCGTCCCTTGGGCGAGCATCACCCCTCCGAGCAGAGCACCCGTGACGTACCAGGCGCGAAAGACCGGTTCGCTCCATCCGGCGAGAGTCGTAGTGGCTTCGGTTGCGGTGCCGACTCCGAACATGACCACCCCTGCCATCCACCAGAACAGGTAGCGCGCGCCTGGCGCACGTTTCCAGTGCCGGTAGAGGACAATCGAAAAAGCGGCCGCAATGGCGGTCGAGGCGATAGGCAAAAAGTGGACCGGGCCAACCCCAGGGGGCATTCGACGTCTCCGTTTCGATCGGGACTCGTGGCAGTTTGCAGGCGCGATTCGCCGACGAAAAGTCGGGATCGATCGGACGCGATGTCGGGTCGATTTCGACGCCGCGTCGGCCTTGGGCGCGCCCGAGTAGCCTCGCCTGACAAAACTGTGGAGATGCCTGATGGCGGTACTCGAGGACCTGAGAGCAAGAATCGGCGAGGAGATCGGCGTAGGAGATTGGTTTGAGGTCGATCAGCACCGGATCGATACGTTCGCGGACGCGACTGATGATCACCAGTGGATTCACGTCGATAGCGAAAAGGCCGCCGCTGGGCCATTCGGTACCACGATCGCCCACGGGTTCTTGACCCTTTCGCTGGTCGTGACCCTTCAGCCGAAGCTCGAAGTGCCAGGGGTCCGTATGGGCATCAATTATGGCCTTGATCGGGTCAGATTCATCGCGCCCGTCCCGTCTGGTAGTCGAATCAGGGCCCGCTCGGTACTCAGAGAGGTCGATGAAGTGGCTGGCGGCCTTCAGGTGAAACAGGAAGTCACCATCGAACTCGAAAACTCTGAAAAGCCGGCTTGCGTAGCCGAGTCCATCGCTCGCCTGTATTTCTAACCCTCAGGCATGTGATCCGGTTTGTGAACGTTCGTTTTGGATCCTGCACCGCTGCAGTTCTGGGGCCCGTGGTAGGTTCGCGGTCTTCTTCAATATGAATGGATGCCATGGCGGACTCGGCTTCTCGCAGCCTTGCCGATTGTTTCAAACGCGGTTGGCCGCGTTGGCCAGCCGTTGCCGTGCTTGCCGCACTTGTTGCAGCCTCATGCGGCGGGGGAGCTGGAGAGACAGACCAGGGGCCGACGTCGTCGGGTGAGGCGGACAGTGAACCCGCCGATCAAGAGATTGCAAACGACCGCATAGCGTTCCTATCGAGAGTGGAGTTGCCCCCGAGTTTGGTGGTCTCCGATGCCGACAACCAAACGGCCTCAGTCAACGGGGTGGCATATATCGTCACCGAAACTGTGAACGGCATGCAGTTGGTGCGCGTAGATAGGGATGGAGCGTCCTTCACCGATGCCGTGATCACAGGAGCGACCCGTGCCGAGGTGTGGGATTCCGGGACGCGGGTGGTCATGACAGGTGTGAGCGACGGCGACATGGTGATCTTGTCTTCGAGTGGCGGCGAGGCGTTTACAGAGGCGCTGATCCCCATTCCGCAGCGTTACGTCGATGCAGACGTATGGCAGGCCAGCTCACTCATGGGTGATGCCCTGGGGGTCGCCGATTTGGCTGGCGACCTGCTTGTGGTGGCAGCTCTTGGGGTGCGCTGGCCCGCCGATTTTGAGGTGGTGGCCACGCACGCCTACACGGTTTCTCAGGAGGCCGGCGACGCAGCACAATTCGCGGACACCGTAACGCAGACTTCGCGGGCCGACGGCGACACTCTCTACACCTTTGAGGTGGATGGTGAGGTCGTGTTCGAGGTCCTGGGTAGCGAGGCGGGAATTGAGCCAGGATACCTAGAGGCTTTTCGGCAGAGTTTCGAATCTGACACGATGGCCTTTGGGAGTTGGATCGTGTCCGGGTCGGACGCGTTGCAGACGTCGACGGCTCCGTTCGGAGGGGGCCTCGACGACAACCTGAGACTCGAGGCGCTGTATCCGGTCGAGGGCGGGGCGGCTGCGATCGTTATCGACCTTCTTCCCGACGATTCCGACGCCGACGAGGAGGGGGCTGTCGGCGCGCTGGTCCTTGTTTCAGCAGCAGCAAGTCAAGTCGTACCGGCTCAGTCTGGTGACTATGCATTGAGAAAAGCATTTGTGTACCTCTTCGGCCCCGCTCCGTATGACGAGGCGAACTTTGGCCGATCGGCCACGGTCCCAGGTGAGGTACCCGATCAGGCTGCCGTGGCAGCCAATGTCGAAAAGGGCTCGTACACGATGGCCATCGTCGCCGACGGTGAAATGACCGTGTACGACTCTGACGACGGGGCTGATTGGGAGACCGTGGAGACGGTGACGAGGGTGCCCATGCCAGACGGCTCCCAGGTCACGGTCGAGTCGTCGGGAGACAGCAATTTCATACTCGTCTGGCCAGGGTCGGAGGGGGAAGGACCCCAGATCTTCAATGCTGATGGGTTTGTCGATGACAACGGATTTCTTCTGGCTATTGATATCGAGACCGGAGATCCCAAGGCTTGGAAGGATGAGTTCCCCAGCTCATCGGAGATTCCGCCAGTAAGGCAGTCCTCAGACTGGGAACCTAGCCTCTTGGAATGGCTGTTCTCCTTGGGAGATCCTGAGGACCAAAACGGCGACCCCCTCTTCCTGGATGTATACAGGGCCAACGTCACAGATGGCATGGAAGCTTTCCTGGGGAGCTTGGACGCCGACTGACAGTCAGAAGCTCACCAAGACCTGATCGGCTGGGTGGATGGACAGAACTGCGTCTGCGACGGCTCCTGAAATGAACGCATTGCTTCAGGGATTCCGATCCTATGCCGCCTTCGCCACCGCCGGCCGCCTTCCCTCACGCACCGGCGCCGCCTGAAAACCCCGACAAACGGTTGGACACCGGTACAGGTGTGCAACCGGATCACAGCGCCTGTTTGCATGAGGACGAATCGAAGTGCTTCTGTGACAAGAAAAACCACAGTGCGTGAGAACACTCAACCCCCGCGGGAAACCGCTCGATAAGGTCTCGGAGAGCGTGCCTGACCCAAATGTGCGCTCCGGGGCTCATGGAGGTC